>CAJOII010000036.1 GCA_905234535.1 uncultured Ruminococcus sp.
TCTTCTCGCTCAATGGTATAATGCAAACGGTGATAAAAATGAAAGAAAAAAACTCTTTTGAGCTGATATATGACGTCGTGCGGCGCATCCCCTACGGCAAGGTCGCGACCTACGGTCAGGTCGCGATGCTCGCCGGGAACCCGCGGTGGAGCCGCGTGGTGGGCTACGCCCTGCACATCAACCCCGACCCCGAACACATCCCGTGTTTCCGGGTCGTGAACCGCTGCGGCGAGCCGTCGTCCGCCTTCGCCTTCGGCGGCATGAATGAGCAGATCCTACTGCTGAAGGACGAGGGCGTGACCTTCATCGACGGCAGGGTCGACCTGTCCCGCCACCTCTGGGACAGCAAATAGAACGATTTCCGTGATGATCTCCGATTTTTCGGGGATTTTTCATTTCTATTGTATTGACGATTTTCTTGTGCTTTGCTATAATCTAACTACCATATATTGTATTATTTCTTTGGGAGGAAATTATGACAGGAAATGTAAGACCCGAAACGATGGAAAGAATCACCACCCCTGAGCTGGCTCAGGCGTTCATTAACGAACAGATCTCAGAGCTCCGCGCTCAGATCGGCGACAAGAAGGTGCTGCTCGCTCTCTCGGGCGGCGTGGACAGCTCTGTCGTCGCGGCTCTTTTGATCAAGGCAGTCGGACAGCAGCTCGTCTGCGTGCATGTCAACCACGGACTGCTCCGCAAGGGCGAGCCCGAGCAGGTCGTTGAAGTGTTCCGCGGTCAGATGAACGCGAATCTCATCTATGTCGATGCAGTTGATCGGTTCTTAGACAAATTAGCGGGCGTCTCAGAGCCTGAGCGTAAGCGCAAGATCATCGGCGCGGAGTTCATCCGTGTCTTCGAAGAAGAAGCGAGAAAGCTCGACGGCATCGAGTTCTTAGCACAGGGCACCATCTATCCCGATATCTTAGAGTCGGACGACGGCGTCAAGGCGCACCACAATGTCGGTGGCTTGCCCGAGGATCTCAGGTTTGAGCTCGTAGAACCCGTCAAGCTCCTCTTCAAGGATGAGGTCAGGGTCGTCGGCAAAGCCTTAGGTCTGCCGGACTCGATGGTCTACCGCCAGCCGTTCCCGGGTCCGGGCTTAGGCGTTCGGTGCCTCGGCGCGATCACCAGAGACCGTCTCGAGGCGGTCAGAGAGAGTGACGCGATCTTAAGAGAAGAATTTCAGCAAAACGGCTTAGAGGGCAAGGTGTGGCAGTACTTCACCGCGGTGCCCGACTTCAAGTCTGTCGGCGTCAAGGATGGCAAACGCACCTTTGCGTATCCCGTCATCATCCGTGCGATCAACACCAAAGACGCCATGACCGCTACGGTCGAGAATGTCCCCTTTGATCTTTTAGAGCACATCACCGACAGGATCACCAAAGAGGTAGAGAATGTCAACCGCGTCCTCTTCGACCTCACCCCCAAGCCCTCGGCGACGATCGAGTGGGAGTGATCCGATCAAAAAACAATATCCACGGCAGGCAGTTTTTACTGTCTGCCGATTTTTTATTTTGCTATTGACAAAATCAATACCTCGTGATATGATGTATTGCGTAACATAGAGTATATAATAGATATGACAAAAGGAGGGATGGTATGGATATTCAACTCAAGCGCGGGCTCTTGGATGTCTGTGTACTGGCTTCTATCAAGGATGAAGAATCGTACGGCTACAAGATCATCAAGGATATAAAGCCGTACATGGAGATGTCGGAATCCACCCTCTACACCATCTTAAAACGCCTCGAGGGAGCGAAGATGCTGACGGTGAGGACCGCGGAGCACAACGGCAGGCTTCGCAAGTACTACCGCATCACCGACACAGGGCTCAAACGCATCGAAGACTTCAAGGACGAATGGAAAGAGATCATCTCGATCTATCGTTTCGTCACCAAGGAGGATCAACATGAATAAACAGGAATTTTTATCACAACTTGAGGGCCGCTTATCCGGACTGCCCAAGGAGGATATCAGCGAGCGGCTCCTCTTCTACAGCGAGATGATCGACGATCGGATCGAAGAAGGACTGTCGGAGGAAGAGGCGATAAGTGAAGTCGGCTCGATCGACGAGATCGTCTCTGAAACCGTCTCGAACACCCCTCTCTCAAAAATCGTCAAGGAGAATGTCAAGCCCAAACGCGCCCTGAGAGGCTGGGAGATCGCGCTGATCATCGCGGGCTCCCCGATCTGGGGATCGCTCCTGATCGCTTTCTCAGCGGTCATACTCGCCTTATACATCACCCTGTGGGCGCTGATCGTAGCGCTCTGGGCGGTGGAGATCTCCTTCATCGCATCTGCTCTTGCCTGTGCAGCGATTGGCACGGTCTTCATCATCAGAGGAGAACCGATCACCGGAGCCCTCGCGGTCGGCAGCGGGCTGGTCATGGCGGGGCTCTCGATCTTCCTCTTCTTCGGGTGTATCGCCGCGTCAAAGGGCGTTGTCAAACTGACGAAGAAGATCGCCCTCGGCATCAAGTCCATCTTTGTCGGAAAGGAGAAGCAAAATGGCTAAAGCAGTAAAAATATGGCTCATCATCGCAGGCGCGCTGGTCGCGCTGGGACTGATCGTCGTCTTCATCGCGCTTTTAAAGGGCGGCTTTGATCCCTCGGCGCTGAGCAATAAGAAATTTGAGACGAACACCGTCACATTTGACAGCAAAGAGGCATCCATCGTAGAAAAGATCGATATCGATACACAGACTGCGGACATCGTATTCGCTCGATCTGAGAGCGAAGATATCCGGGTCGACTGCTACGAAGAGGAAAACCAAAGACACAAGGTCACCCTGAGCGGCGGCACCCTCTCGATCACATCAAACGACCAAAGGAAGAACTGGTTCGACTATATCTCCTTCTTCTCCTTCTCGACCCCGAAAATTACGGTCTATCTGCCTCAAAAAGAGGACAGCGCTCCCTCCTATACGCTCACGATCAATGAGAGCACCGGAGACATTGATCTCCCTGATGACCTCTCCTTCGATACCGTCGACATCAACGCCACCACCGGTGATGTCCGATGCTTCTCTCCGATCGCAGATCACGCTGAGATCAAGCTCAGCACCGGCGATATCACATTTGAGAGTCCTCTGGTACATTCTCTTGATCTGACCGCCACCACGGGAGATATCGCGGTCTCGGATGTCACCTGTGACGGAGATATCAATATCAACGCCACCACCGGTGATATCGAGCTTCAAAATGTCAGGTGCCGCGGGAATATCTTCTGTGAAGGCAGCACCGGCAGAACCGCCCTCAAGGACACCGATGCCGCGGGAGGAATGACGCTCAAGAGATCCACCGGAGATATCCTCTTCGATCACAGCGACGCCGGGGAGCTCTTTGTTACGACCACCACCGGCAGCGTCAGAGGCACGCTTTTGACGGAGAAGATCTTCTTTGCTGAGACCTCTGTCGGCAGCGTCGATGTGCCGAAGACCACATCCGGCGGCAGGTGCGAGATCACCACCACTACCGGCAGCATCGATATCCGGATCGAACCGTAAAACATCACAGGCAGCGAAGAGCTCTCTTCGCTGCTTTTTTCTTGACAAACACAGACTACTGTGATAGTATAGACTATAGCAATAGTCTGAGAGGGATAATATGCAGGAAAAGTTATTTGACAGCGAAGCAAAGCTGATGGAGATCCTCTGGGAGAAGGGCGCTCTTTCGGCGAAGGAGATCAGTCTGATCGCGTCTGACCGGATCGGCTGGAACAAGAACACCACCTACACCGTCCTGAAAAAGCTCGTATCAAAGGGCTATATCAAACGGGACGACCCCGGCTTTCTCTGTACGCCGCTGATCACGCGCGCACAGGCGCAGAAGAGAGAAGCCGAGACTCTGCTCAGCAAGGTCTTCGGCGGCTCAAGACGGGCGCTGTTCTCGGCGCTGTTAGAGGATGAGAAGCTCACAGAGAGCGAGATCAATGAGCTCAGAGAGCTGATCGAGAGAGGCTGAGCGATGCTGTCGGAAGTTTTCTACTGGATCTTTAATATGAGCATCGTCGCAACAGTAACGGGGACGGTCGTCATCCTGATCCGCGCGATCCGCTTCATCCCGAGGAGGGTCGCGATCTTTCTGTGGATCGCGCCGTTTCTGAGGATGTGCGTGCCGTTCGGGATCTCGAGTCCGTACAGTCTCTTAAGTCTGCTCTCGGACTTCTTCTCGAGGACGGTCGTGATCTTCAGCCCCGCAGAAGATATCTCGGTGTCACTCACCAATTCGATGCGGCTCACAGAGAGCTACTTTCCGATCCGCTTTTCAAATCCTATGTTTGAGACGCTCTTTGCGGTCGCGTCTGTCGTCTGGATCGCGGTCGCGCTGGCAATCGTCGTCTTTCTCGTCTTTGTCTACCTCTCGACGAAGAAGATGTTTAAGGACGCGCGCCGCCTGAGAGAGAATATCTATCTCAGCGAGAAGGCGAAAAGCCCCGCGGTTTATGGCGTCATCAAAGCGAGGATCATCCTGCCCCTGTCGTATGAGGAGAAGGATCTCAACGATATCCTCCTGCACGAACAGACGCATATCAGAAGAAAAGATAACCTGTGGCGGCTTCTTGCGATTATTCTCACGGCGGTGCACTGGTTCAATCCCTTTATGTGGATCTTTCTTCGGCTGTTTCTGTCCGATATCGAGCTCAGCTGTGATGAAGCGGTCATCACGAAGCTGAATAAAGAGGATCGAAAGCGGTATGCAAGAACGCTCTTGAGCGTCGCAGAAGAGCATAGCCTCCTTACCTCCCCCTTCTCCGGCGCGAAGATCGGCACCCGCGTCAGAAAGATCCTCTCCTATCGGAAGATCACCCTCTTCTCGCTGATCTGTCTGATCGTCTTAGTCGCCTGTGTGATCATGATCCTGATTACCAACGCGCGGTAAACTTGAAAGGAGTATGATGATGAAAAAAATATTGAGTATTCTGTTGTCCGTGATCCTGCTGATCCCGCTTTGCGCGTGTCAGAGCGATACCTCTCTCTTTGAAGAGGTCGCTCCGGCAGACGAGGCGCTCGCGCGGTGCAAGACATCCGCGGTGGTCGTGATCGAAGAGAGCAAGTGTACCCACGGGGAGCAGCTGATGAAAGATTTCTATGACAAAACGAAAAAAGGCGAAGAAGCCGAGCTCCTCTGCGCGATGTATTATAACTTAGACGGTGAGAATATCAGCGAAGAGCTCTATGAGCAGGAGAAGGACAACTACCCTCAGCTCTACTACTATCTCGTCAGCTCAAAGGATGACTCCTATATCGTCAAGATCCGCAAGAGCGACGAAGAACAGATCGAGCAGGAAGCCTCCTACTCCTGTCTGATGCACTATCAGGGAGACGCGCCCAAAGGGGCGTCCTTCTCATCCTACGACTACTATGTGCTCACGCGCTCAGATACCGTTACTTGGGACGAGATCGAGAAGGGTCTGTTCAGCTCTCAGCTTGATGACTACATCCCCCACTGTATGATCTATCGGAATACCTTTTAAATGATAAATGATGAATAACGGAAGACATAAAGTCATCGCCAAAGGAGAATATTATGAAACACAAAATATCGGTATTCGTCTCCCTCTTACTCTGTATCCTGATGCTCTCTGCGTGTCAACAGGGCATCCCCATCACGATCACCGACGGGGGAGAATATGACAGCGGGCAGTATGATTATTCTGCTTACTATTACTCCAAAGCGACCGCCGACCTCGACCGAAACGGGGTCACAGAGACCTATCTCTTAAAAGACGGTCCGACCTCCGGGATCTTCACCTTCACGATCGAAGTGTATGAACAGGGACAGCTGAAGCTGTCGACGGTTTATGCCTGTGGTCTTGCCGACCTGCGTTTTTTTGAACAGAGCGGCGCTCTCTGTATCAGAGCCGAGACCGACTATTCAAAAACCGCGTTCGATCCCGAGGAGCTTCCTCTGCTGAAGGTCGTCTATGACGGAGAGACGCTCAATCTGAAAACAGAAGACGGAGAAGATGTTGACACTTGGGGGGAGATCTTTCGATATAATTCGAAAGTTCGATCGGATCCTGAAGATCAATAACAAATATTTTCCGCTGATAAAACCGGATCTCTGTCAAAAAATAGTACCGAGGTGGTACCATGAAAGACAGAGAAATGCTCAACGCGATCTATAAGAACGCGAGGATGGGGGTCGTCGGGATCAATGCGGTCTCAAAGTACGCGTCGCCGTCACTCTCAAAGGAGCTTAATAATCAGAAGAGAGAGTATCAGAACATCTGCCGTGACGCGCACAGGATCCAGCATCAGAAGGCTAACCCCGTCAAGGGCTTAAGCCCGATGGCGGTGCGGGGCACGCATATGCTCAGCCGGATGAAACTCGGCGTGGACAGCTCTGACTCGAAGATCGCCGAGATGATGATCAACGGCAGCTCGATGGGAATCACAAAGATCATCCGTTCGAAGAGAAGCTACGAGGGCTTTGACCGAAAGATCTCGTCGCTCTCTGACCGGCTGCTCGAGACCGAGCAGAACAACATCGAGAATCTGAAGGCATTTTTATAAGCAAAGGACATACTCTTCAAGAGATCCTCTCCTGCGTATCAGGGGAGGATCTCTGTTTGTCTCTGCGATACGAAAATTTTACAAATATTTATTGAATTCTTCCGCTATCTGTGGTAGATTATAGAAAAGGGCCATCTTTTTATCAGGATAAGGAGTGAGACGATGGATAAGAGATTTGTGATCACGATCAACCGTCACTGCGGCTCCGGCGGCGGGACCATCGGCAGAAAGATCGCCTCGAAACTCGGTATCAACTACTATGATAAGGAGCTCATCGAATTTGAGGATGAGGACAGCAGCATAGATCCCTCCGCTCTCGCTCAGGCGGACGAACGGGTCAAGAGCTCTCTGTACTCACGCCTGTATAAAAATACCTACAACGGCGTACTGATCGATGAGAGCGACCCCGACTTCGACAAGTATCAGGAGCTGTTCCTAAGACAGGCGAAAGCGATCAGGAGCATCGCTTCATCCGAGAACTGTGTCGTCGTGGGTCGATGCGCGGACTTTGTCCTCTCCGACTGTGAGGGGCGTGTCTCGGTATTCATCACAGCGGACGAGAAACAGTGTATCTCGGGCGAGATGGACAGGCTCTCCATCACCAACAAAGAGGCGAAGGACAGGATCCGAAAGATCAACGCCTACAGAAGAGCCTACTATCTCCATCATACCGGCAAGGTATGGGACAGCCCCGAGCACTATGACCTCTTCCTCTCCTCCTCCGAGCACTCATATGAGGAATGCGCGGATATCATCATCGAGTATCTCAATGAAATCTCAGCAAAGGAATCTTCACTTTGAATCAGAAAAAGACAAGCCACAGAAAAGAACTGTTAATCGCGTTTTTGGTCTCGCTCGGGCTGCTCGGCGCGGTGATCGGGATGACCTTCTGGTACCAGTCCTATCAGAATATCCGGTTCGAGCCGGTCACACTGATCATCTCGGATGCGGTCGGATTCCTCATCATATTCGGGATCATCTACCACTTCTTAAAAAAGAATCACGAAGAATAAGAAACACCCTTCATTCTTTTCGGATGAAGGGTGTTTTTCATCATGAATATTAAAAACCGAAAACTGCAAACTGACAACTGATGACTGAGAATTGAGAACTAATATTACCCGTATCCGTGGTCGCGGTGGATCCACCTGCCGCCTGTATCTCTTGATAATATCCAGTTCCAGCCGGTATAAGTCTCTCCCTGTACCAGAGAGCCCTCCGTGTCGCTGATCACATAGAAGGAGGACATGAGGATGATCACCTCGTCGGCAGAGTAGGTATCCTGCCACTCCTTCATCTCGTCAAGGTATTCATCGCCCGCATAACCGATCTCTCTTAAGACACAGCCGTCGAAATTATCTCGAAAATAATTGAGGATGACCGCGATCGCGCTGTCGATGTCTTCTTTCGAATAGATCTGTGACTCTGTCTCTTTGATCTGCACGCCCGCGGTGACGCCGCAGCCCGACAGAGAGAAGAGCATCACAGCCGCTATTACCAGTGCGGTGAACTTTTTGAACATACTATCGCCTCAGCTTCTTATACAGGATGATGAGACCGAGAGCGCACAGAAGACAGAGCAAAACAGCAAAGCCGACCTGAAAATGCCAGAAGAAGCACCGATACAGCCTGATCAGAAACGCCACAGGGAAGAATGTGAGGATCAGCGAGAGCGCCCATGTCTTCCTCCGGGTCATCTGTCTGATCTCGTCCTTTGAGAACGCGACCTCGAGCCGCACGAGTCCCACACAGTAGATCAGTCCCGCTGCCAGCGTCGCAAAGAACGACATCGCCGCGAAGATGATCTCCCAGTGGGTGTAGAAGAGGATCGAGAACGCCCAGATACAGTACAATTCGGTCAGCGTTCCGAGAACCGCCGCAAGCAGCGCAAAGAACAGCGCGATCACATACATCACAGAGAACAGATTCTTCAGATGGTCCCCGTTCTCGACCTCGGTGACCTTTACTTCGGGGATCGGGGAACTCTGCCGCTCTCCCGAGAGCAGCTCGTCGACCGACACGCCTAAGATCTGTGAGAGCTTGGGCAGAACGGTGATATCGGGATAGCCGTCGCCCGTCTCCCACTTGGAGACGGTACGGTTCGACAGATTGAGCTTCTCAGCCAGAGCCGCCTGGGTCAGCTTCTGCTCTTTCCGAAGAGAAGCGATAAACGCTCCGGTCTTTTTCGCGTCCATGATCTCACCTCTTCTCTATCATAGAATATAGGCGGCTCATATACAATGAACCACCTATGGAAACGCTCCACGAAAAGTGGAATCTGTATCATTTGATCTTTCTTGCTTCGATATAATATCGCTTGTCACAAGCATGGCCCATCGAGAAGGTCTTTCTCGGAAGAGAGCCATCCGCCATGATCGCGGGGAAGAGCTCATCCTTGCCCATCCCGTCAAAGATGAAGCCGATCGCATTCTCCTTTTGTGAGAGACGGACGGTGACATCGGCGCCGTGGATATAGTCGATCTTCACCTTAGGATGCTCCTCCATATAGCTGTCGACGAAGGTCTGCAGGGTGCCGACGGGGAGCTTCGCGGTCGACTTTACAAGGATCTCTCCCTCTTTGTCCTTGGTGATATAGGTAAACTTCTGCAGGTCATCCGAACCCGCGGCCTCGGTATGCGCGATGAATCGGCTGAGGAAGTCCTCGGGGTCGATGTTCCACATCACGCGGTAGATCGGCTCGAACTCGATGGAAGGGTCGTGGATGTTGACGACCTCGACCAGCGCGTAGCGGGCGAGGGGATCGCCCGTCTGACGGTAGCACTCCTTCGCGGTAGCGAGCGAATGGTTGCCGTCGCCGACAGCGAACAGCAGTCCGTCGTCCTTGCCGTCGATCAGATGCTCGAGCGCGTTCTGCACATTTTCGATCTCACCCTCTGAGAGAAAATACCCCTCGATATGTCCGCCGCCCTGCATCAGCTCAAAGTCGTACGCCTTTGATAACGCGTCCTTTTTCTCTGAGAGCGGCTCGATCACCGTGTACGCGGGATCGTCGATGAGCAGAAGGATATGCGGCATCTCCAAGGGGGCGTCCCTGCGGATCTTCACGCGCGGGGGGATACGCTCCAAGACGGTCGCCTCGGTCGCGCGAATCAGAGCGCTCGAATCCTTCTGATAGTCATAGTCCTCCAGATCGATCATCCCGACGATACCCTTGCGGACGGTACCGTTCGACTCGCGCTCGACATAGATCATCGTGTTCTTGTGTTCATCGAACACGCCGTTGTCGAGATACTCCTGCATCGTGCGGTTGATCTTCTCGATCTGTTCGCTGTTGTCCGGCTGAAGATACAGCTCGGGCAGGATGATATTGAGCGCCGAGGGGGTATCTCCCGCGATCTCCTTGGTCTTCTCCCAGTACTCGGGCTCTGAGGTGTACTGGTCGCAGGCGACCACCGCCCATTTCTCAAAATCCTTCTTCGGAAGCAGGATGTCCGCCTCAAAAAAATGCTTCATCATAAAACCTCCTTATAGCCTCCCTTGCATAAAGGGAGGGGAACCATCGCTTGTGATGGTGGAGGGATTCGCCTCGCTTCTTCCCTCTTTCTGAATATACGCGAATTCGCCGCATATCTCCATTCCTTTTTTATTGTACCATCTTGTCGCCGATTTGACAACACCTATCAAAAACTATTGTCATTCTTTTCCGGTTGCGGTATAATAGGGGCGGTGATAAGATGAAAAAACTGATCATGTCGGATCTGGACAATACTCTTCTTCCGATCAATACCCAAGAGAAGTTCGTCGAGATATGGTTCTCCGATGTCGCGAAAAAATTCTACGACTTCGGGCTGAATCAGGCAGAAGCGCTCAACGCCGTCAATGACGGGTGCCGCGCGATGATGCTTAACGACGGCAAAAAGAGAAACGACGAGGTCTTCTACGAGACTGCCGAGAGGGTCTCGGGCTATGAGAGAGATATCCTCGACGCGGTGCTGATGAACTACTATTACACCGCCTTCTCCCGCGTCAGGGAGATCACCGAGGAGAACCCCTTCGCGCCGAGGATCGCAGAGCTGATGAGAGAGAAGAGCGAGCACACGGTGATCGCGACGATGCCGCTCTTCCCGCTTATTGCGTGCGACACACGGATGCGGTGGACAGGCATCGACGCCGGTATGTTCGATCTCGTGACCTCGTACGATCAGAGCTCCTACGCAAAACCGAACCCCCTCTACTATCAGGAGATCATGGAGAGGTTCCAAGTCAGCGCCGAAGAGACCCTGATGATCGGCAACGATGTCAGAGAGGACATCATCCCCTGCGCGTCCTTAGGGATCGATGTGTTTTTAGTCACCGACCACATCATCACCCACGATCTCGATTACAGACGCTTTCGTCAGGGCAGCTGTGAAGAGCTCATAGAATACTTGGAAGATCTCTGATTTTCAGTAAGAGGTAAGAATTGAGGGAGGACTCCGTCCTCACCTGATTCCTAATATGTATATGATGAGAAAAGCAGAAAGTTCTCAAAGGAGCTTCCTGCTTTTTATTATGTCTGTTTATAGAATTGTTCGAGCGAAGCGAGTAACATTCACTCTTACCTCTTACTTCTTACTTCTTCACTATTAAAGGTTCCTCAGCTTTTCGATATCCTCTTCCTTTTTCGGCGGGGCGTCAATATAAGAGAGTATCTCGTCGATGCTGTCGCTGATGAAGAACAGCTCGAGGTTCTTCTCGGACATGAATCGGTTATCGACCGCGTTCCGGAGGAATTTCATCATCGAGTTATAGTAGCCGCTCACATTGAAGATCGCGATCGGCTTTTGATGGCGGTGAAGCTGTCTGAGGGTGAAGATCTCCAAGAACTCCTCAAAGGTGCCGATGCCGCCGGGGGTGACGATGAAGGCGTCGGAGAGATCCTCCATCTTCTGCTTGCGCTCGCGCATGGTCTCGGTGTAGATGTACTCGTCGCACTTCTCATACAGCACGCCGTCGACATTGAAGAACGACGGCGCGACAGAGATCACCCTGCCGCCGTTTTCGTGAGCGCCTCTCGAGAGCGCGCCCATCATCCCGTGCGCTCCGCCGCCGAAGACGAGGGTATCGCCTCTTAAGGCGATCCTTTTGCCGAGCTCCTCCCCCGCCCGGATGAAGCGGGCGTCGATCTCCTTCGCGGCAGCGCCGTACGCACATATGTTCATAACTTATCTCCTTTTATCAGGATACTCCCGACAACTGTAAACTGATAACGATATATCATCCCTGCTCAAACTGAGAGTTGTACAGCTCCGCGTAGAAGCCTCCCTCTCTCAAAAGCTCTTCGTGGGTGCCGGAGGCGATGATATCGCCGTCCTTGAGCACCAAGATCAGATCCGCGTTACGGATGGTCGAGAGACGGTGGGCGATGACGAACGAGGTCCTGCCCTTTGTCAGAGAGTCCATCGCCTGCTGGATGATCCGCTCGGTGCGGGTATCGACCGAGGAGGTCGCCTCGTCCAGAATCAGAAGCGGCGCGTTCTCCACCATCGCTCTCGCGATCGTGATCTGCTGTTTCTGACCCGCCGAAAGGGTCGCCTTGTCGTCAAGCAGGGTATCGTAGCCCTTTGGCAGGGTGCGGATGAAGTGGTGGATGCCGACCGCCTTGCAGGCGCGCTCAATCTCTTCGTCGGTGACATCCTTTTTGGAATAGACGATATTCTCCCGGACAGTGCCCTCAAAGAGCCATGTGTCCTGAAGCACCATACAGAACAGGTCGTGGACATTCTTCCTTGTCAAGGTTGAGATATCAACGCCGTCGATGTAGATCTTGCCGGAGTTGACCTCGTAGAAGCGCATCAACAGGTTGACGATGGTGGTCTTGCCCGCGCCGGTGGGGCCGACGATCGCGACCTTCTGTCCCGCCTTGATGTCGGCGGAAAAATCCTTGATGATGATGCGATCGGGGTTATAGCCAAAGCGCACATGCTCAAAACGAACATCGCCCCGGACATCCTTCAATACGCGCATCTTCTGACTCTCGTCCGTAAGCTCTTCTTCCTCCAGATATTCGAACACGCGCTCGCCCGCCGCCGCGGTCGACTGCATCGAGGTGAACGACTGGGCAAGCTGAGAGAGCGGCTGGGTGAACTGTCTGACATAGATCGTGAAGGCGATGATCACGCCGAAGGTGATGTTGCCTGAAAGCGCCAGCATCGCTCCGACGACGCACACCGCAACGAAGCCTAAGTTGCCGATGAACTGCATCAAGGGCTGCATCATACCCGACAGCGAGGTCGCTTTGAAGACAGAATCGCGCAGATGACGGTTGATTCTGCGAAAGTCCGCTTCGTTCTCTTCTTCGGCGTTGTACGCCTTGACGATGTCGTGACCCGAGTAGATCTCTTCGACATGGCCGTTGATCGCGCCCAAATGGCGCTGCTGGCGGTTGAAGTGCTTCTGCGAATGCTTCATGATCACCGACATCAGGACAAACCCCAGCACGGTCGCCGCGATCGCGGTGAGCGCGAGCCATATGTTCGTGATGATCATCATCAGAAGGGTGCCGATGAACATCGTCACCGAGGTGACGAGCTGGCCGATCGACATATTCAGCGTCAGACCGATGGTATCGATGTCGTTGGTGATACGCGAGAGGATGTCGCCGAAGGGGGTACTGTCGAAGTACTTGAGGGGCATCCGGTTGGTCTTCTTCGTGATGTCGGTGCGAAGCCGCTGGGAGATCCGCTGAGAGACCGTCGCCATCAAAAAGTTCTGGGTGAAGGTCATCGCCCAGCTGATCCCGTACAAGATGAACAGGAAGATGCACAGAGAGGAGATCCCCGACAGATCCATCTCATCCGTCAGACCCGCGGTGATGAGGTCGGTGATGCGGCTGATCTGTGAGGGACCGATCAGTGAGATGATACATCCGGCGACCGCGCACAGAAGCGCTGTGATTACCATCGGCATCTGAGGCGATGCGTACTTGATCATCTTCGCCCACGAAGCGGAGAAGTTATCGGCTCTCTCGGTGACGACGCCCCTCGGGCCTCCCGGGCCTCGCTGGGCGCGGGGTCTCTTGGCGCCTGCGCCGATGACGCTCTCATATTCTTTTTTGATGACTTTGTTTTTATCGGAGGAATAGTTTTTATCAGGCATTCTTCAGTTCCTCCTCCGAAAGCTGCGAGAGCGCGATCTCTTTATAAACCGCGCATGACTCGAGCAGTTCTTTGTGCTTGCCGATCGAAGCGATCCTGCCCTCGTCGAGGACGATGATCTGATCCGCGTCCTTGATGGTGCCGATGCGCTGGGCGACGATGATGTTGGTCGTGCCTTTCGTTCGTTTCTTCAGGGTCTCTCTGAGGACGCGGTCGGTCTTGTAGTCGAGCGCCGAGAACGAATCGTCAAAGATCAGTATCTCGGGCTCTCTGCACACCGCGCGGGCGATGCACAGACGCTGCTTCTGACCGCCGGAGAGGTTCGAGCCTCCCTGTGCGACCTCGTGATCATACCCCTCGGGATAGTTCTCGACAACCTCCTTCGCCTGTGCGATCTCGACCGCGCGCTCGACATCCCCTTGGGTATATTCTGTCTTTTTGCCCTTGCCGTAGGCGACATTGGTGTTGACGGTACCGGAGAACAGCACGGCGCGCTGGGGGATATAGCCGATCCGGTCGTGAAGCTCGGAGAGCTTGTAGCGCTTGACATTCTCGCCGTCGACGAGCACCTCGCCGTCCGTACAGTCATAGAACCGCGGGATCAGGTTGATCAGGGTCGACTTGCCGCAGCCGGTGGAGCCGATGATCGCGACGGTCTCGCCCTTTTTCGCCTTGAAGCTGATGTCCTTGAGGACATAGTCGGCGGCGTCGGGATATCTGAAACAGACATCTTTAAACTCGATCTCCCCTTCAGACGCGGTACTCCCTACCCCTTCGCCGTCTTTAACGGTAGTCTCGGTGTCGATGACCTCGTTGATACGCTTTGCCGCGACCATCGAGCGGGGCGCCATGATCAGGATCATGTTGAGCATCATGAACGCCATGATCACCTGCATCGCGTAAGCGGAGAAGACCACCATCTCGGAGAAGAGGGTGAGCTTATCAGGCCCTACTGCCGCGTCGATCAGATACGCGCCGATCCAGTAAACGACTAAGGACAAGCCGTTCATGATCAGCATCATCGAGGGGAACATCATCGCCATGATGCGGTGAGCGGTCATATTGTTATGGGTGATGTCGGTATTCGCGTTCTCAAACTTGTTGTACTGATATCCCTCGGCGTTATACGCGCGGATCACGCGCAGACCGGTCAGGTTCTCTCTGGTGATGCGGTTGATGTTATCGGTCAGGGTCTGGATGCGCTTGAACCTCGGATGCGCGAAGATATAGCAGATGCCCAGCACGATGATCACCAGCACCACGGCGATGCCGGTGGACATCGTCCACTGATAGCTCTTGTCGGCGATCTTCATGATCGCAAGCACCGCCATCACGGGCGCTCTGACAGTTACCATCAGACCGAACACGATGATGTTCTGCACCTGAGTGATATCGTTGGTGGAGCGGGTGATCAGAGAAGCAGTGGAAAACCCGTTGATCTCCTTCATCGAGAAGGACTCCACCGCTGTATAGAGCCGCTCTCTGACATGATACGAGTAGTCGGACGCCAAGAATCCCGAGATCACCGTGACCGCTACCGTGACGAGCAGACTGCCCAGAGCGCACAGAAGCATCTTGCCGCCCGCGAGCAGGATCTCGCTCATCTCGGTGCCCGCCGTCTGCAGCAGACGGGTGATATCGCTCATATAGTCGGGCATCTTCAGATCGAGAAAGACCGAGAAGGCGATCAGCGCCGCCGCAAGCAGCGCCGCCATCCAGTCTTTGAGATTAAAATGTCGCAAAATCGATTTCATAAAATCCCTTCCGTGATGGTAATTCGATATATTTTATCACATATAATTTGATTGTTCAATACATATATAAAGAATTTTTCAGGGAATCCTCCGAAAACCCTGTGAAATCGTCCGGTTTTGGTTTGTCCGCGATGAAAAATATTGACTTTAGCTCTTTTGTGGTGTAAGATAAAGGTTACTGAATTTGTGTTTTACCACAGTAAAACGCGAAAATAATAAAGGAGTTGGTAGAATATTATGGAAAAATATCTGGTAATATTCATTTTCGTTGGCGCTGTTCTCGCCCTGCTGTTTGCGGTCATTATGGCGAAGAGAGTGCTCTCCTTCGATGAAGGCACCGAAAAGATGAAGAAGATCTCCCGCTCTATCCGTTCGGGCGCGAACGCGTACCTAAAGCGTCAGTACACGATCGTCGCGGCGTTCTTTGCGGGGATGTTCGTGATCCTCTGCGTAATGGCGGCGTTCGGTCTGCTGACATGGTTTGTACCGTTCGCTTTCGTCACCGGCGGCTTCTTCTCGGGCTTGTCCGGCTTTGTCGGTATGAAGATCGCGACCTTCGCGAACGACAGGACCGCCAACGCCTGCAGAACCGGTCTGAACAAGGGCCTGAGAGTCGCGTTCTCCGCGGGCTCCGTCATGGGCTTCACGGTCGTCGGTCTGGGACTTTTAGACATCTCCATCTGGTTCACGCTGCTGAAATATGTATTCAATCAGGACGCCGCGGGCATCACCTCCGCGATGCTGACCTTTGGTATGGGCGCGTCTTCGATGGCGCTGTTCGCGAGAGTCGGCGGCGGCATCTTCACCAAGGCTGCCGATGTCGGTGCAGACTTGGTCGGTAAGGTAGAAGCGGGCATCCCCGAGGATGACCCGAGAAACCCCGCTGTTATCGCGGACAATGTCGGCGATAATGTCGGCGATGTCGCCGGTATGGGCGCCGACCTCTACGAGTCCTATGTCGGCTCCGTGATCTCCTGTTCCGCATTAGGCGTTGCAGCGTTCAACAGCCAAGGGATGGGCTTCCAGGCGATGGCGATCCCCATGATCATGGCAGCGCTCGGCATCGTATGCTCGATTATCGGCACCTTCTTCGTACGCACAGGCGAAAAGGCAGAGCAGAAGCTGCTCTTAAAAGCGCTCAGCCGCGGCACGAACTTCTCAGCCATCCTGATCGCTGTGGCCGCTTTCCCGCTGATCTGGTTCATCCTCGGATCGAGCTACTATCCCCTGTACTTTGCGGTGCTCGCGGGACTTGTCGCCGGCGTGCTCATCGGCAAATCCACCGAGTATTTCACATCCGATTCTTATAAGCCGACGAAGAAGCTCGCCGAAAAGTCCGAGACCGGTTCCGCTACCATCATTATCGGCGGTTTGGGACTCGGTATGCTCTCCACAGCGCTTCCGATCGTGATCATCGGCATCGCGGTTTTGATCGCGTTCTTTGTTCCCTCGTGGCTGACACAGGGCGCGGATATCAACAGCACTCAGCTCGGCCTCTACGGTATCGCGCTGGCGGCTGTCGGTATGCTGTCTACCTTAGGCATCACCCTCGCGACCGACGCGTACGGCCCTGTCGCCGATAACGCGGGCGGTATCGCCGAGATGTCGGGTCTTGAGCCCGAGGTCAGAGAGAGGACCGACGCGCTCGATTCTCTCGGCAACACCACTGCCGCTACCGGCAAGGGCTTTGCGATCGGCTCCGCCGCGCTCACCGCGCTCGCGCTCATCGCCTCCTATATCGACAAGATCCACGGTATGGACAATACCGTTACATATGACAGCTTCAGCGTGATGAATCCGCTGGTGCTCATTGGTCTGTTCATCGGCGCGTGCCTGCCGTTTGTCTTCGCGGCGCTCACCATGGAGGCCGTCGGCAGAGCGGCGCAGAGCGTCGTCATCGAGGTACGCAGCCAGTTCAAGAAAATTAAGGGTCTCATGGAGGGCAAGGCGGATCCCGACTATGCCAAGTGCGTAGATATGTGCTCCCGCTCTTCCTTAAAAGAGATGATTCTGCCCACAATCATCGCGATCGTCGTACCGATCGTTGTCGGTCTGATCCTCGGTTTCTACGGCGTTGTCGGTATGCTTGCGGGCGCTACCGCCTCGGGCTTCCTGCTCGCGATCTTTATGTCTAACTCCGGCGGCGCATGGGATAACGCGAAGAAATATATCGAAGCCGGCCACCACGGCGGAAAAGGCTCCGATCAGCACAAGGCGGCGGTCGTCGGCGATACCGTAGGCGATCCGTTCAAGGATACCTCGGGCCCGTCCATCAACATCCTCATCAAGCTGCTCTCGATGGTCTCCATCGTATTCGCGGCGCTGGTCGTTAACTTCCATCTGTTTGGATAATATATCGTTATTTCAAAAAACATCTCCACGGATACAAGATCTTGTGTCCGTGGTCTTTTTTTCAGCGGGAGAATTAACGATTACAAATCGCAATCATTATTATTCAAAAAGGAATTAACCGTTAAGAAACTGATATGAAAATAGCCTACCTGTAACTGGTATTTTCTCCTCTCATCTGTTACAATAAGATCGTAGGAATTAGCACAAACATTCGAATAATTCCGGCAAAGAATTATAGACAGGATTGAATGACAGGAGGTAAAATCATGCGTATCAATGTAAAAGGCGAAAGCGTATCGGACAACATTCTAAATCTGTATGTCTCGGAGCTCATCAAAGCCCATCCGGACAAAAATATTCAGGCGGTGGACATCATCGTCAAGGGTGACTTCATCAAGGTGAGGTTCCACTCTCTCGACAAATCCGCCTGAAACGAAGACGCCGATAATCCCGACGGCCCACCATGAGTATTCCGCATAAGCGATAATAGGAAAACCCCTAAAAATACATCAGCATCGAAGCCGTCCGAGAGGGCGGCTTCGACGCTTTTCGCACAAAAGCAAAAAAGAAAGTTTGCTCTTCCCTCTTTACAAATCGTTTTTTTTGTTGTATAATGCAATAGCGTCGTGGGGGTATAGCTCAGATGGTAGCCCGACAGGGTCGCTTACGCACCCCAAACAATTGAATATCTATACGTGGGGGTATAGCTCAGATGGTAGAGCGCGTGGTTCGCATTCACGAGGTCAGGGGTTCGATTCCCCTTATCTCCACCAAGAAAAGTCCCGCCTGTTCGGTTGTTATTATGCTGTTTTCGGGAACGGTATCACTGTATCGTCCAGACCGAGGAAGAACTGACGAATGTTGAAATTCAGTTCGATGTTCAGGCGGTAGTCGCGGAATACATCGATGCGCTTGATCATCGCGTTCACGATCATTTTCTTCGCTTCGAGGGATGCGCTGTCATAAAGCTCCGACCACGAAATAATCTCGTCATAGCTGTCGCTGAGCTCCTGCATCAGGATCCTGTCGGATTCCAGTTCGCGCTCCGCGTCCTCACATCTTTTCATAAGATCCTGAACCTTTGCCTCGGTTTCACTGACCAGCCCTGCGAGCATTTCTTTTGAGAAAACGCTCTCGCCCTGGATACACTTCACGACTTCATCGCGCAGCTTGTTCAGTTTATCCTGCTCTTTGGCAAGCTCGGCTTTGGCTTTTGACAGCACACACTTTCTCATAACGAGCTCCTTGTCATACCGAGCCGCGATCATCTCATCCTTTGAGATTCCTTTCATCCGCTTGAAAACATCCTTGATGACCGCCTCTACCATTTTGTCGAGCTTTGCCGCCGCATAGCCAGACTGACCGTCGCATTTCGTAATCTTACGCACCTTTTTGTAGCAGGCGTAGCGGATGCGGCGCTTCTTTACGACCGTTCCGTCTGCTTTGGTATAGTTCCGCGTGTTAGACGTCAGATGAAGCCGCGAGCCGCAGTGACCGCAGAAAACATTGCCGGACAACAGCGCGTTGCCGCGCATATTGATTGGTACTCTTGGCATATTGGCTTTTGACTCGGCGCGCTGACGTCGAATCTCCTGCGCTTTGTCAAATAAGTCCTGCGGCACGATCTGCAATTCCGGAATATGAGGCGAACGGCTCTCGCCGCTTTTCAGATACCCGACATAGGTCTCGTTTTTCAGAATGTTGCGGATGGTATTGTGCGACCATCGGTTGCCGGTAGGATTACGGTAGCCGTTGTCATTGAGGTAGTTAGCGATTTTCTGTACGCCATAGCCCTCGTTGACATATTTCTCAAAGATGAGCAGGACGATTTTCGCGTCGTCCTCATTGACCTTCAGATCATACAGCTCATGCTTACGCTTGTTGAACCGACCGCTTTTGACCAGTTTATAACCGATCGCAACTGCCCCACCCTTGAAATGCCCTTCCTCTACCATTTGCCCGAGACTTGTACGGGTACGGATAGAGGTCTTTTCGCTTTCTCCGTCCGCTTGCCAGAATCGGATATAGTTGAGGAGCTTATCGATATGGTTATCGAAGCGCTGTTCACCTTCTTGGGTGCTCCATACACGGATCCCGTTCTTGACAAACCACTCCACGACAAAGGGCGTCTCGTCCGCGATTCGACCGATACGGTCGAACATGAACACAAGGAGAATATCGAACTTGCCTTTGCGGGCTAAATCCTTGATGGACTGTATCTTGTCACGATTCTCGGCTCTGATCTTGTGGCCGGACACGCCGTCCTCC
>CAJOII010000037.1 GCA_905234535.1 uncultured Ruminococcus sp.
CAGCACCGGCTCTAAGAAGGGCAGAAAAGCGCCCTTTTCCTCTCCCAAACCGTCGCCTGCCTGCGTGAAGGTGACGCCGGTCACCGCGCAGATCGTGCCTGCCGCGGCTTCGTCCAACGCTGTGAACTTCTCGCCCGAGTACAGGCGGATCTGGGTGACCTTCTCCTGATTTTTGTTTTTATCACTATGTAAGATATCTCTGACGCGCAGTGCGCCTCCTGTGATCTTTAAGAAGCTCAGGCGGTTCTTCGCCTTGTCCTCGGAGATCTTGAACACCCTCGCTGAGAAGGTGTCGGGATAGTCGGGCATCACGGTACAGCGGCAGAGCGCATTTAGGAATCTGTCGATACCGTCGACCTTCAGTGCCGAGCCGAAGAAGCAGGGGAAGAGCCTGCGCTCTCTAACGGCGGCGACGATGTCTTCATCTTTGATGGTCTCGGTCTCGCTGTAGCGTGAGAGCAGCTCTTCATTGCACAGTGCAATATTCTCAAAAAGAATTTTGCGGTCGTTCTCACAGAAGTCGACGCAGCCGTCGGAGAGCTTATTTTTGAGATCGCTGAGCAAGAGCGCTCGAGATCCATCTTGTTGATGAAGAGAAAGGTCGGGACCGAATATTTCCTCAAAAGTTTCCACAAGGTTTCTGTGTGGCTCTGCACGCCGTCGGTGCCGCTGATGACCAGTACAGCGTAGTCGCATACCTGCAGAGAGCGCTCGGCTTCACACGAGAAGTCGATGTGTCCCGGGGTATCGAGGAGGAAGAAGTCGGTGTCTTTATATTTTAAAAGCGCGGTCTTTGAGAAGATGGTGATGCCGCGGTCTCTCTCAAGCGAGAAGTTATCGAGCAGGGTGTCCTTGTGATCCACTCTGCCGAGCTTCTTGATATTTCCCGAGACATACATCATCGCCTCCGTCAGGGTCGTTTTGCCCGCGTCTACATGAGCGAGCACGCCGACTGTGACCCTCTTCATCTTCTCACCGCCTTTCTTTCAAAAAGAGGAGAACCCGTCTGAGTTCTCCTCTGATTCTTGTGGATTATTCCATCTCCCAGTTGTGCCATACATTCTGGATATCGTCGTTATCCTCGAACATATCGAGCATCTTCTGCATCTGAGTCTGTGTATCGGGATCCTCGAGCTTGGTGTAGGTAGAGGGTACCTGCTCCACTTCGGCGGAGGCGAAGGTGTAGCCCTTTTTTTCGAGATCCTCTCTCACGCCGCCGAGATCGTCGGGCTCGGTGTAGACGGTGAAGATGTCCTCATCCGCCTCAAAGTCCGCGGCGCCCGCCTCTAAGGCGTCTTCCATCACGGTGTCCTCGTCCTTGTCGAGATCCTCGCGCTCGATGATCAGCACACCCTTCTTCTCAAACATGAAGGAGACGCAGCCGGGGGTGCCCATGTTGCCGCCGAACTTGTCAAAGTAATGTCTGACCTCGCCTGCGGTACGGTTGCGGTTGTCGGTCAGGGCTTCTACGATGACCGCGACGCCGGAGGGACCGTAACCCTCGTAGGTGACCGCCTCGTAGTTTGCGGACTCGCCGCCCTGCGCCTTCTTGATGATGCGCTCAATGTTATCGTTGGGAACATTGTTCGCTTTCGCTTTGGCGATACACTCTCTGAGCTTCGAGTTGACATTGGGGTCAGCGGAGCCGCCGTCTCTGATCGCGACAATCAGTTCTCTGCCGATCTTGGTGAACACCTTGGCGCGCGCGGCGTCGTTCTTGCCCTTTTTCTGCTTGATGGTACTCCATTTATTATGTCCTGACATGGTTTCTCATTCCTTTTCAAATATTTCCTATGATATCATACCATAAATGATCTTATAATGCAAATTAAATTTTTGTATTACAGTTTTGTAACCGTTCTATTGTCCCGGGAAGTCTTCGGTGGTATAATATCAAACGAATCAAAAGGCACGCACCTTTTACGAAATCATACAAAGGAGAGATGACTATGATCATGTCGATGACAGGCTTCGGCAGAGCCGAGATGTCTGTCTCTACCCGCGAGATCATCGTGGAGATCAAATCGGTGAACCACCGGTACTTTGAGTTTTCCTGCAGAACCACGCGCGGATACAGCTTCTTAGAGGAAAAGCTCAAGAAATATATCGGTGAACATATCGGCAGAGGCAAGGTGGATATGTTCGTCTCGATCACGGAGAACGACGAATCCGCTGTCGAGGTAGAGCTCAACCGCCCGTTAGCTTCAGGCTACATCAGCGCGATGAGGGCGCTCTCGAACGATTTTCAGATTCGCGAGGATATCTCGGTATCCACTCTGTCGCGCTTTACCGATATCTTTCAGATCCATCGTCCGCCGCAGGATGAAGAAGCGGTCTATAACGATGTCAAGATCGTCACCGATGAGGCGCTCAGGCAGTTCCTTTCGATGCGGCAGGCGGAGGGAGAGAAGCTTAAGGAAGATATCTTAGGCAGAGCGGATACCATCCTTCATATCGTCTCAGAGATCGAGGAGCGCTCTCCCCAGACCGTTAAAGAATACAGAGAGCGGCTGTATCAGAAGCTCTCTGAGGTGCTCTCGTCCTCGAACATCGACGAGCAGCGGATCCTGACAGAGGCTGCCGTCTTCGCGGATAAGGTAGCGGTGGATGAAGAGACCGTGAGGCTGAGATCT
Source organism: uncultured Ruminococcus sp. (assembly GCA_905234535.1). Classification (GTDB taxonomy): domain Bacteria; phylum Bacillota; class Clostridia; order Oscillospirales; family Acutalibacteraceae; genus Ruminococcoides. The sequence goes on from CAJOII010000037.1 coordinate 2,634, forward strand.
CACTTTGACCAGATGAAGAAGTTCTTAGAGTCTTCGGGTCCTGTCGGCAGAAAGCTCGACTTCATCGTGCAGGAGATGAACCGCGAGGCGAACACCATCGGCTCCAAGGTCTCCGACTCGATCCTTGCGCACAAGGTCGTCGACATCAAGGGCGAGATCGAGAAGATCAGAGAACAGGTCCAGAATATCGAATAGGAGATAATGAATGAGATTTGTGAATATCGGATTTTCAAGTGTCGTGAACACCGACAAGATCGTCTCCGTCGTCAGTCCCGAGTCTGCGCCGATCAAGAGGATCGTGCAGATGAGCAAGGCGTCGTCCACGCTGATCGACGCGACCTTCGGCAGAAAGTGCCAGGCGGTGATCATCACCGACAGCGAGTACATCGTACTGTCGGCGCTCACACCGGAGACCATCTCTTCCAGAATGGAGGGCAGGTCGGATGAGTAAAGGATTGCTGATCGTGTTCGCGGGCGCCTCGGGCGTCGGCAAGGGCACGATGATGAAGCGGATGCTGAAACTAAACGAGAACTGCCGCCTGTCGGTCTCCGCCACTACCCGCTTACCCAGAGCGGGAGAGCAGGACGGCAGAGAGTACTACTTTGTCTCGAGAGAAGCGTTCGAAGAGCTGATCAGAGAGGACGGCTTCTTAGAGTACGCAGAGTATGTCGGCAACTGCTACGGCACCCCGAAGAAGCCGGTCTTTGAGATGCTCGATCAGGGGATCGATGTGTTCTTGGAGATCGAGCTCAAGGGCTTCTTGCAGGTCAAGAAGGCGTATCCCGAGTGTGTGAGCATCTTCGTGATCCCGCCGTCCGAGGAGGAGCTGCGGCTTCGGCTTGAGGGCAGAGGCACCGAGAGTGCCGAGGTGATCGAAGAGCGCTTAAGGACCGCTCAGACCGAGATGGCGCATCAGCACCTCTTTGACTATGTCGTCGTCAACGACGATGTTGACAGAGCCTCCAGAGAGGTCCTGTCCATCATTGAGAGTATCAAATCAAAACAGTAAATAATCATAAATATAAAAAGGAGTTTTCATCATGAAAAGAGCATCTTTAGACGATATGTTATCAGGCAAGGAGAGCCGTTACGCTCTCGTCATCGGTGTCGCCAAGCGCGCCAGAGAGATCGCGGATGAGTTCAAGGAAGAGGGCGTCATCACCGACGACAAGCCCGTTCTGCTCGCGATCGAGGATTTCAAGAACCACAAGTATAATATCTTAGAAGAAGACGAAGACTGATGTCCGTAAAACTTGCGTCGGTAGCGGTAGAGAATACCGTCTATCATTTTGACAAAAGTTTCTCGTATCGGATCCCCGAACGATTCTCTTCTCTTAGGGCAGGCATGCGTGTCGCGGTGCCGTTCTCAAAGGCGAACAAGCGCCGTCAGGGCATGGTGCTCTCTGTAAGAGAAGAAGAGGGCGACTTCTCAACGCTCAAAGAGATCTCAGAGGTTTTGGACGACGAGCCCGTCCTCTCCGGCGAGATGATCGCGCTGTGTGAGTTTATGAAGGCTCACTGCTTTTGCACCTATTACGACGCGGTCAGGGCGATCCTCCCCGCGGGGATCCACTACCGCCTGACCTATGTCTATTCGGTCAGAAAGGACTTGGGCGACTGTATCTTCGATCTGCCCGATGAACAGCGCAGGATCGTCAGTTTTATTCTTTCAAAGAATAATAAAACCGAAGAGAAGAAGCTGCTCTCGGAGTTTGGCTTAGAAGAGAGCGATCTTCTCGACGAGATGTACCGCGATGGGATCCTGCTGAAAAGTGACGCCCACTCCCGCAAGATCGGCGACAAGACGGTCAGGATGATTCGCTTGTCTCCCGATGCGGAGGAGAAGGCGGCGCTCAAAATGCTCTCCGAAAAGCAGCAGAGCGTCTATGATACCTTGTCCGCTGTCGGCGCGGTATCCGTCAAGGAGCTGTGCTACTACACCGGTGTGACCCCCGCGGTCGCTGACGCTCTCGTCAAGAAAGGAATAGCAGAGTACTTTGACGACGAGGTCTTTCGTATCCCGAAGACCGCAGTCGCCGAGAAGAAAGAGATCGTCCTCACCGAGGAGCAGAACAAGGCTTTGATTGAGCTTGAGGCGCTTCTTCATACTGAGAAGCCCGAGGTCTCGCTTTTATACGGTATCACGGGCTCCGGCAAGACCTCCGTCTATTTTAAGCTGATCGAAAAGGTGATGGGTGAGGGCAAGGGCGTCATCGTGATGGTGCCCGAGATCGCGCTTACCCCGCAGCTGATCTCGCTTTTTCGGGCGCATTTCGGCGAAGAGGTGGCGGTGTTCCACAGCGCTTTGTCCATCGGCGAACGCATGGATGAGTATAAGCGCGTCAAAAAGGGCAGGGCGAAGATCGCCGTCGGCACCCGCTCGGCGGTGTTCGCGCCGTTTGAGGACTTAGGTCTTCTGATCATGGACGAGGAGCAGGAGCACACCTATAAGAGCGAGTCAAAGCCGCGTTTCCACGCGCGTGAGATCGCGAAGTTTCGCTGCTCGTATCACCGCTGTCTGCTGCTCTTAAGCTCCGCGACCCCGAGCGTCGAGACCTTTTATCACGCAGAGAGGGGCGCCTATCATATGCAGACGCTCACTCACAGATACGGCGATGCGGTGCTCCCCGAGGTGACTGTCGCGGATATGAACGAAGAACAAGCGCGCGGCAACACCTCCGAGTTCTCGGAGATTCTCAGAGACGCGATCGGCGAGAACCTCTCTCACGGCAAGCAGTCGATCCTGCTGTTAAATCGCAGAGGGTATAATACCTTCGTCACCTGCAGATCGTGCAAAGAGACGATCTCGTGTCCCAACTGCTCGATCTCTCTGACCTATCATCACGCGAATAACCGCCTGATGTGCCACTACTGCGGCTATTCGATGGACTATGTCTCAGAGTGTCCCGCCTGCCACAGCCGAGATCTGAACTTCTTCGGCGCCGGCACCCAGAAGGCGGAGGTGGAGCTTTCAGAGCTCTTTCCCGACGCGAGGATTCTCAGGATGGATACCGACACCACGATGACCCGCTCCTCTCACGAGAAGAAGCTCTCGGCGTTCTCAAAGGGAGAGTTCGATATTTTAGTCGGCACACAGATGGTCGCGAAGGGTCTCGACTTTGAGAATGTCACCTTGGTAGGCGTTCTGAATGCCGATCGGATGCTCTATCTCGACGACTATCGCAGCTATGAGAACACCTTCTCGCTTCTGACTCAGGTGGTGGGGCGTTCGGGCAGAGGCAGACAGAGGGGCAGAGCGATCATCCAGACCTTCACCCCTGAGAACCCGATCATCACGCTCGCTTCGCGTCAGGACTACCTGAGCTTTTATCGGACAGAGATCGAGATCCGCAGAGGAATGCTCTATCCGCCGTTTGTGACGATGTGTCTCGTCGGCTTTGTCAGCGATGATCAGAAGAAGGCGCAGGGCGCGTCGCGCAGGTTTATGACGGATATGACCGAACTTTTGAAGAAAGAATACCCTACGCTTCCGATGAGAGCGCTCGGCCCGTCCGAGGCGGCTCTCTTCAAGGCGGCAGGAAAATACAGATATAAACTGATCTTAAAATGCAGAAACGATAAATATTTCAGAGAGATGCTCTCGCGCCTTCTCTGTGACTTTGCGCGTCACAGAGAGTACGCGGATGTCACCGTATACGCGGACATCTCTCCGCTGAGTTTGTAGAAAGAAAGTGAATGTATGGCACTGAGAAATATCGTGACTGAGGGCGACCCGATTTTACAGAAAAAATGTCGTCCGGTCGAAAAATTTGATACGAAGCTCCACACCCTTCTCGATGATATGGCAGAGACGCTTTACGATTCGGGCGGCGTCGGCTTAGCGGCGCCTCAGGTCGGCATCCTGCGCAGAGTATGCGTGATCGATGTCGGCGACGGGCTGTTTGAGTTCATCAACCCCGAGATTATTGAATCTGAGGGAGAACAGGAGAATGTCGAGGGATGTCTCTCCTGTCCCGAACAGTTCGGCATCACCCGCAGGCCCAAATATCTCAAGGTGAAGTTCTTCGATCGAAACGGCGAGGAGCAGATCATCGAGGGTGAGGACTTCTTCGCTCAGGCGATGAGCCATGAGTTCGATCATCTCGACGGCATATTGTTCAAAACGAAGGTTCTTCGGATGCTTTCGAAGGAAGAACTCAACGAAATGAGAGAAGAGTCATGAGAGTGATATTCATGGGCACGCCCGACTTTGCCGTGCCGGCGCTCGACAGCATCGTCAAAGCAGGCTTTGAGGTCGTCGGCGTGTTCACGAACCCTGACAAGAAGCGCGGCAGAAAGCAGGAGATCTGCTTCTCTGAGGTGAAGACCTGCGCGTTAAAATTCGACCTTCCCGTCTATCAGCCGACAACGCTCAAAAGCGACGAAGTGAAGGCTCTGATCCGCTCGCTTCGTCCCGATGTGATCGTCGTCGCGGCATACGGCAAAATATTACCCAAAGAGATCATCGACTGTCCTCCCTTGGGATGTATCAACATTCACGCGTCGCTTTTGCCGAAGTACCGCGGCGCCGCGCCTATCCAGTGGGCGGTCTTAAACGGCGACAGGGAGACCGGCATCAGCATCATGCAGATGGACGAGGGCCTCGATACCGGAGATATCATCCGCATGGAGCATATGGAGATCGGGTTATATGATACCTCAGAGTCGATGTTTCAGAAGCTCTCCGACTTAGGCGCTGAGATGATCGTTGATGTCCTCAAGGCGTCCGAGAGCGGCAGACTGCCGACTTTTCCTCAAAGCGGCGAGGGATCCGCTTACGCTTCGATGATCAGCAAGGATATGGGAAAGATAGACTGGAACAGATCGGCGTCCGAGATCCATAATCTGGTCAGAGGTTTATACAGCTGGCCGATCGCATATACTGAGTATAACGGTAAAACGCTCAAGATCTATAAGTCCGCGCCCTCTGCTCTGTCGGGTGAGGTCGGCGAGGTCGTCTCGCTCTCACCCTTGACCGTCGCGTGCGGCGAAGGGGCGTTGGAGATCAGAGAGCTTCAGATAGAAGGCAAGAAGCGGATGGATGATCAGTCTTTCCTGATGGGTCATCCGATGAAGCTCGGAGAAAAGCCTTTTACCTGAGAGAATGTTCCAAAAGGAGTATCCATATTATGGGATTATACTATTATGACTGGACCTATATCGTCTTTATGCTGCCGGCGCTGATCCTCTCGATCGTGTGCAGCATATCGGTGAAATCGCGCTTTTCAAAGTATTCGAAGATCCAGAACTCCCGCCGTATCACGGGAGCGGAGGCGGCGCACGCGGTGCTCTCCGCCCACGGGATCACGAATGTCAGGATCGAGCAAGTATCGGGAAGCCTGACCGACCACTTCGACCCGAGAACGAATACCATCCGGCTCTCCGACTCCGTCTACGGCAGCGCCTCTGTCGCGGCGGTGGGCGTCGCCTGCCACGAGGCGGGACACGCTGTCCAGCACGCGGAGGGCTATGTGCCGAACAAGATCCGCTCCGCGATCTTGCCCGCCGCGAATATCGGCTCAAGGTTTTCGTGGATCCTGATCATCATCGGTATGATCCTTCCGGTGAAGTTCAGCTTTGTGATCACGATCGGCATCGTGCTGTTCTCTATGGCAGTGCTGTTCACGCTTGTCACCCTTCCGGTAGAGTTCAACGCGTCCTCACGGGCGCTCAAAACCATCAAAGAGGTTCGTCTTTTGAACGATGAAGAGTATAAGGGCGCAAAGTCCACCCTCTCCGCCGCCGCGATGACCTATGTCGCGTCCGCGGCGACCGCGGTACTGCAGTTATTACGCCTTCTTCTGATCGCGAACCGAAGAAGATAGAAGATAAAGGAAGATCGCTATGGCAGATGTCAGAAAAATTGCATATACCGTGCTCGACAGAGTGCTCTTTGAGGGCGCGTATTCGGCGCTCACGATCTCTGCCGCTTGTAAAGAATACGCGCTCGATCAGCGGGATACGGCGTTTCTGTCCACCCTTGTATACGGGGTGCTCGAGAGGATGCTGACCCTCGATGAGATCATCCGTCAGTATTCATCACTAAGGCTCAAGAAGATCGAGCATAAGACGCTTTTGGTGCTGCGCCTCGGCGTCTATCAGCTTCTCTTTATGGACAAGGTGCCCGATAACGCTGCGGTGGACGAGTCTGTCAAGCTGATCAAAAAGCTCAAGAACTTTCAGTCATCGGGCTTTGTCAACGCGGTTCTTCGAGCGATCATAAGAAACGGTAAGCGCTACCGTCTGCCCGACAGGTCGGATATCCTGAAATATCTGAGCGTTACCTATTCCTGTCCCGAAGAGATTGTTTCTTCTCTGCTTGGCGATTACGGCGAAGAGCATACCGAACGGATCCTTTCCGACTCCTTCGGCAGAGCGCCCCTGACCGTGCGCGTCAATACGCTGAAGACCACCAAAGACGAGCTCAGAGAGCGCCTCGGAGAGCGGGGGATAGAAGCGGATGATATTTCTTTTTTAGAAAATTCTCTGAATCTCGGTCACACCGGTTCTATCGAGGAGATCGACGAGTTCAAAGAAGGGCTCTTCTATGTGCAGGACGCGGCGTCACAGCTCTCCTGTGAGATCCTTTCGATGAACAGGGGAGAAACGCTCTGCGATGTCTGCGCCGCTCCGGGCGGCAAGAGCTTCTACTCCGCGATCAGGATGGAGAATCAGGGCAGGATCTATTCTTACGATGTCTTTGAGCATAAGACTTCTCTGATCGAGAAAGGCGCCGCCCGCCTCGGTATCGACATCATCCGTACCGCCGTGCGCGACGCGTCAAAGGGAGAGAGTCTCCCCTCATGCGACAAGATCCTCTGCGATGTTCCGTGTTCCGGATGGGGAATCTTCAGAAGAAAGCCCGAAATTCGTTACAAAAAGGATACAAATATTGACTTTTTGTCGAGCTTGCAATACAGTATATTGTGTATGAGTGCAGATTCACTACCCACAGGTGGTGAGATCGTCTATTCGACCTGTACTTTGAACCGAAGAGAGAATCACGATGTGGTCGAGCGCTTTTTAAAGGAGCACAAGAGCTTCAGACCCGTGGAGATCAACCTGCCCGAAGGGATCACGCGCATGATCGACGAGCCGCCTTATACGCTCAGCCTGTTGCCCGGTTTTTTCAACACCGACGGTTTTTTTATAGCGAAGATGAAGAGGGTATCCGATGACTGATATACGATCGATGAGTTTAGAAGAGCTTACCCTTTTTATCACCGAGAACGGTTTTGAGCGCTATAGGGCGAAGCAGCTCCTCTCTTTCTTAAAGGCGGGGGCGGATTCCTTCGACGAGATGACGAACCTGCCGAAGAAGCTGATCGCTTTCCTCAAGGAGAACGCTTATCTTGCCCGTGCCGATATCGTCAGAAAACAGGTCTCCTCCATCGACGGCACCGTCAAGTACCTCTTCTCGCTTTCTGACTCTGAGTGCGTCGAGTCGGTTGTGATGAGCTATCACCACGGCTATACCATCTGCGTGTCGACCCAGGTGGGCTGCAAGATGGGCTGCACCTTCTGCGCGACCGGCAAGAGCGGTTTCTCAAGATCGCTCACGGCGTCCGAGATGATCGCTCAGATCACCTCAGCTCAGAAGGATCTTGATATCCGCATCTCCAATGTCGTTTTGATGGGGATGGGGGAGCCCTTCGATAACTTTGAGAATGTCGTCAGGTTTTTGAAGCTCGTCTCGAGCGAGGATTCTCTCAATATCGGGATGCGCCATATCACGGTCTCCACCTGCGGGATCGTGCCGAAGATCTATGAGTTTGCGGATCTTGAGCTGCAGTGCGGGCTGTCCGTGTCGCTGCACTCTCCGTTTGATGAGAAACGCTCAGAGACGATGCCCATCAACCGCAGATATGATATCGCCGAGCTGATGAAGGCGTGCCGGTATTATCTTAAAAAGACCAATCGCAGGATCTCCTTTGAATACGCGCTGATCTCGGGCGTCAACGATACCGAGCGCGACGCGAGAGAGCTTTCTCACCTGCTCAAAGGGATGCTATGCCATATCAACCTGATCCCCGTCAACGAGGTATCGGGCACAGGATATCAAAAAAGTGATCTGAAAAGACAGCAGTCTTTTGTGAATATATTGACCTCGCTGGGGCTCAACGCGACCGTCAGACGCACCTTGGGCGCTGACATTGACGCCTCCTGCGGTCAGCTAAAACGAAATTTTCAGAAAGGGGATGTATGACTTGGAGGTTTTTTCCAAAACCGATATCGGCTTGATCCGGCGCGAAAATCAGGATTCGAGCTCATATGAGGTCATATCCTCAGGATGTGTATGGGCGGTCGTCTGTGACGGTATGGGCGGCGTAGCGGGCGGCAAGACCGCTTCGTCTGTCGCCGTCGAGCATATCACCGAGACGATCAACAAAGAATATATCGAGGGGATGGACACTTCGTCTTTGTCGGAGCTTATGATCAAGGCGGTCGAAGAGTCCAACACCATCATTTTTGAGAAGGCGGCAGAAGACCGCGAGCTTCTCGGGATGGGCACCACCTGCGAGCTTGTCTTCGTGAGAGGCTCGTCGGTATTCGTGGTGCATGTCGGCGACTCGAGGACTTACTCCATCCGCGGGGGCAAGATCCTCCAACTGACAGAAGACCACAGCGTGGTGCAGGAGATGGTGCGGCGCGGAGAGTTAACCGAAGCGCAGGCGATGCGCCATCCGAACAAGAATGTCATTACCAGAGCCTTAGGCGTTGCTCCGACGGTTCATATCGATTACATAGAAGCGGATTTCTCTTACGGAGATGTGATCCTGATCTGCTCCGACGGTCTGTCGAACTTCGTCAGTGAGGCGGAGATCGTCAAGACCGTTCACGAGAACCGCGGAGAGATGCTGATCGATACGCTGGTGGAGCTTGCGAAGAAGCACGGCGGCGCGGATAATATCACCGCAACGGTCATTTACTGAGGGGGAAGAGATATATGGATAAGTATACCGGCAAAAAACTCGATGGCAGATATGAGATCCGCGAGCTCATCGGCGTGGGCGGCATGGCGAATGTCTACCGCTGCTATGATACCATCGACGCCAGAGAGGTCGCCATCAAGATCATGAAGGATGAGTTTCTCGATAACGAGGACTTTATCCGCCGCTTTAAGAACGAGTCTAAGGCGATCGCTGTCTTGAACCATCCGAACATCGTGCGGGTCTATGATGTCAGCTTCGGCGATATGATCCAGTACATCGTGATGGAATATATCGACGGCATCACCTTAAAGGAATATATCGATATGCAGGGCGTGCTCGACTGGAAAGAGACCGTCCACCTCACCACACAGGTCTTGAAGGCGCTCCAGCACGCGCATGAGAACGGCATCGTCCACAGAGATATCAAGCCGCACAACATCATGCTGCTCCAGGACGGCACCATCAAGGTCACGGACTTCGGTATCGCGAGGTTTTCTTCAAACGCCACGCGCACCATGACCGAACACGCGATCGGATCGGTCCACTATATCGCGCCCGAACAGGCGAGAGGCGACGAGACCGACGGCAAGACCGATATCTACTCGGTCGGCGTGATGATGTACGAGATGCTCACCGGTGAGCTTCCCTTTGACGCGGACTCCGCCGTGAGCGTCGCGCTGATGCAGCTGCAGACCACCCCCAGACGCCCCAGAGAGATCAACCCCTCCATCCCCGAGGGACTCGAGGAGATCACCATCAAGGCGATGCAGAAGAACCCCGACGACCGCTATCATTCGGCGGTTGAGATGCTCTCCGATATTGAGCGCTTCCGCCTCAATCCGAGCATCCGTTTCGAGTATCGCTACTTTGATGAGAAGCCGAAGTATTCCGACGCGGTGAAGAAGCGCAAGGGCTCTAAAGGCGAAGAGAAGTATAAGCCCGAGCCCGTCTATGATGACGACGCTCCTGTGCGTTCTCCGGCGCTTTCCGCCATCAAGGGGATCATCATCGCGGCGTTCATCGCGCTGGTGGTTTTCGGCGGCGCGGCGCTCTACAAGGGCTATGTCGCCGCTCAGCCCAAGGAGGTCGATGTACCGAACTTTGTCGGTATGACCGTATCCGAAGCGAGCGCGAAGAATACCGGCAACTTCTACTTTACCTATGAGAGCAGATATTCCGACGAGTTCGATGTGGATACCATCATCTACCAGTCTCCCGAAGCAGGCTCCAAGAAGGTCAAGGAAGGCTCCACCATCGCCCTGATCGTCAACTCCTCCGACTCTCAGGTGACGGTGCCCTATATCAATGCCGCCATCGGCACCGAGGAGATCATCCGCAAGATCGAAGCGGCGAACCTCGTTCCCGTGATCCTTTATGTTGAGAGTCAGGAGACTGCGATGAAGGTCGACTCGGTATTCCCTCCGGTCGGCTCCTCCGTGAAGATCGGCTCCGAGGTCTATGTGTATGTCTCCAAGGGCATCACCAAAGAGAAGGCTGAGATGCCCGATATCAAGGGTCTCTCCGCTTCCGACGCGGCGCAGAAGCTCGTCGACGCGGGATTCACCAACTATACCATCGAGTATGACGAGAGAGCTCAGGCGCAGAAGGATGAGGTTGTCAGACAGAACCCCCTGCAGGGCAGCATCGTCAGCACCGACTACAGCGTCACCGTTACCTGTGCGAGAGGTGAGAACAAGGAGAAGACCGCTACCATCTATGTCGATCTGCCTACTACGGTAGAAGAGGAGCTCAAGGTTACCGTTCTTGTCAACGGCGTTGTGGATGAAGAGAACTCGAACACCGTCATCCCCGCCTACAACCCCACCTATACCGTGAAGCTGAAGATCAAGGATAACGCGACCGTCGTCGTGCTTCTTGACGACGAACCCTACCGCGAGTACAGTATCGACTATGAGAGCGGTACCGTCACGACCCAGAACGCGTATAACTATAACGCGCCCACCGAGGCGACCGACACGGCCGATACCGAGACTGGCGCTCAGGTTGACGGCGAAGACGCCGGGACGCAGGAAGATGATGGCTAATACAGTTTTAAACGGAATTATCACGAAAATATCAGGCGGCTTCTATTATGTTGAAGCCGCCGATACTACATATGAGTGCAAGGCGCGCGGAGTGTTTCGAAAGCTCGGTATCACCCCGCTCGTCGGCGACTTTGTCGAGATATGTGTGTTTGACGACGGTTATCCGTCGATCGAAAGCGTTCATAAACGCAAGAACGCCTTGGTGCGGCCGGCGCTCTCGAATCTTGACATCCTCATCATCGTCAGCTCCGTCAGAGAACCGCTCACAAATCTGTATCTCATCGACAAGATGACTGCCGCGGCGTTTCATAAGAACATCGAGCCGGTGGTAGTATTCTCAAAGGCGGATCTCGCGGATGCGGATGAGTATGTGAGGATCTATGAGAGATCCGGTATCCGCGCCTTTTCCTATTCCGATAAGGACAGAAGCGGCTTAGAGGACATCAAGGAGGTCTTAAAGGACAAGACCTCCGCCTTTTGCGGTAACTCCGGCGTCGGAAAGTCTACGCTTTTAAACGCTCTTTTCCCCGACCTCTCGCTTCTGACCGGAGAGATCTCCGACAAGCTCGGACGCGGACGCCATACCACCCGAACCGTAGAATTATTCAAGCGCTACGGCGGCTATGTCGCCGATACGCCCGGATTCTCCACGCTTGATATCGAGCGCTTTGAGCTGATCCGAAAAGAAGACCTCAAGTTCGCATTTCCCGAGTTCGATCCCTATTTCGGCAAGTGCCGCTTCAACTCCTGCAACCACCTCTGCGAGAAGGGCTGCGCGGTTTTAGAGGCGATCGAAAAGGGAGAGATCGAGCGTAGCCGCCATCAGAGCTATGTCAGGATGTACGAAGAGGTCAAGGATATCAAGGAGTGGCAGATAAAATAATTCATAATTTCGGGAGGGTTTCACCCTCACCGGATTTGTAGGGGCGCTGCATAGAGTTGTAGGGCAAGGCGCCCACGACTTGCCGAGAGTACTCTGTTCTATCAACGATTTTGTAAGGCAGAACACTCAAGATTGCTTCTGCCGCCGTGAACAGAGTGCCGCAAACCGAAAACACGCAAAAGGCTTGACCTTTTCAAGAGAAAAAGCTATACTATTACTGTCTTTGAACAATATGTCGTATTAGGAGGAAGACTGTTGGGAGTATATGAAGAACTGGTAGCCCGCGGACTGATCGCGCAGGTTACCGATGAAAAAGAGATCAGAGAGCTCGTCAACTGTGGCAAAGCGGTATTTTATATCGGCTTTGATCCGACTGCCGATTCTCTCCATGTCGGACATTTCATGGCGCTGTGCCTGATGAAGCGTCTCCAGCTTGCCGGCAACAAGCCGATCGCCTTAGTCGGCGGCGGCACCGGTATGATCGGCGACCCTTCGGGCAGGACCGATATGCGCCAGATGCTCACGAAAGAAGATATCGAGCACAACTGTGAGTGCTTCAAGAAGCAGATGTCGAAGTTCATCGACTTCTCCGACGGCAAGGCGCTGATGGTCAACAACGCCGACTGGCTGTTAGAGCTCAACTATGTCGAGCTGCTCAGAGAGGTCGGCGCGTGCTTCTCCGTCAACAATATGCTCAGAGCCGAGTGCTACAAGCAACGCATGGAGAAGGGTCTGTCGTTCTTAGAGTTCAACTATATGATCATGCAGAGCTATGACTTCTACGCTTTGTATCAGAAGTACGGCTGCAATATGCAGTTCGGCGGCGATGACCAGTGGAGCAATATGCTCGGCGGCACCGAGCTCATCCGCAGAAAGCTCTCAAAGGACGCCTACGCCATGACCATCAACCTGCTCTTAAATTCCGAGGGCAAGAAGATGGGCAAGACCGCGAAGGGCGCCGTATGGCTCGACGAGAAGAAGACCTCGCCCTTCGACTTCTACCAGTACTGGAGAAATGTCGACGACGCCGATGTCGTCAAGTGCCTCAAGATGCTCACCTTCCTCTCGCTCGACGAGATCGAAGAGCTGTCGAAGTTAGAGGGCTCTGAGATCAACAAGGCGAAGGAGATCCTGGCCTTCGAGCTGACCCGTATGATCCACGGAGAGGAAGAGGCGAAGAAGGCACAGGAGGGCGCGAGAGCGCTGTTCTCCGCAGGCTCCGATACCGAGAATATGCCGACCACCGCTTTGTCCTCTGAGGATTTCGCAGACGGCGGGATCGCTCTTCTCGATCTGATGATCAAGTGCGGGCTCATCCCCTCCAAGGGTGAGGGCAAGCGCCTGATCCAGCAGGGCGGCGTTGCGGTTGACGACGAGAAGGTCACCGATATCTTTGCGAAGGTCCCCGCCTCTGCGTTTGAAAAAGGCTATGTCATCATCAAGAAGGGCAAGAAGGTCTACCACAAGGCGACCCTTGCTTAAAAAATGTACATTCATCGGAAAGGGTATAATTCCGATAAAGAAATAAAGGAGTGTAGAAAATGAAAAAAATTGCAGGCGAATTCAAAGAATTCATTATGCGCGGTAATGTGATGGATCTTGCTGTCGGCGTTATCATCGGCGGCGCTTTCCAGGCGATCGTCAACGCGCTGATCAACGACCTGATTATGCCTCTGATCGGACTAATCACCGGCGGCATCAACTTCAGCGAGCTGTTCATCATCCTGAAGCTCCCCGAGGGCGTCGAGGCGTCTCAGGTTACATACGGCAACGCTGCTGAGCTCGGCGCTTCTATCTGGGGCTACGGCGCGTTCATCACCGCGGTTATCAACTTCCTCGTGATGGCTCTCATCGTGTTCCTGCTTGTCAAGGGCATCAACAAGCTCTCGAAGATCGGCAAGAAGGAAGAGGAAGAACCCGCTCCCACCACCAAGAAGTGCCCGCACTGCTGCGAAGAGGTCAACATCGAAGCGACCAAGTGCCCGCACTGCACCGGCGACATCCCCGCAGAAGAGTAATCTGTTTCTCGATTTTGCCCTCTGTCATCAGGCAGAGGGCTTTTTCTTTTTGTGCGTGATTCTTCTCACGGTTTCATCTCTGCAGCATATGATACTTTAGTGATAATCTGTCACAAAAGGAGATATAAGAGATGAATACGATGAAGAATCCGTTGCAGACGATGTCGCCGTCCGCGCTGCCGAAGGATACGACAGAGGCGATGGCGTATGTGCCGTTTCAGCCCAACACCCCCGAGCTGTGCAAGCCCGTCTTAGGCTTTGAGAACGGTACGATTTTCAAGGCGCTCCATAAGCCGTTCTACGGTGGAAAGTGCGGGGTGATGAAGAGTGACTGAGAGAGAAATGCTTCTGAAAAAGATCGGTACCTATCAGTTCGCGATCGCCGATATGGCGCTGTTCCTCGATACCCATCCCGACGATACCGCCTCAGTTATGCAGCTCGAGGAGTATGAGCGAACGCTCAGACCGCTCGTAGAAGAGTATGAGGCGAAGTTCGGGCCGCTCAGAAAGCGTCAGAATAACACGAACACATGGAGCTGGGTCAAGAACCCGTGGCCGTGGGATGTAGAGGAGGACGACTGATGTTTGTATATGAGAAGAAATTGCAGTACCCTGTCAAGATCAAGAACACGAACCCCAAGCTCGCGAAGATCATCATCACCCAGTACGGCGGGGCATATTGCAAAAGGTGATGATTTTAGATATAAAAATATATGCGGAGTTCTCCGCTTGATCTGAAGAAGATGATTTTGTCAATAAATGATCTGAGGATCTCGTTCTTCGCCCGCTCGCTAACAGAGGGGTCTCTGAGCGTCTCTATGAGGCTTTTATTTTTCTCGACAAAGTTTGCTTTGAGCTTCTTTTCGCTTCTCTTGGCTTTATTCCGGGACTGAGAGAGGGTTTTTATATGTTCCTCGATCATCTGTTTCCCCTCTTTGAATTCATCGAGGGTATAGACCCCGTCTTCGTAGGCTTCTTTGATCCTTTTCAGCTTGAGCCGATCCTTCTTAATGAGCTCGTCGACATCTATCTCTGGAGAAGAATCCTTATGCTTGACGACCAGGTCAAAACTCAAAGAACCGAACGCCTCCTCGATCCCGTCGATCACTGCTTTGTTGATCTTATCTATGGAGACATGATGGGATACGGCGCATTTTCCGTGAGTATAGCCGACGCATTGGAGATGGAGGGCTTTCTTGTTGCCACTTAGTCCGAGAGACTTCCCACATGCGGAGCACTTGACGATACCGTGCAGCATATACTCTGTTTTGACTTCGCTGTGCTGATATGGTTTGTGGATCCTTTTGCTTTCTGCGATCATCATCTGAACCTCGTTGAAGAGGGCGGTTTCGATGATCGGCTCATGCACGCCGTCGACGATCATGATGTCGGGATCATCATATCCCCTTCCGGTTC
>CAJOII010000038.1 GCA_905234535.1 uncultured Ruminococcus sp.
CCGCGTCTCCACCTGACGGTCGGCGGTCGCGGTGACGGGAGTGGTGCTCCATTCTGACCACGCGCCGTAGGTATCCGCGGCAGAAGCGGAGATCGGCGGGATCATCATCACGCCGATCGTGATCGCTAAGGTCAGAAGAACGGTCAATAGTCTTTTTTTCATATATTCACACTCCTCAAAGGGACAAGTTGATGAAAAGTTATGCGCAGCTCATAAAGAGCCACGCATAACATAGTCATACCGTATCAATCTTGATCGAAACGGCGGATATCAGGTGAACTTCTTCTTCCAGCCGGTCGTGTTGTAGCCGCTGACGGGGTTGCCCGAGGAGCTCAACGCTCTTACGGTGAAGGTATAGGTAGTGCCCTTGGTCAGACCGCCGATCGCACAGTAGTTCGCGGTGCAGTCGGTGACCTTCTTCCAGCTGCCGTTCGAGAGCTTGCGGTAGACGCGATACTTGGACGCGCCCTTGACCTTGCTCCATGTGAGCTTGATACCCTTGGAGGTGTTCTCGAGCTTTGAGATCTTCGGCGCGGCGACATAGGTGATCGATTTGCCGGTAGTGTTATAGCCGGAGGTGAAGGACTTGCCGTCCTTAGAGATGCAGCGGACGGTGTAGGTGTACTTGGTGCCGGAGGTAACCGCCTTGTTGGTGGCGGAGGTGCCGGTGGTGTCGCCTACCTTCTGCCAAGAGGAAGAGCCGGTCTTGCGATAGAGGCGATACTTCGCGGCGCCCTTGACCTTGCCCCAGGTGATCTTGACGCCTGTGTAGGTATTCTCTACCTTCGAGATCGTCGGCGCGGCGATATAGGTGATACTCTTGCCGGTCTTGTCGTAATCGGATGTGAAGCTCTTGCCGTCCTTAGAGATACAGCGGACGGTGTAGGTGTACTTGGTGCCGGAGGTGACCGCCTTGTTGGTGGCGGAGGTAGCGGTGGTGTCGCCGACCTTCTGCCAAGAGGAAGAGCCGGTCTTGCGATAGAGGCGATACTTCGCAGCTCCCGTCACCTTGCCCCAGGTGATCTTGACGCCGGAGGCGGTATTCTCGACTTTCGAGATCTTCGGGGTGGCGAGTACAGACGCCTTGGGATAATAGCCGAAGCCGATGTCGCCGAGCTTGATCTTGAGCAGCTTGTAGAGGACATCGTTATAGGTGCTCAAGGTTGCGTTGAGGATCGTCGCAGAAACGGAGAAGACATCGGACTCCTCAATATAGCTTGAGTTGAACTCGCCGGAGATCTTTGAGGGACCGTTGTTGGGGTTGTAGGTCTTCGCGTTGACGGTGGTATAGGTGTTTACTGCGATATTTCCGTTTGAGTAGCAGATCATATGCGGCTCAAAGTCGAAAGACTTGTTGAAGTCATAGTCGAAGTAGCCGTGGATCGTCACGCTCGACGAGAGGTGATCGATATAGTAGATGCCGAGCCGGTCATCATCGGTCAGGTACAGGTAGATCTTGCCCTGGATGCCGCTCGAGGAGTTGGTGAAGGTCAGCACGACATTCTTGCCGTCGTCATCGACCTCGGTGTAGTGCTGCTTGATATAGGTCTTGATCTTGTCGGTGTTCTGCTTGATGGTGTTGGTCGTGACGGTCACCTTACAGGTCGCGGTCTTGCCGTTGTTCGACTTAGCGGTGATGGTCGCGGTACCGTTCTTGATACCCTTGACGACGCCCGCTGAGGTAACAGTCGCGACAGTCGTGTTCGAGGAGCTCCATGTGACGGTCTTGACGGTCGCGTTGGAGGGGGTGACGGTCGCGGTCAGCGTCACGGTAGAGCCAACATAAATCGAAGCGGAGGTCTTGTTGAGCGAGATACCGGTAACGGCGACATTGTTGACGGTGACCTTACAGGTCGCGGTCTTGCCGTTTGAGGTCTTCGCGGTGATGGTCGCGGTGCCCGCCTTGACGCCCTTGACGACGCCCGCGGAAGTGACGGTCGCGACGGAGGTATTCGAAGAGCTCCATGTGACGGTCTTGTTGGTCGCGTTAGAGGGAGTGACGGTCGCGGTCAGCGTCACGGTAGAGCCGACATTCACGCTCGCGGAGGTCTTGTTGAGCGAGATACCGGTAACGGGGATATCGGAGCTTGCCTTGGGATAATACGCAAAGCCGATATCGCCGAGGTACATCCCGAGCAGATAGTTGAGGACGCCGCTGTACTCGTTGAGAGAAGAGTTCAGGATCGTGACCGCGTACTCAAGCGCCTCGTCGTTGGTCATCGCGGAAGAGTCAAAGGAGCCTTCGATCGGCTCGGTGGGACCCTTGTCGGGATTATAGGTTCTCGCGTCGATGGTGGTAGTAGCGTTCAGGATCTCTGTAGTATCTTCATCCGTAGACATACTCATGTTCGGAGTCAGAGTATAGGACGAGTAGAAATCAATGTTTTTGATGTTGGATCTGACGGTCAGGCTGGAGCTGACTTCGTAGAAATAGTAGAAAGCGAGCTTGTCGGTACTGTCGTTGAGACAGAAGTATACCGCGCCCTCAGCGCCGGTCGAGTTGTTGGTGAAGGTCACCTTGACATTCATACCGTCATCATCGGTGAAGGAATAGTTGTTTCTGATATAGGTCTTGAGCTTCTCGTAGTTTGTCATCTCGGCAGAGCCCTTGATCGCCTTGCCGGGAGCGGGAGCGGATGTGTTCGCCTTGTCGAGCGGCTCATCGATGATGGTGCCGTCCTCCTGAGCGACGAAGTCCTTATCCTCTTTGGACGCGGTGTCCTTATCCTCGCTGAAGGTGAGGTCGCCGCCGAAGCTGTTCAGGATATCCGCGATGCTGATATCCTCCGCGGGAGCCTCGTCCTCTGCGGGAGCTTCTTCGGCAGGGATCGCTTCTTCGCTGACAGCGAGCTCTGAGATCTCGTTCTCAGTCTCTTCCGCGCTGACAGTCGTCAGCCCTGCGGACAGGACAGAAAACGCCATCACGAGAGACAGGATCAAAGCCAGGGTCTTCCTGAATCTGTTGTTCATAAGTATCCTCCTCTGGATCAATCGGGTTTTTGCTTTTTACTGATTGTTGATAATGAAACGAATAAGGATCATTCGCTGTCGTGCCGCTCTGTGCACACATCACTTCATTATATATCCAGTTAAATTTTACTATATTCAGCCGATTGTGTCAACCATCATTTGGTGATTTTATCACGATTTTACAGAAAAATCGGGCACAGCGAATGCTGCGCCCGATGGTCAGATTGATTGTTCAATTTTTCACAAATTGATGAGGGGGATGTTATCCGTCAATGTCGATATAATCGTCGCCGATATCGACATAGTCGTCTCCTCCGTCGTCGCCGACATCATCGGACGAACCGCCGTTGTCTTCGGGTTCTTCGGGTTCATCACTGTATCCTTCACCGTAAGAACCGGAATCATCACCCGAAGAGTCGTAGCCTGAGTCATCCGAGGAGGAACCGCTGTCCTGAGCGGGTGCGGAGGTCGGCGCGGTGGTGGGTGCGGGCTTCTTGCCCTTGCTGAAGACAACGGTGACGGTCGTACCCTTGTCGACGGATGTATCCGCCTTCTTGTCCTGCCTGACAGCCTTGCCGGACGCGACCGTATCACTGTACTCGGAGCCGCCGTTCTTGAACTTCAGCCCGACCTTTTCGAGAGCTTCTTTCGCCTCTTTCTCGGTCATACCGGTCAGAGAGGGAACCTTGACCTGTTCTTTGCCCTTGCTGAGGACGACCTTGATGTTCGCGCCCTTCTCCACGATCCTGTCGGTGGTAGAGACGCTGATGACGGTGTCCTTGGTCACGGTGTCGGAGAACTCTTCCTTATCGATCGCGAGGGACAGGCCGACCTTCTCGAGCTTCTCCTTCGCCTGCTCTTTGGTAAGACCGACAAGATCGGGAACGGTGACGCCCGCTCCCCTGCTGACGGTCACATTAAGGATCGCGTTCTTCTGGACGGTCTCGCCCGCCTTGATATCCTGATGAATAATATATCCTTTTTCAATACTATCGGAGAACTGCTGCTCTGTCACATTGAGAGAGATGCCTTCCTCGAGACAGATCTTCTGCGCTTCTTCGAGCGACTTGTTGGTGAGATCGGAGATCTTGACATTGTTTGCTCCGGCGATGAGGATCAATGCAAGGATCACGCCCGCGATCAGTACGACTGCCGCTGCCGCGATGCCGATGATCAGGCCGGTCTTCTTTTTCTTCTTCTCGGGGAGAGGCTTCTCGTCAATAACGGCGCCGCCTCCCTGAACAGTAGCGGTCCTCCCGCCTGTCATGCCGGTATAGGATGAGCCGGTGGTCTGTGAGACGCCGGTCTGCGTCGTTCCGGTCTGAGAAACACCGGTCTGTGAAACCTCTGTCCATGATGTTCCGGTCTGTGTTGTATCGGTCTGTGTGACTGTGGATACAGCCTCGCCCGCCTCCTTTGACTCTTCCGACCGGGATGCACGGCTTCTCAGATCACTCGTGGAGATGTTCGCCTCTGAGAAACCGGAGTAGCCCCTCTGCGAGACGATCGTCTGCGAGGTATATTCATCAAGCGGAGGATAGTCGTCTCCTCCTCTTGAGAGCGGAACATACGGCGGCGTCTTGGTAGAGATCGGGACGGACATGAGCCCGTCCTTGAACTCCTTGACGCTCTGGTAGCGGTCGCGGAACATGACCTCCAAGCCCTTTAAGAGCGCGTCCTCCGCCTCTACGGGGATATCCACGCCGAGCGCCGAGGGCGCAACGATGTTATCGTCTGTCATACGGTCGACCGCGTCGGGCGGGACCTTGCCGGTGATGCATTTATAGATGGTCGCCGCGAGGGAGTATACATCGGTATAGGGCCCCTGACGGCCTCTTCGGGTATACTGCTCGATCGGCGCGTAGCCGTGCTTTAAGACGACATCGAGGCTTCTGGAGCGGTCGCCTAAGCTGTAGCGCGCCGCGCCGAAGTCAATCAGCTTGACGGTGCCGTCGTCGGTGAGGTAGATGTTGTCGGGGCTGATGTCCCTGTGCACAATGCCGCAATTATGTACATCCTCGAGCGCGATCATCACGGGAAGGATCAGAAGCCGCGCCTCGTCAAAGGTGATCCTGCCGCCCTTGCGCTTGAGGTACGCCTTGAGGCTCTCGCCGCTGATGTATTCCATCGAGAAGTACGCGGTGTTGTTCTCTTCAAAATAGCTGTGGACCTTGACGATGTTCTTGTTCCCGATAAATTTGGAGAGGGTCTGGGCCTCTGAGAGGAAGCACTCCTTACCGTACCGGAACGCCTCGCTCTTCTCGCCCGAGAAGGAGGACACCGTTGAGCCGTTCTGCGCGCGCAGCGCTACGGTATCCGGAAAATATTCTTTTACGGCGACTCTTTCTTTGGTCTTGTAATCCTGCGCGAGATAGGTGATGCCAAAGCCGCCCTGACCGAGCACCTTGCCGACGATGTATCTGCCGCCGAGAATGTTGCCCGCTCTTAAGGCGGAGGGATAATCCTGCCGCTGCTTCTGCTCGCTGAATCCGCAGCGCGGACACACACCCGCTCCTGCCGGAATCGGCGAAAAACACCCTTTACAGATCTCCATGATCTTTCCCCCTGTCGTTTTGCGATGAACGGCGTCCGTAACTAAAATCCGCTTAAACTCAGACGCGTTTCGGGATTCATCTTCAAATGCACATACTTTAGTACATTTTATCACTAAATTACGGAAAAATCAATCTATCGGTAAAATTTGTCTTTGATCTGACACAAAAACAGCGCAATCGGCAGAAACGCCGGCTGCGCTGTGGTATCTCATATTATTTTTCCGCAAGCTCCTTGAGCGCGGAGAACTTCACCTTGCCGTAGTCGTTGCGGGGGATCTCGTCGATCACGAGCACCCGGAAGGCAGAGTTGTGTAGGTTGGTCTTCTTGCTGATAAAGGGGATCAGCTCGTCCTTGATCGAGGGATCGGTGGTGAAGACGGTCATCTTCTTATCGTCGCCGGTGCAGACACAGTCAGACTTCGGATACTTCGTCTTCAAGATCCGCTCGGTCTCGTCCAGGCTGACTCTCAGGCCGAAGAGCTTTAAGAAGCGGCCTTTTCTGCCAATGATATAGTAGTAGCCGTCTTGATCGCGCTTTGCGATGTCGCCGGTGTGATACTCTCCGCAGAACTCGTCACCCTTTAAGAGATCCTCTCTCGACAGAGCATAGCCCATCGTAACATTGGGCCCTCTGTAGCCAAGCTCTCCCGAAACACAGCCGTCGTCCGTCTTCGCCTCGTCGAGCAGGAACAGCTCGCCGTTCGGGATCGCCTTGCCGATGCTGCCGATCTTCTCTAAAGCAAGCTCAGGGTCGAGAAACGCCATGCGGGCGCTGGTCTCGCTGGTGCCGAAGGTCGCGCAGAAGCGCTTTTTGTGATCCTTGCAGTAAGACGCGATCCAGCGGAACATCTTGTCGGTGAGCTTGCCGCCACCCTCTGCGAGAGTGTGAAGATCGGGCAGCTCCATCTTGTCGAAGCCGACCCTTCTCATGATCTCATAGCTGAACGGCACGCCGCAGAACGAGGTGCCCCTGTTCTCTTTGATAAACGACCAGAAATCGGGATCCATCAGGTTTGCCTTGACCATCAGGACAGACGCGCCTCTGAACAGGTGGCTGTTGATGACATTGAGCCCCATCGTATAGTTCATCGGGAGGTCACAGATGCCGATCTCGTTCTCTGACCAGTCGAACACCTTCGCGACATTCTCGGCGTTCGCCTCCAAGTTGCCGTATTTATGACGGACGAGCTTCGGGCTGCCGGTGGAGCCGGAGGTGGTGAGCAGCATCGAGAGCTGATCGTTCAGAGGATAGGGATCATAGCCGGTCTTTAAGAGAACATAGCCGTATTTGCGATAGACCTCTTCTCCCTCTAACTGTGCGCGCTTCTCCTCAGGCGCCCAGTAGTAGGACGGATGATAGGCGTCTTCTAAGTTTGTCCTCAGCTCTTGATCGAGCGACGAGGAGAGCAGAAGCGGCACCTGGCGGTTATTCTCAAACGCGAGATATCCGACCAGCGATCCCGCGGTGTTCGAGCACAGGCTGAATATAATGCATCTTCCCAAAGACATTTCGTCAAGCTCTCTGACGGTGCTGAGGATATCCCCATATGTCAGCGAATAGCCCGAGTCGTCTTTGATCGCGGTTTTCTGTTGATCATGCCTGTCAATATTTAAAAACATTTATAATTCCTTCTGTTGACTGAATAGAAAAAATTCAGCCTTTCTTTCCTAAAATATGTTTGATCTTTCTGTAGAATTTATTTTGATTTCGCAACAGGTTTTTACGCGTCGGTGTCTGCAGAAATTTTTTATCGGCAGCTTTCCAGCCCTGTGTTCTCAAAATGTCAAAAAAATCGTTGCGGTAATCGGGGATCGGATGATGACCCTCTTCTTCGGTTTGGACTAAGCTGTTCTTCGGTATGACATTGAGCAGCTCGCTTTCTTCAAAAACAAGACTGTTCTTGATCCGATCGAAGAGCTCGTTCCCCTTCTGCGTATTTACCATAACCACCGAGACGCCATCCTTCGGCTGAAAGGAAGGGTGATACTTTTCTACTCCCCAGTAATCACCGATCGTCATATCGGAAACCCGTCGAATACTCTTATAATCGCAGGAATAGCAAGAGACTCTCCATGTCACACGCGACTTGGAACAAAATGAGAAATAGAAAGAATTCTCCAGATAGTTCTCATGATGCTTTTTACCGTTGACATAATAGGTACAATGAACTCCACAGCCGTTCGGATCTTTGTCTCGAAACTGAAATCGCAGATCGGATCTTCCTTTTTCATCCGTCAATGTATCAATATATCGCTCAAACGCATATGGACTCGGCGCGCCGCCGCAGAGAACATCTACCGTAAAGAGTTTTTCTTCGGTTTTTCCCAGATATTTCAGCAGACCTGAGATCTGACACGGCAGAGCGGTATAAAGCACCTTTTTTCCTAAGTTCAGATCTTCTTTGACTTTTTCGTAGCTTTGCCACGCGCTGCTCCAGACATACTTCGAGCCGTATACCGCCGCAAAATCTTCTTCTGAGGTAATGCGTTCTATATATGCGTGATATCCGCTGTCATATACACAGGCATAAACCACGCCGTTCTCAGACAGTATTTCATGCGCAAGCGCGTAAAACATTCCGCCGGAAGTGCTTTTTTTCAGCACTTTATCATTTTTCAGTCTTGCGGCGTAACAAGCGGAGGGAACTCTTTTTTCAGGAGATTGCAGCGCATGACACGATTGCATACATCGTTTGCAGCGTATACAGCGCTTCTCATCAATCTTAGGATACAAGTGTCCGTCATCCGCCGATTCCATAGAGATCGCGTTCTTTGGGCAGATCTTATAACAGGCGCCGCAGCCGGTGCATTGGTCTTCAGGAAGTGAAATCATCGTAGTATTATTCATATGGCAACTTCTAATCTTGTCATTTACATAATCGTACAGCCGTCGACAGCGATCACCTGACCCGACACATAGTCGGATAGATCAGACAGCAGGAACATACACATCCGCGCGATATCCTCGGGATACGCGAGCCTGCCCATGCAGATGTTGTCGATGCGGCTTTGAAGCTTCTCGGGGTCCGCCTGCTGCATCATCGGGGTGTTGGTCAGCCCCGGCGCGACCGCGTTGACGCGGATCTTCTTCTCTGCGAGCTCCTTCGCGGCGGACTTGGTCAGAGAGATCACCGCGCCCTTGGTGGCGGAGTAGACCAGCTGGCCGCGGTTGCCGCGCAGAGCGGTCATCGAGGTGATGTTGACGATGCTGCCGCCCTTCTCCTGACGCGCCATGACGCGGCTGACCATCTGGAGCATATTCACGGTTCCGTAGACATTGACGGAGAACATCTTCTCCATGTTGGGGCGGCTGATCATCCCGATCAGCTCGTTGAACTCAACGCCCGCGTTATTGACCAAGCCGTCGATCCTGCCGCAAGCCTTTTTGACGGTCATGATCGCGCTCTTGACCTCTCCCTCACTGCAGATGTCGAAGTAAAGGGGGCGGATCTCACCCGAAGCGCTCCGGTTGATCTCTTCACACCATTCTTCGACGGTACCCTCGCGGACATCGTTCGCGTAGACTACAGCGCCGTTTTGGGCGAAGACGGTTGCCATCGCCTGACCGATGCCTCTGCCGGCGCCGGTGACGATAATCACTTTATCTCTCAGTAAATTATAGTTGTTTTCCATCACAGAATCCTTATCTGTCCCAGATGACATTGACCTCTCGGATCTTCTCTTCTTCCTTGGGCGCGTACTTACTTTTAAGGAAATCGGGCGCGACCTGCGGGAACAGCGCGCAGCTCAAGACATCCTCGTCGCACTTCGCGAACTCTTTGCATTCTTCTCTGAGCTTGTCCATCTCAGGGGGGAGCAGATCGGCGGGTCTGACGGTGATGATCTCTTCGTCTTGGAGCGCCTTGCTGCGGATCTCTTCGTTGACTTCGCCCGGCAGTCTGCCGTACTCGCCTCTCAGGAGCATCTTCGACTCCTTGGGGAACATCTTGTAGCGTTCTCCCGAGATAACATTGAGCACCGCCTGAGAGCCGACGATCTGGCTGGTGGGCGTGACGAGCGGCGGATAGCCGAAGTCCTTTCTGACGCGCGGCACCTCTGCCAAGACCTCTTCGAACTTATCTTCGGCATTCGCCTGCTTGAGCTGACTTAAAAGGTTCGAGAGCATGCCGCCCGGAACCTGATAGAGGAGGGTGTTCGGGTCGATCTTCAGGACCTTCGGGTCTAAGATGCCGTCACGCTGGAGGCGATCGGCGACCTTCTTGAAATGCTTCGCCGCTTTGCTTAATTTCTTCTGATCGAGACCGGTATCTCTGTCGGTATTCATCAGAGCCGCTACCATCGACTCGGTCGCGGGCTGAGAGGTCCCGTTCGAGAGCGGAGAGAGCGCGCAGTCGATGATATCGACGCCGGCTATTGCCGCCATCAGATACACCATATCGCCGGTGCCGGTGGTGTTGTGGGTATGCAGGTGGATCGGAACCGATACCTTCTCCTTCATCTTTCTGATGAGCTCATAGGTGTTCATCGGGAGAAGCAGGTTTGCCATATCTTTGATACAGATGGTATCGGCGCCCATATCCTCGAGCTCCTTTGCCAGAGTGACAAAGTACTCGTCGCTGTGGACGGGGCTGGTGGTATAGCTGATCGCCGCCTCGCACAGAGCGCCGTTCTTTTTGACGGCGTTCATGGCGACCATCATGTTGCGCTTATCGTTCAACGCGTCGAAAACACGCACCACATCGATGCCGTTCTCAACGGATTTCTTCACAAATTCTTCGACGACATCATCCGCGTAGTGGCGGTATCCCAAGAGGTTCTGACCGCGAAGGAGCATCTGTAGCTTCGTATCGGGAAGGGCTCTGCGCAAGGCGCGCAACCGATCCCACGGATCCTCGTCCAAAAAACGCATACACGCGTCATAGGTCGCGCCGCCCCAGCACTCAAGCGACCAGTAGCCGATCGAGTTCAGGATCTCGCACGCGGGGAGCATTTCCTCGGTGCGCATACGGGTGGCCGCCTGCGACTGGTGCGCGTCTCTGAGGATGGTGTCGGTTATATATAATTTTCTCTTCGGCAGATCCATGGGCAGCTCCTTACTCTCCGATCTCAAAGAGAGCGGCGCCTCCCTGGACCGAGTCTCCCTCGCTGACGAACAGCGCACGGAGCTTGCCGTCCTTCTGGGCGACGATCTCGTTCTCCATCTTCATCGCTTCGAGAACGAGGATCAGCTGGCCCTTCTTGACCTGTTCTCCCTCTTTCGCCGCGATACGAAGCACGGTGCCGGGCATCGGGCTCTGTACCGAGTCGGCTGTCGCCGCCGCGGGAGCAGCGGAAGCCATCGGAGCGGGTGTGGGAGCCGCAGCAGCGGGCGCCGCCTGCACGGGCGCTGCAGCAGGCGCGGCAGGAGTGTTTCTATCAACGCGCTCTACTTCCATCTCGTAGGTCTTGCCGTCTAAGGTGATTCTATATTTACTCATCATTTACTCTCCTAACTGATATTTATGATAATGGATGTTGTTATCCGCGATGTACTGCTGTAAGGGGCTTTTGTGAGCTTCCCTGAAGGAGACGACCCGTATGTTCTCGGGGGCTTCTCCGGTCTCTTCACAGATCGCAGCGACAGCCATCGAGACGATTTGTTCATAGCTTAATTCCATTCGTTTTCTCCCATCTGTCTTGTGCCGCTTTAGAGCGGGATGTTTGAGTGCTTCTTATAGGGCAGGGTCTTTTCCTTCGCTTCCAGCATATCAAACGCCGCGACGATCCTCTCTCTGGTCTCAGAGGGAAGGATGACCTCATCGACATAGCCGTGCTCTGCCGCTACATAGGGATTCATGAACTTCTCGTTATATTCGTCGATCAGCTCCTGACGCTTAGAGATAGGATCCTCCGCCGCGTCGATCGCTCTCTTGCCGATGATCGCGACCGCGCCCGCGGCGCCCATCACGGCGATCTCTGCGACCGGCCACGCGTAGACGACATCCGCGCCCAAGCCCTTGCTGTTCATCGCGATATACGCGCCGCCGTATGCCTTGCGCATGATGACGCTGACCTTCGGGACCGTCGCCTCGGAGTAGGCGAAGAGCATCTTCGCGCCGTGGCGGATAATGCCGCCGTGCTCCTGCTGGCTGCCGGGCAAGAACGCCGGAACATCGACCAGAGTCAGGATCGGGATATTGAAGCAGTCGCAGAACCGGATGAACCGCGCACCCTTATCGGAGGCGTTGATCTCTAAGGAGCCCGCCATGAACGCGCTCTGGTTCGCAACGATACCGACCGTCTTGCCGGATATCCGCGCAAATCCGACCACGATATTCTTCGCAAAATCAGGCTGAATCTCCATGAAGCTGTTCTCATCCGCAAATGTAGAAATGACATCTCTGACATCATACGCCTGCTTGGAATCAGCGGGCACGATATCGGTGAGGGTATCACAGCGGTCTACCTCCGTGGTGGGAACCACCATCGAGTAGTCCTCGTTGTTCTGCGGCAGGTACGAGAGCAGTCTGCGAACGCCGTTTAAGCAGCTCAGGTCGTCTTCATAGACAAAGTGCGCGACCCCCGAGGTGGATGAATGCACCTGCGCGCCGCCTAAGTTTGCCGCCGAGATCTCTTCGCCGGTGACCGACTTGACGACAGCGGGGCCGGTGATATACATCTGGCTGTTCTGACGGGTCATAAAGATATAGTCACAGATCGCGGGAGAATAGCACGCGCCGCCCGCGCAGGGACCTAAGATGACCGAGATCTGCGGGATCACGCCCGATGAGATGGTGTTGCGGTAGAAGATATCGGCATAGCCCGAGAGGCTGTCGATGCCCTCTTCGATCCTCGCGCCGCCGGAGTCGTTGATCGAGATGAACGGCGCCTTCATATCAAGTGCCATATCCATCGCGCGGCAGATCTTCATCGCGTGCGCTTCGCCTAAGGAACCGCCGCCGACCGTGAAGTCCTGAGAGGACGCGAACGCCACTCTGCCGAAGATCTTGCCGTAGCCGGTGACGACGCCGTCGGAGGGTCTCTTCTTCTTGTCCATGCCGAAGTCGGTCGCGCGGGAGGTGATCATATCGTTGATCTCTACAAAGGTGCCGTCGTCAAACAGCGCTTCCATCCTCTCACGCGCGGTGAGCTTGCCTTTTTGGTGCTGTTTTTCGACGCGCTCTTTGCCGCCTGCTTCTTCGACCTTCTCTCTTCTCAAAAGAAGACCGTCTATCTTATTCTTCCAGTTGTTTTCCATATTATCTCTCCGTTTTTTCGGCGGCTTTCTTCTGCTGATAAGCCGCTTCTATGTTTTCTTTTATGTAGTCATAGGACTGCTCAATCTGTTTGCGCAGAATCTCGCTTGTTTCGGAGTAATCGATCGGCGAACAATCAATGGTTTCGGGAATATCGGAGTAGATCCTGCCTTCCTGTCCGATGCCGTTAAGAAAATCGTTCATCCTGACATTATAGCCTTCTTTGGGATCGCCGTCGACGATCGAGAAGAAATTCTTGCGAAAAATCGTTGAAAAAACACTGCCGTGAAAAGAATCGGTCACAACATATTCCGCGTCACGCATTTGTTGAAGCCACCTTTGCGGCGTTTGTACCTTCAGGATTCTGTGCTTGATAACCGCGCCGGAGTTACCGCCGGAACGGATCACCTTCAGACCTGTCTGCCGACTCAGCTTCTCAACAAAGCGCTGAAACAAAGGGGTCGTACTGACAGAATAGACAAATATGTATTTTCCGAACGGGTTATCTTTCTCAGCAATTTGGTTCCATTGATCTTGATTCAGAAGCAAAACCGGGTCTACAACAACGCGAATATCTGTTTTTTGGGTACACTGTTCGGCTATTTGCGCGCTTCTTTTTTCTCTCACGCTGATCGCGTCCAATCTTCCGATCAAATCGCCGATCTCGGACAGCTTTGATTCCTCAATATCGGATTTGCCGAAGCTGGCAGCGTAAGAAAAAGCGTATTTTTTTGCAAAATCCAGGTAATAAGACTTTAGATCATGGTTGAACTTCGGATTCCATACAATATCGCTTCCGCAAACGAATGCGTCCGCGATATCATTGAGCCTTTCAAAATCACTGACCGGATAGAACGGAGCATATTTCATGTAGTTTTTTTCAAAAGCGACAAACTGTCTTCTGGTGATAATTCTGACCTGTTTTTTGATCTTGCTCTTGATTCCCGCTTCCTTTGACACCGGATATCCGGGACATTTCGAAATAGGTAATACCTTATAGTCGACTGTATCTGAAGAAACCGTCATTCGGTTCAGCGTCTGCTGTAAGGCATACGCCTGAAAACAAGACCCGTAGTTTGATGTAAACACATAGGTTACCCCGATAATTCTGAACATAGAACCTCCCTGCCAATTATCATTGTTGAATCATTTTCTGATTTTTTTAGCTAACTTGATAAAACGAAGCGGTATTTTTAATATGATTATTTTTTTCAAGCGGGAAAAATTGCGGAGATACTTCTTTTCGGCGGATTTCCATCCGCTTTGGTTCAGCTCAAGGAAGAAATCGTCTCTGAAGGGAACAACCGTACGATTCTTCGGCTTGTCTGTCAACGAAAGGTTGTTTTTCTTTGCGATATATTGGGGCTTGGTTTTCACCAGAGTCAGCTCATTCTCGACAGATTTCAAAAGGTCAATCCCTTTTTCAGAGTTAACCATCAAGGCAGAAACGCCGGCTTTGATATCCATGTCGGGATAATAGTCCGCGATCCCCCAAAAATCACCCATGGTAAAATCCGCTATTCTTTGGACCGTACCGAAAGGACAATGATAACAGCTTCGTCGATCTATAAAATGGGAATAAAAGCTGTAATAATATGGGTTAGCAATGTGATCCGCTCGCGCACTGGTAGGTTTTTTCATCCCGCGATAAGTAATATGCACACCGACTCCGTGAGGATTTTTATTTCTGAACCTCAAATCCAACGCAGAGCGATCCGGTGATTCACAGATCGTATCGAGGTACTTTTGAAACGCAAGAGGACTGGGAGATCCGCTGCAGAGAAAGTCTAACGAAAAAAGATTCTCATATTCTTTGCCGAGATATTTTTTCAGTCCGGCTACCTGACAGGGAAGACCGGAAAACAATACGATCCTGCCTTCTTTAAGATAATTCTTTATATCAGGAAAGGTGTCGCCCGCGTAACTCCAGACATACTTGGATCCGCGCATCGGCTTCATCTCTTCTTCAGACTCAGCCTTTGTCACTACAGCGTTATAGTCCTTGTCCCAGACGCAGCCGTAGACAACGCCGCCGCGCCTGAAGATCTCGCGCGCAAATACGGTGAACACGCCGCCGGAGGTGCTCTCCCTGAGCGCGTCGCGGTCGAGGATCTGTGCAGCGTAAGTATCGCCGATCAGGTTCATCTTCGGAGGGTTGAGCGCGGGACAAACTTTTGCGCACAGACCGCATTCTATACATTTATCCTCGACGATATAAGGAGTGGGAAATCCCTCGCTGTCGTCTTTTCTTTCAATCGCACCTTTCGGGCAGGCTGCCACACAAGCGCCGCAGCCGGTACAAAAATGCTGATCTGCTAATTTCATTTTTCTTCCTCTTCCGTTTGATATTTAAAATATCAGCTGATGTATCAGGCTGATTTTTTTCTTCTCCTTAGAAGCATATTTTTACCGACCGTCATCGAATTTTTCAGATCCTTTCGATAAAAAATCAAAGAAGAAACCGTGGTAAACGCCAGAGCGATCAGTACGACAACAACTGCCGTTAATATCCAGTACAGCCATCCTTTTGAAGCGTACTCAAAGCTAAGATGATAAATCGGAACAGAAATGATCGTGATATTCATCAAACACCAAAGGATCTTTCGTATAAATACACTTTTACCACGGGCAACAATATGGTTATCAATATAAATCGCATACTGAACGGTTCTGAAAATGTTCGCCGCCAAGGTGCCGACAGCAACGCCGATCATACCGATAAAATTGACCAATACGACCGAAAGCGTGATATTGATGCCTGCTTCAATAAACGCGCCGATTTTCGTCTCTTTATAATGTCCTACGCCCTGAACCAAAGATAGATACGGCGCCCTCAGACCGAGAAAGATAAACGCCGCGCAAATCACGATACCGTACGCCGGGCGCACATACTCTACATCTGTGATGCCGGAGGTATAAATGGAGACAAACGGCAGCAGCAACACCATTGCGCAGGAAAAAACGACCGATAAAAAGAATGTGATGAAAAATTCAAAAACCGCAAGATTTCTCTTGATAGCCTCATATTCCTTTTTCGCCCACATATTGCCGAAGATCGGCTCTGTTCCGGTAGTCATCACCTGCTGGATCTTTTTGAGTCCGTTCATCACCATGTTATAAATGGTATAAACAGAGATGGTCTTGACATCAGTGAAGACAGTCAGAACAACGATATCCGTGTTGTCGTGAACAATATTCGCGAGCGCGAGCGCGGTCGCGTCGCCGCGTTTGTCCAAGGCGGATCTATCCGGCTCACAATGTTTATCAAGACTATACTTTTTGGTGACATAAATGTTCTGAAGCAACGGGCGTAAAAAGAACACCATCGCACTGAACAGCTTTACGATCTGAATGGAAAAACCGCTTGTAATCAGAAAAATCGACAGACCGGTGTTGAGGATGAGCGCAATAATTGAAAAAACATTGGAGATATAAACACACTGATCCGCAAGCAGGAAGGTCCTGTAGGTAATACCGAAGTAGTACTCTGCGAATGAACTTGCTCCCACAATAAAAATCAGGAAGGATACATCCCAGAAACCGAAATCGGTATGAACCACCAACGGATATACGATAGCGAGCCCGATAATATATACCAGAAGGACTAAACCGACCTTTCGCATATATTTCTCTGTGGCGCGAACAATCGCACTGGTCGCGTGATTATCATTTTTTGCGAGAGATTGATAAAGCGCGACTCTGGTAGACGCTGTCACCCCGAGGGTCAGAAGAGAAATCAAACTCAAAAACTGAGAAGCGGAAGACACAATACCGTTATAGGAAGAGCCGAAATACTTCAGAACAAATCTCGGCAGAATCATGGTACTGATCATCGTGACAATTTCAAGGAGCGCGTTGGTTGTAATATTTAGAGAAGCTTTTTGGGATCTTGACTTGTTCATAAAAAATTGTCCTTTATCTCGTCAACTCTGCTTTTTATATTTCTCGGGAATCTCGCTCTCGCGTTTCGGTCGGATATCATTGACATTTTTTACTACCGAATGAGAAGGAACATCTTTGCTGACAACTGCGTGAGCCCCGATAGTGACATCGTCCCCGATCTGAACCGGTCCGATAATCGCAGTTCCCGCGCCGATAATACAGTCGTTACCGAAACTGGCTTTTTTGAAAATACCGTTTTCTTTGGTGTCTTCTTTCAAAGAACCCATTATATGACAATAAGGATAAAGCTTGCAGTTGTCACCGAAGCGAACTCCCTTGCCGAT
>CAJOII010000039.1 GCA_905234535.1 uncultured Ruminococcus sp.
TATGGGAGGTGATATATTCTCTGAGCTCCCTGCGCGCCGCCGCGTCATCGGGCCACGAGGGCATATCTCTGACATTTTTGCTCTCATAGGACAGATTTATCGCGATGAGGATCATCTCATCCGGATCAGAACCTTTGATGACCTCTTGCAGTCGTGGAAAAATCTTGTTGTTCTCCGCACTCGCTGTTATCACGAGACAGGAGCATAAGAGAAGAACGGTTAAAAACTGTGATATTATTTTTTTCATAGTGATAGCTCCTTTTTGTCGTTTTTTCAGCTTCTATAGATATAACGGATAGATTTCCGTTTATTCTAAACTCACAAGATATCTCTGGATTTTGGTCGCGTCGATAATGGTGCGATCGCCGTCGAGGTCATAGTCTGAATAATAGCTTACGGGAATAGATAAAACCCCGAGCGGTTTCTTGATCTCGTCGTTGAGATCTCTGAGACTGGCGAGACACTGCTGGATCATCGTAGCGTCGACAACGGTGATCTTGTTGTCGAGATCTACATCACCCAGAAGCCTGCCATAGGAGGTGGCGTTGAACACCTCTTCCATCCCGTCATAGCTTTCAAAGTCGACTTTCAGAATATCGATGAATTCATCCTTCTCCACATCATAGATGCCGCAGCCAAAAGTGAACGGTTTATTCTCGCCGCTTGTGACGATCACTCTGCGCGACACAAGATGCACACTTTCAGACGCTGTGACCTCATCGGTATACGCTTTGATCATTGCCCAGTCGATCTCAATACAACTCGTCGTAAGAAACGAGCTGTCTCATCCCTAATTTCTGCAGGAATTTATCCTTATAGAGATACTCTGTCTCTGAGGGTTCTGTCGGCTCTGCCTCTGACGGCAGGATCGTAGGAGGCTCTTCGGTCGGATCCTCGGAGACAGCCGCTGAGGGCAGCTCTGTCGGGGTGTCGTCAAGGGGAGAGACAAACTCGACCTTGATGACCTTTTTTAGGGGATCCGAGCCCATCGCGACCCAGTCGTTCTCTCCGTCGCCGTTCGGGCGCAGGGTGATGCGGTACCATCCGTCTCGGTCGACCGTGATGTTGTTATCCACACCGTCCGGATACCAGCCGTTTTCGGCGATCGTTGTTTCATCCTTGGAATAGACGACCTTGAAGCTTTCTGAGTGATGAAAAAGCGTGACAAGGGAGTATTCCTCATACGAAGACGCTTCGTTCTTTTGGAAGAGGAAGACGGTCTTGACCGGCATGAACTTCCACTGTGTGATATCGCCGACAAGATAGTAGCCGGGCTCGGGCGCGGTCTCGATCTTGACGACCTTCTTTGAGGGATCGCTCACCATCGCGGTCCAGTCGTCCTCGCCGTCGCCGTTCGGGCAGAATCGAATCGTCACTTCGCCGTCTTTATCAACGGACAGGTCGTTGCCCATCCCGTCGGGGTAGAGATTGTCTTCACCGATCGTGGTGTGGGTATCGTCAAAATACGCGATCTTGAACTGATCCTTTGCGGACAGGGTGAGGGTGATCGTGTATTCTTCCGTGACTCTCTGCTCCGTATTTCTCTCAAGCAGATAGGCGGGGTCAGCCTGCCAGCCGTTCATCGAGCCGACTAAGTAGTATCCGGCGGGGTCAGCCGGACCGGCGCCTTCATCCTCTGCGAACGCGGGCACCGTCATCAGCGTCAGCATCAGTGCGGCGATCATTATAATCGACAGGATCTTCTTCATGATAATCTCTCCTTTTGTTATAGAATCGTCAGCGTATCAACGCTTCTATATCTATAACGGATCAGGGTGCGTTTTTTATACAAATATTTGAAAAAATTTTTAAAAATAAAAAAAGAATGGACGCCGCGATCAAAACGGCGTCCGTATCCTTTATTACATGCTGATGATGCCCGAAAAGATCAGCATCACGAGCGCGAGGGTGATGACCATCAGCGCCGAGACGCATATGATCAACACGGTGTTGGTCTTCTTGTGCTCGGTGTCGTTAGACTTCCGCTCTTCGATCAGGTGCGACTTTCTCAGCGCTGTGACGACACCCTTGTATAAGAGCAGGATCAGCGCCGAGTTGAGCGCCGCCTTGAGGAGGTTAAACGGGATCAACAGCGGCACGAACAGCTCTAAGACCGCCTCCCGCTCGATCCCCATGAAGATGGGGGTGAGGATGTAGTTCCACAGAAGCATCACGACGAGCATCGAGAGAGAGCCCGCGATCAGCCCGATGATCGCTCTGCCTAAGGTCTTCTTCCTCCAGTAGATGACCGCGCTGATGCCGACGAACACCCCCGAAGAGAGGAAGTTCATGAGTAAGCCGATCAGCCCTGTGGAGCTGACGGTGACCATCTCGATCAAACAGACGACCAAGGACATCACGAGCCCCTGAACGGGTCCGAAGATGAACGCGCCGATGGTGAGGATGACATCCTTCGGTTCATAGGTCAGAAACCCGCCGATCCCGGGGATCCTCAGAAAGATATCCGCGGCGACCGCGAGCGCCGAGAGCATCGCCATACATAGAACGGCCTTGAGCCTTTTGTCAGTTGTTTTCATGTTTTCTCCTTTGCGTTTGCCGCAAGATATGATTTGGATTTGAAAAAAGCTCCCGGAATTTAGGGGTTCCGAGAGCTTAAACGCATTTTTGATGCTTTTCATCATATCTTCTCTCATCCGGACTTGACCTTATACAGGCTTACCGTCGGTTACGGAATCTCACCGTATCGTGCTTGCGCTCGCAGACTATACTGCCGGTCGGGAATCTCACCCTACCCCGAAGATAATATTCAGTTATCAACACTGATATTATATGCCCTATGCCGCGTGTTGTCAAGAGCTTAAGGCTCCCTTTACCAAAGGGAGCCTAATATTTTTCCCGTTGCACAGCCGTCTTTGACGCCGGTGCGGTCGATAAGGATGCCGTTTTTGTCATAGTCCGGATGGAGCATGATCTCGGTGTTGTCGGGGATGACGCCGCCCTCGATATCAGAGAGTCTTCCGAAGTGATCGGATGTGACGAAGCCCTGCTCGCGCCAGTATTCATTCGGGATGCGCCCGTCTATGATCTTCGGGCGCGACGGGGTATCAAAGGTGCGGTTCAGGCGGATCCTTCGGATGCCGTGTTGTCTGCACACTTTCGCGGCGATCGGCGCAAGGTGGGTGAAGGTATGGATATAGTGGTGAGAGTCGGCGTGGGTGATGCGGATCCCGGCATTCTCGAGCCGCGCCGCCTGCGCGCTGAGTTCTCTGTATACTGCTGCTTTTTCCGCATCTGTCAGCGAGCGGGGTCTCTTCAGATACGCTTTGTGAAATTTGCCGTCTATGACAAAGAGAGGGATCTCTCTGATGTCTACGGTGATCGGTTCTCCTTCGGTCAGGTTCAGATGGATCCCGATCCTGTCGTCAAAGCCCTTTTCTCTTGCGAGCGCGACCGCTTCAGAGAAGTATTCTCCCGTCGCCATCATCGTGGTGTCGGTGAGGATATCTCGCGCGAATGCCTCGGCGATCGCCAGAGAACAGCGCTGATTCATCCCGAAGTCATCGCCGTTTAGGATCAGACCGTTCATCGTGTCACCCATCAGTCAAGCCCGACGATCGCGCCGGTCCTGCCCTTCATAAAGAACAAGAGCTCGATGAGTCCCGTGTTGTACGGTACGAACTGACCCTTCTTCATCATGGTCATGATCTCTTCCTTGGTGGCGTATTTCGCGTCGCGCACCTCTTCGTACTGGAGCTTGAGCTCAGAGACGGGGATGTCCTCCTCGATGAGGTAGATCTCGTTGAAGCCGGTCTTGAAGTGGATGGTGACCGACGGACGACGGTCGGAGAAGTCGACCTTGACGCCCATCTCTTCGAAGAGCTCGCGCTCGATCGCTTCAGCCGAAGTATCTCCCGCGAGCGCAGCGCCTCCCGCGGTAAGGTCCCACATGCCGGCGTAGCCGTCCTTGAAGGTCTGGCGCTGCTGAATGAGCATCTTGCCCGATCGGTCAAAGATGCACACATGCACCACCAGCCGATAGAACCCCTCGGGGATCTTCGTGTGCCGCTCGACCGTCTTGCCGGTGAGCACCCTGTCCTTGGTATAAAGATCGATTCGCTCCATGCTGACCTCCTTAGACCCGTTTCACATCACAAAAATATGCTTTAAGCTATTATACCAAAAGAGCGGGTGCTTGTCTATAGCAAAAGCGGCCGCAGATACAGCGACCGCTAAAGTAAATGTTTTTTGATTATATCTCATCAGCGAAAAAATCGGTGTCGATCTTCTTGACTTCGTAGATTTCTTCTGTTGAAACTCCTACATTGTGTTTGATCATTAATCGCGTCAAGGTTGTACCGTCTACCAGTACCACCTTGGCACCTAATAAGTTGCTGACATATTTGATAATTTATTTTTGATTACTCTGTCGTTTAATCAAGTAATCATCTATAGGCTATATGCATGATATGTTATCCTGTGCCGTAAGGTGCATATTATGACAAGAATATACCGCATACAAAAGGTATATGTCACAAAATCTGTCAAGATCTTATATCGCTGTGAGTCAGCAAACATACTGATTCGACATGCTTTGTCTGCGCGAACAGATCGAACGGATAGCAGGTCTGTGCTTTGTAGCCTTTGTTCCGTAGTATCGCGATATCGCGCTTCTGGGTGTCGATGTTGCAGGAGATGTAGACGATCCTTTTTGGGCAGAGCTTTGAGAGCGTATTGAGGAACGAGAGGGAGCAGCCCGCTCTGGGCGGGTCGATGAGGGCGACATCGATCGGGATGTGCTGTTCTCTGAGCGTCTTGATATAGTCCTTCGCGTCCGCCTGAGTGAACCGGATATTCTCGATGCCGTTTAAGCGCGCATTTTTCTCGGCGTCTCTGACCGCCTGCGGGTTCTGCTCGACCGAGTAGACCGTCTTCGCCTGATCCGACGCGCAGATGCCGATGGTGCCGACCCCGCAGTAGGCGTCGAGGACATTCTCGTTACCGGTCAAAGCAGCGAGCTCGACCGCCTTCTGATAGAGCCGCTCGGTTCCGATGGGATTGATCTGATAGAACGACTGCGGCGAGATGAGAAAGCGCTTCTCACAGAGGACATCGGTGATATATCCGTTCCCGAAGAGCACCTCCTGCACATTGCCGGTGAAGAGCTTCTCGTCGCTCTTGTTCACACACAGCACAACGGTCGTGATGAAGGGGCACGCCTTCAACAGCGCTGAGACGAAGGTCCTCTTCGCGGGGAAGACAGGGGAATTGCCGTTGATGACCACCATCAGCTCACCGGTGGAGAACGCCTCTCGGATCACCGCGCTGCGGATGTAGCCCGTACCCTTGTAGTAGTCATAGGGTCTGAGCTTGAAGGATAAGAAGAGCTTACAGAGCGCTCTCGCGACCGTATTTGCGTGCTCTGTGCATAGCAAACAGTCGTCGGTCTCAGAGATCGTATGCGTCGTCGACTTATAGATGCCGTAGGTGATGCGGCTGCCCGATTTTTTGAAGACAAACTGCGCCTTGTTGCGGTAGCGAAGGGGAGAATCACAGGGCGTAATCCGCTCGACCTTGCAGAAAGGAGAGAGCGTTCTGATACAGCGCTTCTGTTTGAACAACAGCTGATCGGAGTAGCTTAGGTTGCTCAGCTGACAGGCGCTGCAGGATCTTATGTTTTTGCAGATCATCTCGGACATATGCTCATCTCCTTCGAATATTTGCCATTATTTTAGCATAGTTTTTGACAGATGTACAGAAAAATCCGAGCCGACGACAGTTTATTTTTACATATCGGAAAAAACTGTAACTTGATTAATGTATTCAAAAACGGTATAATGATTTCTATGGATAAAATGAAAGTGAAATCTGCCCGACCGAAAAACGGCAGAAGACTCAACAGAAACAAAATCCGATTCCTTTTGATTATGACGCTGTCGACCGTGGTCGCCGCAGCGGTTATTTTTGTGTCTGTTGTCGCGATCGTCAACTTCATATCCGACAGAAGCTCCGCCTTAAGAGAGCCCACGCAGGTGGTAAGCTCCATAGAGAACAATCAGGAGATCACCCTGACCCTTGCAGAGGGTGATGTCTGTAAACTGGCGCTGCCTGAATCCGTGGATCTTTCTCAGGTGGAATTTGTATCCTCTGACGAGAAGGTCGTCAGGGTAGACAGCTCCGGCAGAGCGGACGCCCTCTCAGAGGGAGAGGCGAGCGTGACCGCTTCGTCCAACGGTTTCTCCGCTGTGTGTGACTTCAAGGTCGAGGGCAAGGCTGAGATCACCCGTCCCGACGAGATCACCACCGCGATCACCGCAAACGAGGATGTTCTCACAGAGAATCAGAAGAGCTCGAAGAGCGGCCTCTACTCCATCACCGTCAACCGCCGCACCAACACCGTGACGGTCTATACCTATGACAAGAACAAGAAGTACACCGTTCCGGTGCGCGCGATGGTGGCCTCCTGCGGCACTAAGGGCGATGATATCACGCCAACCGGCGACTATCATATCTACTTTAAAGAGAACTGGCACGGGCTCTACGGCAATGTCTACGGGATGTATGTCTCGGGCTTTCAGGGGCCGTATCTCTTCCATTCGATCCCATATGCAAAGTCAGGTCATCACGATACCTTGAAGGTCGACGAGTTCAACAAGCTCGGCGAGAACGCCTCTCAGGGCTGTGTGCGGATGATGGTTTCGGATGTCAACTGGATCTTCAAGAACTGTCCGATGAATACCCCTGTTAAGGTAATCGACGACAGCGAGAAGGCGGATCCCTTAGGCACCCCCGCCACCGTGAAGATCAGCGGCACTGTCAAATGGGACCCCACCGATCCCGACAAGCGCAACCCGTATCTCGACAAGATGCCCGAGATCCTCGGCGCGAAGGACAGGACCATGAAGAAGGGCGAAGAGTTCAAGGCGTTCGACGGTATCACCGCGAAAGATATCTGCGGCAACGACATCACCATCAAGCTCGAGATGATGGGGAGCGTTCTTACCGATAAGCCCGGCGAGTACTATGTTACCTACTCCGTGACCGACGACTTCTCGCTCAAGACCTCTGTCACCGTATGCGTCACTGTAGAAGAATAAGCGTTTTATTCTGTATAGTATAAAAAATCCTACCGTTTTAATCGATCACGGTAGGATTAATTTTTTGTTATTTAAATCTGTTATTCGTCGGTATCGAGATATTCTTCCGATTCGTCGAACTGTTCCGCTGAGCTGTCGTCATCGGAGTCGGTATCCTGTGCTTCGGTCTCTGCCTCTGTCTGAGGCTCGGTGACCTCTTCAGTCTCAGCCTCGGTCTCTTCGTCGGGGGTCGCCTCCGACTGGACGAACATCACATTGATCATATTGTAGACGGTGTCGAAGATGGTGGTTCCCTGGCGGGAGAAGTTCTTGAGCGGCACCTGATAGGTTCTGCCTGATGAGAGCGCCGTGAGCTTTGAGAGCGCTTCGTCGTTTCTAAGATACTCAAGAACCTTCTCGTCGTCATAGAAGATGTAGGTGGGCGTGCCCATCTTCAGCTGTTCGGTAACAACCAGCTCGTCTTCCTGATTTGAGAAGGTGTTCAGAGCACCGGTATAGGAGAAAAACTGTGCCGCCATCGAACCCTTCGGGAAGGTGCACAGCGCGCCTCTCTCGTCGATGTAGAGATACGCCTGTGTCTTGACGACGCCGGAGACGGTCTTTTTGAAGGAGCTCAGGGTGTTGATCAGGTCGTCATATGCCTCTTCGCCTTTTTCTTTACCGGTCACCTTGCCGCCGATCACGGTGCCGAGGTTGCTGTACAAGGTCTTGAGATCGTCCATCGTCTCAGCGTTTGAGAAGGAGACGACGGTGACGCCCGCTTCACTGAGCTTGTCTCTCGACTTCTGTGAGAGGGTCTCGTCCGCGATGACCAGATCGGTCTCATAGCTTGTGATGGTGTCGATGCTGGGATTGTCCGCGGTGCCGACAGAGGGGACGATTTTTAAGAACTCCTGGTCACAGCCGTAGCCCTTGCCGACCATCTTGACATCATAGCCGATGTAGGATACGATGTCGGCGAAGTTGTCGTTGAGCACGACGATGTTCTTCGGCTCCGACTTGATGGTGACATCCCCGATCGTCAGCGGGAAGTCCTTTGAGCCTACCCCGGAGCAAGCGGAGAAGATCACCGCCGTCGAGCACAGCAGAGAGAGCGTTAATATCAGAGAAATGATTTTTTTTATCATAAATTCAACTCCGTCATCAAAATGTTTCATTTTGTGTTGCTATGATGTATTATAATGCTTTTTACGGCCATAGTCAATTTATTCGGGGCGGTTTTGAGAATAATTTAAAAAAATTTCAAAAAATGCTTGCATTTTTGAAAGAAGTGTGCTATGATAACTAAGCTGTCAGAGAGACAGTGACAGTTGGTGTTGATGACGCAGGGGGTCCACCCGTTCCCATCCCGAACACGGAAGTTAAGCCCTGTAGTGCCGAAAATACTTGGCTGGCGACGGCCCGGATGCCAACACTCATAAAGGCTTCCACCCAGTAGGGTGGTTGTTTTTTTATATAGAATCGCCGAGCGCCGGAGCCTCGTCCTCATCGGCTCTGCTCGATGAAATGACCCCTTCGGTCATTTCTGTACTCGCTCTGCCATTCGTCCTCTCCCCAAAATTCGGGGAATTTTCGGGATCCCGTTATTACGGATCGAGACGGGACCGCCCAGAGGACACACCGTGTCCGACGGGTGGTTAGTCGAGCAGGAGTTATACGAGGATCAGCGGAGAGTTCGGGTACCCAAAAACGCCCCGCGTTTTTGGGAGAGGAGGAGCCGCCACACGACACGAGCTGAGAAAGCGGTCATTCTTGACCGCTTTCGGCAAGTACGGCGAGCGACGACGAAGGCGTGACATTGAAGAGCTCTCATAGCTTTAAAATTCATAAAATAACAGGAGATCATCATGACAGACAAGATCGAAGAACTGAGAAGCATCATAGAAGGCTCGAAGAGGATCGTCTTCTTCGGCGGCGCGGGGGTATCCACCGAGTCGGGGATCTCCGACTTTCGCTCACAGGACGGTCTGTATCATCAGAAGTACGACTATCCTCCCGAGGAGATCCTGAGCCACAGCTTCTTTGTACATAAGCCCGGGGAGTTCTACCGCTTTTACAGAGAGAAGATGCTCTGCCTTACGGCAAAGCCCAACAAAGCGCATCTGACACTCGCGAAATGGGAGAAGGACGGCAGGCTGCTCTCAGTCGTCACCCAGAATATCGACGGTCTGCATCAGGCGGCAGGCAGCAAGCGCGTCCATGAGCTTCACGGCTCGGTCTTGAGAAATTACTGCATGAAGTGCCACCGCTTCTATGATGTGGACTTTATCGCTGAGAGTGAAGGCGTGCCTCAGTGTGAGTGCGGCGGCATCATCAAGCCCGATGTTGTGCTCTACGAAGAGCCGCTTCCTACAGATGTGGTAGAAGAAGCGGTCTATGATATCAGCCGTGCCGACACGCTGATCATCGCGGGCACCTCTCTGACGGTTTATCCCGCGGCGTCGTATATCCGCTATTTCAGAGGGAATCATCTTGTCCTTATCAACCGTGACGAGACCCCGTATGACTCTCACGCGGATCTTGTGATCCACGACAAGGTCGGAGAGGTGCTCGCGTCACTGCATATTTGACCGTATAATTCGAGCATATTCCGATATGCTAATCATAGAAAGAGAAAATCAGAGAATATCAAGGAGGAATCATGATGTCCAATCCGTACGAAGGAACACAGACAGAGAAGAACCTTAAGGCGGCTTTTGCCGGAGAATCCGAGGCGAGAAACAAGTATACTTTCTTCGCGTCCAAGGCGAAGAAGGAGGGATTTGAGCAGATCGCTGCGCTGTTCTTAAAGACCGCCGACAACGAGAAGGAACACGCGAAGATGTGGTTCAAGGAGCTACAGGGTATCGGAGATACCAAAGCGAATTTAGGCGCCGCCGCAGACGGCGAGAACTACGAGTGGACGGATATGTACGAGGGCTTTGCGAAGACCGCCGAGGAAGAGGGCTTTCCGGAGCTCGCGGCAAAGTTCAGGATGGTCGGCGAGATCGAGAAGCACCACGAGGAGCGCTATCGCGCGCTGCTTCATAACATCGAGACC
This sequence comes from uncultured Ruminococcus sp., assembly GCA_905234535.1. Taxonomy (GTDB): domain Bacteria; phylum Bacillota; class Clostridia; order Oscillospirales; family Acutalibacteraceae; genus Ruminococcoides. The sequence continues at coordinate 10,096 of CAJOII010000039.1, forward strand.
GCCAAAGTTTTTGAGAAGAGCGAGGTCAAGGTGTGGGAGTGCCGCAACTGCGGACACATCGTTGTCGGCACCAAGGCGCCCGAGGTCTGTCCCGTTTGCAGTCATCCGCAGAGCTACTTTGAGATCCACGCGGAAAATTATTAAAATCAAAAAAATAAGCTGAGCAGCTTTTTAGTTGCTCAGCTTTTCTTCTTTATTCGGGCTCATTCGATTCGGGTTTCTTTTTTGTTCTCCTGCCGATCAGGATCCCCGCTGTCAGAAGAGCGGCGACAGCAAATGCCGAGAGGGAGCCGATGAGGATCGGCCTAAGGATGCTCTCGTCTTTGCGGGAGAAGTCGACGACCTTCTCGGAGACGCTCCTTGAGGAGCTTAGATCAGAATCACCCGCTTTGCCGGAAGAAGACGAAGGGGATCTTGCAGACGACGCGCTCTTTGAGCCGGAAGACCGATACGAGGAACGGCGGGTCGATGACGCGGACGCGCCTGCGTTATTACCGAGCGTCAGGCTGAGAATATGCGCGTTTGAGAAGGAGAACGCCCGCTCATCCGAGCCGATACCCGACAGAGGGGTAACGGTCACTGCGGTCTCGCCGTTTTTGAGCGCTTTGAGCTTGATGGTGAACAGGGTACCCGACTTTGGCTGTGTGCGGGAGTAGATCAGAGAAACCTTGCCGTCCTTCTGAGAGAAGCGGACGAAGTCCTCGCTGTCATCGGCAGTCGCCGACCGAAACTCGATGAAATCCGGATCAAAGGAGATCTCTGTATCCAGCGCGCCCATAGATATATTCGCGCTGACCGAGATGTAGAAGTTCCTGCCTGCTTTCAGCGTCCCGCTCTGTGAGAGCGAGATGTCCGCTTCTTCAGAGAAGACATGGAGAGAGCCCGCCGAAAGCAGGATACAGAGGATAACCACCGTCAGCAGTACGCTCTGAACCGCTCTTTTATACGGCGTTTTCATCAGACCTTTTTCTTCTTGCCGTAGGTTTTGCGGTTTTTCCTGACGGGGATGAAGTTTACCTTGCTGTCCATCAGATCCAGCGCGCCCCACGCGGCGAAGGGGATTAACAGGATGATATAGGTCAGGATATACTGGCTCTTTCCCTCAAACAGAAGATGGTACAAGAACGCGCCGTAGAGTATGAGCGGCAATAGGATCTTGCAGATGTCCGTCTTCTTTCGGATCATCAGTGCGATAATCCCGTACGCGAAGAGGAAGAACAGCATCTGCATATAGAGATCAAAGTATCCGCCTAAGAATTTGCCCAAGTCGCTGTCATAGATATCGCTGACGATGCCGGTTGGAGTATCGGTGTTGTAGTGGCGCTTGACCTTGCTGACCCAGACGCTCTCATAGGTCGTCTCATTCCACTGGCTTAAGATCTTCTTCGAGAAAAAGTCGTATCCCTTTGAGGTGTCGGCGGAAAGGGCATCGAGACGGTTCTGTATATCCATCTTTGCGGCGGCATTCGCGGCATTCGTGTCAAAGCCGTTGTTCATGAAGGTCCTCATACCGATGTCCGTATACCATCCGGGCGCCATGTAGCTTTCCTGCAGGCCGACATCGAGGTATAAGGTCTGAGAGACGCCGGAACCGTACTGCTCACCGCTTCTGTTCTCATAGGAGAGGATGACGAGCTTGCTTGCGCCCACGACACAGACGGAGGCGATGAGGATGAACGCGATGCTTTGCCACTTCTTCTCTTTGATCGCGTGGATCAACAGCACGATGCCGAAGGCGACCAAGTAGATCATATTGTTATATTTTGCGAGCGTTGCGAAAACGAGCAGGATCCCCGACGGGATCAGCATCAGCCATCGATCGGACTTCATATATCTGATCAAGAAGTAGCTCGCCCAGATCGCGAGACTCATGCCCATGATGTTGCCGTAGGGAAAGGGGGTGAAGAGAATGGGCTGGAGGCATCCGATCATCATTACGATCGCGATGAATTCGATCGCTTTGCGCTCAAAGAGGAGCTTCGTGATCTTCGCGATACCGAGATACGCAAGGGAGAGACAGATCACATTGATCACTTCGAGCGGGATAGCGGTGGATACGCCGAAGACGCGGTAGATCATCTCACAGATGAAGACAAACCCGAGCTGGAACGGATAGAACAAAAAGTATGAGTTGTTCCCATAGTAGTCATGGTTATAGAAGAGCGCGTTTGAGGTGAGCCCCGTGTAGTTATCCTGCGCGGCGCCCGTCGCGGCCTCGAAGACATTCGCACTGTCGGCGGCGGGGACACACTGGACATTGAGCACCCAGATCAGTCCGAGGATCAGTACATACAGGACCAGCGCGATCTCCATTACTCGCATATTCACGCGGGCAAAAAAGTCGTAGTATCTTCTGCATAGGAAGATGACGGCGAAGATGATCGCCATCAGCATCAGATTCAACAGAACATTGTCCCCCTGATAGAGGATATGTTCGTTGATATACGCATTAGGATCGATCTCGCTTGTCTGAAAAATGCTCATCAAAGCGACAAATCCGAACGCGAGAAACACCAGTACCGAGATGATGCTGACGATGATCCGTTCGACAACATCCTGCCACCTGCGCGCCGCGATCGTCGCGGGGGCGTTATTTTTGATTAATTTTCCCATTTTGATTGCTCCGTTATTTCGATTCTAAATTTTTGAATTTGCTTTGAGAAACGCTTTTCCCTGATCGATGAAGATCGACTTCTGCTCCTGCGTCATAGAGCGAAAGACTCTTAAAAGCTCGTCCTCCAACGCTCCGCCGCGCTCTTTCTCGGGCGCGTCAAGCAGGTAGTCGGTCGACACATCAAAGTACCCCGCCAGCTGCTTCAAGGTATCAAAGTCGGGCTGACTGATGCCCTGTACATAGCCGCCCATCGTAGACGGCGCGATGTTGAGGTCTTTGGCGACCTGTTTTTGTGTCAGATTCCGTTCTTCGATCAGCAGTCGAAGTTTCTCGCAGAAAAGCATATTTCTCACCTCGAAACTATTGTAATAGAAGTGACGGGAAAATTGTGTTAAAATACTAAAAACTCGTTGTCAAAACGAATAAATGGTTTGCTGCTGTCAAACAGCTTCTTTGGGATAAAAAAGAAACCGACGCCGAAAATATCGGTGTCGGTGAATATGTCATATTAGGTTAATTGTTCTATTCGGAGAGATCCTCCAACAAAAAACCGAAGAGATTCTTCCTCAGCTCGATGAGCTTCTTGAAGTTTTCGGCGTAGCCGGGCTTGAGCCCGTTGTCGCACCAGTCGATGATAAAGCCGAAGCACATACACTTGTAGTAGTTGATCAATAGCTCCCGCTCTTCATCCGTCACCTTGCCCTCGGGGACGGCGGAGGTTACCATCGTCTTCGACACATGGCGGCACAGACGCATCAGGCTGCGCTCATAGATGAAGCGCCTGTCGGAGTTGTAGACATGCATCGCGGCGGTCTTGATCTGAAGAACGAACTCTACCGCGACCTCTACGCCCTGTTCCAAGGACGCGATCGAGGGGTACTTCTCGATCAGCTCGTCGACCATCTCGGTCATCATCTCCTCTAAAAGCGCGGTAATATCTTCGTAGTGATAGTAGAAGGTGTTTCTCGATACCCCGCAGAGAGTGGTGATATCTCTGACGGTGATCTGATCGATCGATTTTTTCGAAAGCAAGGTAAAGAAGGATTCTTTGATTGCTTTTGTCGTGAGATTGGACATCATATTCCTCCCGCAAAAGAACTGCCTCTATTATATGCCAAAAGCGTTCTTTCGTCAATGGACAAAATTATTTCAAAAAACCCCTTTTCTTTTTTTAAAAAGTGCGTTATAATAGCAGCAGTGCTCAGTTAGCATATGCTTACTCGCTTCTGTTGTATTTGGGCAAAAGCGGTTATCTGCGCAAAAACAGCACACTCGCCAAGGTTTGTGTATGTTCAAAACCGCTAAAAACGACTATAGTATATTAGCAATATTAACCAAATGCTTTAGAAGGTGAAAGAATGAAGCTTGCTCGAACGATTGTCAGGTTCAGAGTCCCGATCGTGATCATCGCGCTTATTTTGCTGATCCCGTCGTTCATCGGGATGCTCTCTACCCGCATCAACTACGATATGCTGACCTACCTGCCCGAGACGATGGATACGGTCAAGGGTCAGAATCTGATGATGGAAGAATTCTCCAAGGGAGCGTTCTCGTTCATCGTTGTGGAAGGCATGGAGGATAAGGATGTCTCCGCTCTCGTCGACGATATCAAAGAGGTCGACCATGTCGATACCGCTCTGTGGTACTCGAGCTTCGCGGATATCAGCATCCCGAAGGAGCTCCTGCCCGACAAGATCTACGATGCGTTTAACAACGGCGACTGTACCCTGATCGCGGTGTTCTTTGATACCTCGACCTCGTCCGATGAGACGATGGACGCGATCAGAGAGCTGAGAGCGGTCACCGGCAAACAGTGCTTTGTTTCGGGTCTTTCTGCGCTTGTGACGGATCTGAAGGATCTGTGCGAAAGGGAGGAGCCCGTCTATGTCGCGATCGCGGTTGCGCTGGCGCTTGCCGCGATGATGCTGTTCCTCGACAACTGGCTGACCCCGGTGGTGTTTCTTCTCTCGATCGGGATGATGATCGTCCTGAACTTAGGCACGAACTTCTTCCTCGGCGAGATCTCCTATATCACCAAGGCACTCTCAGCGGTCTTGCAGCTCGCGGTCACGATGGACTACTCGATCTTTCTGTGGCACAGCTACAACGAGCAGAAGCGCCTCTATGAAGACAAGAAAGAAGCCATGGCGGTGGCGGTGCACAACACCTTCACCTCTGTCTTAGGCAGTTCGGTCACCACGATCGCGGGCTTCATCGCCCTGTGTTTTATGACCTTTACTCTGGGCAGAGACCTCGGTATCGTGATGGCGAAGGGCGTTCTGTTCGGCGTCTTGGGATGTGTGACGGTGTTGCCCGCGCTGATCCTGATCCTTGACCCCATCCTTGTCAAGACCGCGCACCGCTCACTGATCCCGGATATGAAGAAGTTCTCGTCGGGACTGATCAGGATATTCCCCGTTTTTCTGATTATTTTTATATTATTGATCCCGCCCGCGTTCTACGGCTATTCCAAAACAAACAGCGAGGTCTACTACGATATGGCGCAGTGCCTGCCTGAGGATATGGAGTTCGTCATCGCAAACACGAAGCTCAGCGACGAGTTCGATATCGCCTCCACCCATATGGTGATGATCGATTCCTCCACCGATCAGAAGGATGTCCGCGAGATGTGCCGCGAGATGGAAGCGGTCGACGGCGTGCGCTATGTGCTCTCGATGGAGTCTCTGATCGGATCGTCGATTCCCGAAGAGGTCATCCCCGAGAAGCTCAAGAGCGTGCTCGAGTCGGACAACTGGGAGCTGCTTCTCATCAACTCCGAGTATCACGCCGCGTCAGACAAGGTGAACGCCCAGATCGACTCTCTCAACGCGATCCTGAAGAAATACGACGAGGGCGGTATGCTCATCGGCGAGGCGCCGTGTATGAAGGATATGATCGAGACCACGGGTCACGACTTCGAGGTCGTCAACCTCGTCTCGATCCTCGCGATCTTCGTGATCATCGCGCTGGTCGAGAAGAGCATCTCGCTGCCGTTTATCCTGATCGCGGTGATCGAGCTCGCGATCTTTATCAACTTAGGACTGCCGCATTATTTAGGCCAGTCGCTGCCGTTCATCGCGCCCATCTGCATCTCCACCATCCAGCTCGGCGCGACCGTCGACTACGCGATACTGATGACGACCAGATACAAGACCGAGCGCCTCTCGGGTAAGGATAAGAGGTCTTCGGTTACGGCTGCTCTGTCGAGTTCGATCCCCTCGATCATCGTCAGCGGCATGGGGCTGTTCGCCGCCACCTTCGGTGTTGCGGTCTACTCCGATATCGACATCATCAGCTCGATGTGTATGCTGATGGCAAGGGGCGCCGTCATCTCGATGCTGTGTGTTATCTTCATCCTGCCCGCGCTCTTGATGCTGTGCGACAGGCTCGTCTGCGTGACAACATTGAAAATGAAATCCTGTATTAAATCATAGGAGGTTTTTGATATGAAACAACTCATCAAAGTATTATCGGTCACACTGTGTGTGATGATCGTTCTGCTCTCGGCGGTGACCACCGCTTTCGCCTTTACTCTGAGCTCGGCGCCCGCAAGCGGCGAAAAGGGCGTGAAGGCTACCCCCGACGAAGCAAAGAAGGTGTTTAAGGACGAGAGCGTCTATGTGATGGCGTCCGCGGACGGCACGGTGGAGAAGATCATCGTCTCCGACTGGATTCAGAATAAGGATCACAGGGACACGATCACCGATTTCTCGAACCTGAAGAATATCAAGAACTTAAAGGGCGACGAAAGCTATACCCTCAACGAGGAGAATATGCAGGTCTGGAATACGGGCGGTAAGGATCTTTATGTCGAAGGCGAAGGGGAAGAGCCGCTGCCCGTCGACCTCTCGGTCTCCTACAAGCTCGACGGTAAGAGCATCTCTCCCGATGATCTCAAGGGCAAGTCCGGCAGGGTGACCATCCGCTTTGACTATGAGAACAAAGAGTACAGAACCGTCGAGATCGACGGCAAGAAGGAGAAGATCTATGTTCCCTTCGTGATGCTCACGGGGCTTCTCTTAGACGGCGACAAGTTCTCCGATGTCGAGGTCACGAACGGAAAGGTGATCTCTGACGGAGACCGCACCATCGTCGCGGGTCTCGCGTTCCCGGGTCTCTCCGACAACTTAAAGCTTAATTTTTCCGAGCTGGAGATCCCGGACTATGTGGAGATCACCGCGGAGACAGAGGACTTTGAGCTTGGTTCTACGATCACGATCGCGGTGAACGATGTCTTTAACGATATCGATACAAGCGATCTTGATCAGATCGATGATATGAAGGACTCGATGGCCGAGCTTGATACGGCGATGGGCGCCCTGATCGACGGATCAAGTGCGCTGTACGACGGACTGTCCACACTGCTCGAGAAGTCGGGCGACCTCGCTGACGGGATCGATCAGCTCTACTCGGGCGCTCAGGCGCTCACAGACGGCGCCGCACAGCTGAACGCGGGAGCGGTTCAGATCGATACCGGCGCGCTCGATCTCTCCTTAGGACTCTCACAGCTTTCCGACAATAACGCCGCGCTCAGGGGCGGCTCACAGCAGGTCTTCTCATCCATCCTCGCTGCCGCGCAGAAGACGCTCTCGGAGCAGGGCCTCGAGGTCAAAACGCTGACCGGAGAGAATTATCAGCAAGTATTGGGCGGTCTGATCGAGCAGCTCTCCGACGAGAATGTCAGAGCTCAGGCAGAAGCTGCCGCGAAGGATCAGGTATCTGCCGCCGTCGAAGCCGAGCGGGATACGGTCACCGCAGCCGTCACCGCCGCGGTCAGAGAATCGGTCGAAGCGAAGGTCAGACAGGCGGTCGAGGCACAGATCCGTGCCGCGGTGATCGCATCGCTGGGCTACACGGTCGAAGAATACGAAGCCGCCGTCAGCGCGGGGCTTGTTGATGATCAGACCGTCACTCAGGTCGAAGCCGCCGTCACCGCTCAGCTTCAGAGCGAAGAGATCGAGGCGGGCGTTCAGGCGAAGACCGACGAGAATATGAACTCAGACGAGGTCAAAGCGCTGATTGCGTCGACTGTCGATGAGAAGATAGAAGCGCTCATTGAAGAACAGCTTCTGTCCGACACAGTCCAAAACGCGATCAAAGACGCGCTCTCCAAAGCAAAATCCGGCAGAGAGCAGATCAAAAACCTGATTACTCAGCTCGATGCGTACAGCGCGTTCGATACGGGCATCGGCACCTATACCGGCGGTGTGTCTTCAGCGGCTCAGGGCGCAGCCGCACTGTCCAAAGGCACCGCTCAGCTTTCAAAGGGCTCTGAAGATCTCAAGACGGGATCCAAGGCGCTCAGTGACGGAATCCTGACCCTTAAGAATGGCGTGCCCGCGCTGGTCGAAGGCGTCTCGAAGCTCACGGACGGTTCGATGCAGCTCTCAGACGGTCTCAAGACCTTCAACGAAGAGGGTATCTCAAAGATTACCTCCTTCTTCTCCGACGATCTCTCTACGCTCTCCGCGCGCCTCAGAGCGACGGTGGATGTCTCAAAGAGCTACAAGACTTATTCCGGTCTCTCCGATGAGATGGACGGCGAAGTGAAGTTCATCTACAAGACGGCGTCTATTGAATAACAGATTGATCCCGATCGCGCGGTGCGGTCGGGATTTCCTTTTCGTCTGATCTTTATATGGACACGGGAGCTTTTCTCTGTTATAATAAAAAAAGAAACTTTTACGGATCGAAAAGAGGTTTTTGCTATGTCTTTTTTCCACAGAGATACCGGATCCTTCAGAGGGCGGTTTGAGACATCCTCCTATGACCCCGAGCGGCAGACCGCGGTGATCAGGAGCTCCGTCTGCACCGGCGAGAAGGTCGCGGGCTTCAAAGACAAAAAAGACGGACACTTCACCGAGGTGATGCTTATTCGCTCCAAGAAGGATGAAGAAGAGTTCAAGCGAACTTATCATATCGACACATTGAAGGTAGAATACTGATGAATACAGAGCTCAAGGATTTACTGATCGACAGCAAAGAGGACTTGATCGACGCGATCGACAGGTTCGGCTTTCTGCCGTTCTTTGAGAACTCGATCGCGGGCTTCTCGATTGAAGAGCATATCACGCAGGACTCCTGGTATGATCCGTCTACAGGAGAGTGGAGCGCGTGGGAGTGGAAGGGTCCCGTCATCCGCGAGACCGGCTGCGCCTACGGTAAGTTCTTTGAGAAGAAGGCGTGCTACATCAGCCGTGAGTGGTTCTTCGATTTTGCGAACTACCGCCGCGACGGCTATGACTTTGACGCGCGCTACGACGACGGGCTCGCCCCCTTGAAGGATAAGCAGCTCTACGATCTGATCGAGAGAGAAGCGCCCATCCTTTCGAAGCGGCTCAAGGAGCTCGGCAATTATCGCAAAGGCGGGGTCAAGGGATTCGATACCATGATCAACCGGCTGCATAGCCAGTGTTATGTGCTGATAAGCGACTTTGTCTATATGAAGGACAGGTACGGCAACCCCTACGGCTGGGGCGTCGCGGAGTATTCTACGCCCGAGCGGTTCATGGGAGAGTTTTTTAAAGAGAATGTCTACAGCCGCACCCCCGAAGAATCCTACGAGCGGATCCTATCACATATGCAGAAGTTCCTGCCCGATACGGATATCACGACGCTCAAAAAGTTCTTGAAGTGATCACGGGGGATGATCGGAGAACCGGTCCGCGCCCGATGAGATAAGAATTACGGACGAAGCCTTTCGCTATACGCGGAAGGTTTTCTTTTAGAATAAAATACAGGCTGTGAGTGAGGCTCACAGCCTGTATAACTTCAGAAAGCCCGTCAATAATATCGTGCCTAAGGAGCTTTTATCTTTGTGATGTGATAGGTTGGTAAAGGAAACTATACCTATTGATGATAAGAGAGCGGATCGGGGCTTTCGAAAGTCCTTACAAATGCTGCTTATTCATCGCCCTGCAGCGCGTCATAGCCTTCTTCACCGGTGCGGATCTTGACGACATTCTCCACATCATAGACAAAGATCTTGCCGTCGCCGATATGGCCGGTATAGAGCGCCTTCTTTGCGGTCTCAATGACATCTCTGACCGGTATCGCCGAAACGACCATCTCTACCTGCATCTTGGGAAGCAGGTTCGTCTGCATCGGAACACCTCTGTAGTATTCGGGCTTGCCCTTCTGGGTACCGTAGCCCATGACATGGGTGACGGTCATGCCGGTGATACCGAGCTTCGCCATTGCTCTCTTGAGCTTTTCAAAGCGCGCTTCTTTTAGGATGATCTCGATCTTCGTGAATTTATGATCGCCCTTTTCAAAGTTGGGTACGGTCTTGACCTCGACCGCCTCCGCGAGGGGGGTATCACCCGTGACGACAGTGATGTCTTCGCCGTAGGCGCTGTAGTCCTCGCTCTGCGCCATGAAGCCCGCGTAGGCAGAGGGCAGACCATGCTCAGTGATATCGAGACCCATGATCTCTTCTTCGGCGGACGCTCTGAGCCCGACGGTCTTCTTGATGATCTTGAAGGTGATGATCATCATGACCGCCGCGTACGCGGCGACAGAGACAAAACCTAAGAGCTGTAAGCCGAGCTGTGTAAAGTCGCCGGTGTAGAACAGGCCGGAGAGTCCGGCGGGAGCGTCGGGATTTGCGAGCAGACCGACCGCGATCGTACCCCAGACGCCGTTTGCCATATGGACGCCGACCGCGCCGACGGGATCGTCGACATGGATCTTCATATCGAGCACCTCGACGACGACAACGACCAGGATGCCGGATACGATACCGACAACGGTCGCGCCGATGGCGTCTAATGCGTCGCAGCCTGCCGTGATACCGACTAAGCCCGCGAGCGACGCGTTCAGACACATAGAGACATCGGGCTTGCCGTTTTTGATCCATGTGAAGATCATGGTGGTACAGGTCGCGACTGCGGGAGCGATCGTGGTGGTCAGGAAGATCGACGCGAGTTCACTGGGAGTGGTCGCCGCCGCGCCGTTGAAGCCGTACCAGCCGAGCCACAGGATGAAGCAGCCCAAAGCGCCGATGACGATGTTGTGACCGGGGAAGGCGTTGACCTTTATCACCTTGCCGTTCTCGTCGCGCTCGTATTTACCGAGCCTCGGACCTAAGATCCAAGCGCCCACCAGTGCCGCGATACCGCCGACCATGTGGATCGCGCAGGAACCGGCATAGTCATGAAAGCCGAGCTGAGAGAGCCAGCCGCCGCCCCAGATCCAGTGGGCTTCGATCGGGTAGATGAATAAGGAGATCACACCCGAGTAAATACAGTATGCGCTGAACTTCGTGCGTTCTGCCATCGCGCCCGAAACGATCGTTGCGGTCGTCGCGCAGAAAACGAGGTTGAATACGAATGTGGACGCGGCGGTGAAGTCGCCGTTTGAGGGGGATGCGATAAACTCCTTGAAGTGCGTGATCAGATCCATGTTCGGGATACCGATCAGCCCGAAGAGCGTATCCTCACCCATCATGATGGTGTAGCCCAAGAGCGCGAACACCACCGTACCGATACAGAAGTCCATCAGGTTCTTCATGATGATGTTGCCGGCGTTTTTCGCGCGGGTGAAGCCTGCCTCCACCATCGCGAATCCTGCCTGCATCCAGAATACCAGCGCGGCTCCGATCAAAAACCAAAATTCTACTGTCATATGATCACCTTCCAAATATAAATGAATTGACAAAGGCGTACTCCGAAAACAGAGTACGCCTTTGCTTGTTTTGCGCAAGACAGACATTTCAGGTTTGTTATACTAATCCTTGATAAAGGATCAGTATCATTCCACCGTAACGGATTTTGCCAGATTACGGGGTTTGTCAACATCGTTGCCTTTGTTGACCGAGGTATAATACGCGAGAAGCTGCATCGGAACGGTCGCGACCATCGGCATCAGCACCTCGTATCGCTTCGGAATGCGGATGAGATAATCGGCGGCGTCCTTATCGATGTCCGCCTCTTCGTCACAGATGACGATCGTCATCGCGCCGCGTGCCTTGACCTCCTTGATGTTCGACACGGTCTTTTCGATCAACCTGTTCTGGGTCGCCACGGCAATCACCGGCATTCCTTCTTCCACCAGCGAGATGGTGCCGTGCTTGAGCTCGCCCGCCGCATAAGACTCCGAGTGGATGTAGCTGATCTCCTTGAGCTTCAAGGAGCCCTCCATCGAGAGCGCGTAGTCAAGCCCTCTGCCGATGTAAAGAAGGCTGTCCGCGGTGATCAGCTTGGTCGAGATATACTGGCATTGGTCAACGACCTTATCGATCGTTTCCTTGATGACATCGGGGATGCGCGTAAGCTCCGCTGTCAGCCGCTGACACTTGCCCTTGTCGATCTTGCCTTTGGCGTAAGCCATCTCGAACGCCAAGAGATAGATGACCGCAAGTTGTACCATGTACGCCTTGGTAGAGGCGACGGCGATCTCGGGACCCGCGTGGGTATAGATGACCATGTCCGCTTCTCTCGCGATCGAGCTGCCCTTGACATTGACGATGGCGAGCGACTTTGCGGCGGTGCCTTTGACGAGGTTCAGGACCGCCTTGCTGTCGGCGGTCTCGCCCGACTGGCTGATGATGATGACGAGGTCGCCCTCGCCGATCAGCGGATCGCGGTAGCGGAACTCCGAGGCGATATCGACCGTGACGGAGACGCGCGCGTATTTTTCGATGATATACTTGCCTACCATGCCGGCGTGCATCGCGGTGCCGCAGGCGACGATGAAGATATTGTTGACATCTCTGAGGGTTTCGGGAGTGATGCCGCACTCGGAGAGGTTGGGCATGCCGTCCTCGATACGCGGAGTGATGGTGGTCTTGACCGCTACGGGCTGCTCGTGGATCTCTTTGATCATAAAGTGAGGATAGCCGCCCTTTTCAGCAGAGTCCTCATCCCAGTCGGCGGTTTTGAGCTCTTTCTCTACCATTCTGCCGTGCAGATCGCAGAAGGTGACGGAGCCGTTCCTGAGCACCGCGATCTCACCGTACTCGAGCAGATAATAGTCCTTCGTATATTTGATGATTGCGGGGACATCGGAGGCGATGAACGCTTCTCCCGTACCCTGACCGACGATCAGAGGAGACTCACACCGTACGGCGTAGACCGTCTCGGGACGGTCCGCGAAGATAATCCCCAGCGCGAACGAACCGCGTACCTCGTGAAGAGTTCTGCGGATCGCGCGGACCGGGTTGCCGTCGTAGTAGAAGTCTAAAAGCTGCGCGACGACCTCGGTGTCGGTGTCAGAGAGGAACTCGGTCCTCTCGTTCTCTATCAAAAACTTCTTGATGTCCTTGTAGTTTTCGATGATGCCGTTGTGGACGATGGTGACGCGGCGCCCCGAGTGTGGGTGGGAGTTGACATCCGACGGCTCGCCGTGGGTCGCCCAGCGGGTGTGACCGATGCCGGCGTGACCCTTGGGCCTTTTCTCCTTCTCCATCTTGGCGACCAGGTCCGTGAGCCTGCCCTTTGACTTCGCGACCTCGATCTTTCCGTTCTCAAAGACGGCGATTCCCGCTGAGTCATAGCCTCTGTACTCGAGCTTCGTCAGCGCCGAGACCAGCACATCGGTACAGTCACGCGGCCCTACATATCCTACGATTCCACACATTATTGATACCTTCCTTCGGTCTTGATGATACTATTATATATCATCTCACGCCGAAAAGCAACTCACCATATGTCGGCAGCGGCCAGAGCTCTGCGTCTACGACCGCTTCGGCGGCGTCGGCGTACTCTCTGAGAACATCCATCTGCGGCAGGATCTCGTCGCGGACGAAGTTCGCCTGCTCGATGATATCGTCGATATGGCCGAGGTGGTCCGCAAGACGCTCGAGCACGCCCATGTTCGCGCTCATCTCGTCGCACGCGGCGGAGAGCTTCTCGATATTCTGCGTTTCATACGCGCAGCTGATGTTCTCGGAGAGCGCCTTCTTCATGGTCGCGTTTTTTAAGAGCTTCGAGAGATAGGTCTCGATCGCGGGGAGGATCTGCTTGCCGGTCATATCGATCATGGTCAGCGCCTCAATGTTGACCTGCTTGACATAGTTTTCGAGCATAATCTCGAGGCGGCTCTCAAGTTCTGCCTTGCTGAAGACCTTATGAGAGGTCAGCATTGTGACATTCTTCTCATCCAGCAGATGCGGCATCGCGTCGGCAGTGGTCTTAAGATTCGACAGACCGCGTTTTTCGGCTTCTTCCAGCCACGCGTCGTCATAGCCGTTGCCGTTGAAGATGATGCGCTTGTGGGCTTTGATGGTGTCACGGATGAGGTTGTGGACATCGTTCTCAAAGTCTTCGGACTTCTCCAGCATATCCGCGAACCCTCTCAAAGACTCTGCGACCGCGGAATTAAGCATCATATTGCAGCAGGCGATGGAGTTCGATGAGCCGAGCATACGAAACTCGAATTTGTTGCCCGTGAACGCGAAGGGTGAGGTGCGGTTTCGGTCGGTGGTGTCTCGTCTGAACTGCGGCAGGACATCTACGCCTAACTTCATATACTTCTGCTTTGCGCCGGCGTATTCGGTTTCGTTCTCGATCGCGTCCAAGACGCCTGAGAGCTCATCGCCGAGGAAGATAGAAATCACGGCGGGGGGCGCTTCGTTCGCGCCTAAGCGGTGATCGTTGCCGGCTGTCGCGACAGAGAGCCTCAAAAGATTCTGATACTCGTCGACCGCTTTGATCACGGCGACTAAGAACAGTAGGAACTGCACATTCTCAAACGGCGTCTCACCGGGGGTCAACAGGTTGAGCCCTGTATCGGTGCCGATCGACCAGTTATTGTGCTTGCCCGAGCCGTTGACGCCCTTGAAGGGCTTCTCGTGTAAGAGACAGACCAGACCGTGCTTCTGCGCGACCTTCTGCATGATCTCCATGGTCAGCTGGTTGTTGTCGGTTGCGACATTGGTGGTGGTGTAGATGGGCGCGAGCTCATGCTGAGCGGGCGCGACCTCGTTGTGCTGTGTCTTCGCCAAGATCCCGAGCTTCCACAGCTCGTCGTTCAAGTCTTCCATATAGGCGAGCACGCGCGGCTTGATGGTGCCGAAGTAGTGATCGTCTAATTCCTGACCTTTCGGGGGACGCGCTCCGAACAGGGTGCGTCCGGTGTAGATCAGGTCTTTGCGCTTTGCGTACAGCTCCTTGGGGATCAGAAAGTACTCCTGTTCGGGACCGACGGAGGTGACGACGCGCTTGACATCTTTATTACCAAACAATTTTAAGATACGCAGCGCCTGCGTGTTCAATGCCTGCATCGATCTGAGCAGCGGGGTCTTCTTATCCAGCGCGTCTGAGCTGTATGACGCGAACGCTGTCGGGATACACAGGGTCTTGCCCTTGATGAAAGCGTAGGAGGTAGGATCCCACGCGGTGTAGCCTCTCGCCTCGAAGGTAGCTCTCAGTCCGCCGGAGGGGAAAGAAGACGCGTCGGGCTCGCCCTTGATCAGTTCTTTGCCCGAGAACTCCATGATCACCCTGCCGTCGGGAGAGGGTGAGATAAAGGAATCGTGCTTCTCGGCGGTGATGCCGGTCAGCGGCTGGAACCAGTGAGTGTAGTGGGTCGCGCCCTTCTCGATCGCCCAGTCCTTCATCGCGACCGCCACGGCGTTCGCTACCGTCAGACTCAGCTGTTCGCCGTCGTCGATGGTCTTTCTCAGCTTCTGATAGATCTTGCCGTCTAAGCGCTCCTTCATGACCTTGTCGTCAAATACCAGACTTCCGAAATACTCTGCTACATTAGCCATACAGATAACTCCTTCCAAAACAAAAAAATAGGCGCCTCGAGCGATTTGCTCAAGACGCCTTTGTCTTTACGAGTTGCATTATACGCTCTTGAAACGCTTTTGTCAAGCCTGAATTTTATAAATTTTGCAACTTTTTTAATTTTTCCTGCATTTTCTTTAAAAATATAATTGACAACCGCATCCTGTGATGCTATAATGATCGGGTAATGAGCAAAGGCGTTCATTTAGGGTACAGCCCTAAGTGGCGTCTTTTTTATTTTTGAGCCGAGCGCTTTATAACGGGGCCCCCGAAATTCCCCGAATTTTGGGGAGAGGAGGAGCCGACACACGAGCAGGAGAGCGGTCAAATGTGACCACTCTCAGCGAGTACGGCGCGCGACGGCGAGGGAAAGGAAGATATATATGATGAGAGAGGGAGAATTTCGAAATCCGTCCGGCTGCGCGATCGCGGCTGAGATCTCGAGAGAGGGCAGACGCTTCTCGGCAGAAAAGATCATCGAGAGTATGATCCCGATGCACGACCGTTCCAACGGTCTCGGCGGCGGCTTTGCGGGTTACGGCATTTATCCGAAGTACAAGGACTTCTTCGCGTTTCACCTGTTCTTTGACGACAGGCATGTCAAGAAACAGGTCGAAGAGTATCTGAAAGAACGCTATGAGATCGTCTTATCCGAAGAGATCCCTACGCGCAAGATCCCCGAGATCACCGACGAGCCGATCATCTGGCGCTATTTCTTGAATCCGCTGAGATCGGTTTTGAGATCGGCGCAGTTGGATGAGAAGGAGTTTACCGCGCGCGTGGTTATGCACATCAATACAAAAGTAGACGGCGCGTATGTCTTTTCCTCCGGAAAGAACATGGGCGCATTCAAGGCGGTAGGCTTTCCGGAGGATGTCGGGCGCTTCTATATGCTCGACAAGTATGAGGGCTACAGCTGGACCGCTCACGGACGCTATCCGACCAACACCCCCGGCTGGTGGGGCGGCTCGCACCCGTTCGGACTTCTGGACTATTCGGTCGTTCATAACGGCGAGATCAGCTCTTATGACGCGAACCGCCGCTTCATCGAGATGTTCGGCTACAAATGTACCTTGCAGACCGATACCGAGGTCATGGCGTATATCGCCGATTTTCTCCTGCGGCGCAAAGGGCTCAGCCCGGAGGAAATGGCAGAGGTGATCGCGGCGCCCTTCTGGTCGACGATCGAGAAGAAGAGTGAGGAGGATCAGGCGAGGCTGACCTACTTCCGCGCGGTCTACTCATCCCTCCTGATGACGGGGCCGTTTTCCATCGTGGTTGGCTATACCTGCGGTCTGATGGCCTTAAACGACCGCCTCAAGCTCCGCTCGATGGTAGCGGCAGAAAAGGATGATATGGTCTATATCGCTTCTGAGGAGACCGCGATCCGCATCATGTCTCCCGAGGTAGACAGGATCTGGTCGCCCGCGGGCGGCGAGCCTGTGATTGTGAATGTAAAGGACGGTGTATCAAATGCCGGTTAATTATATGTTGCCCGAGTTCGAGGTAGAGCGCTCGGACTATCGCTGTATCCGCTGCCGCGTCTGTGAGCGCCAGTGCTCAAACGGCGTGCATCGTTATGACATCGACGGCGATGTGATACTCTCTGACGAGTATAAATGCGTGGACTGTCAGCGGTGTGTATGCCTCTGTCCGACCCACGCGCTCAAGATCAAGAAGAACGAAGCCTCTCTCAGAGAGAACTTCAACTGGAAGCAGAACACAATCCTCGAGATCTATAAGCAGGCGAACACCGGCGGCGTGCTCCTGAGCTCCATGGGCAACCCCGAGCCGTTTCCGGTCTACTGGGATAAGATCCTGATCAACGCATCTCAGGTGACGAACCCCTCCATCGATCCCCTCAGGGAGCCGATGGAGACGCGTGTGTTTTTAGGGAAGAAGCCCCACGATATCACGCGCGATGAGAACGGCAATATCAACACAGAACTCCCGCCGCAGATAGAACTTGAGCTTCCCGTGATGTTCTCCGCGATGAGCTACGGTTCGATCAGCTACAACGCGCACAAGAGCTTGGCTACCGCCGCAGAGGCGCTCGGCATCTGCTACAACACCGGTGAGGGAGGTCTGCACGAGGACTTCTATCAATACGGCAAGAATACGATCGTTCAGGTCGCGTCGGGGCGCTTCGGCGTTTATAAAGATTACCTCGAAGCGGGCGCCGCGATCGAGATCAAGATGGGTCAGGGCGCAAAGCCCGGCATCGGCGGACACCTGCCCGGCGCGAAGGTCCAGGCGGATGTCTCTAAAACGAGAATGATCCCCGAGGGGAGTGACGCGATCTCTCCCGCGCCGCACCACGATATCTACAGTATCGAAGATCTGCGTCAGCTGGTCTTCTCCTTAAAAGAAGCGACAGACTACAAGAAGCCCGTTATCGTCAAGGTAGCGGCGGTCCATAATATCGCCGCCATCGCCTCCGGTATCGCAAGATCCGGCGCGGACATCATCGCGATCGACGGCTTCAGAGGCGGCACCGGAGCGGCTCCCACGCGCATACGCGACAATGTCGGCATCCCGATCGAGCTTGCCCTCGCGGCGGTCGACAAGCGCCTGAGAGACGAGGGTATCAGACAGAATGTATCGCTCGTCGTCGGAGGGTCGGTGCGGTCGGCATCGGATGTCGTCAAGGCGATCGCCTTAGGCGCGGACGCGTGTTATATCGCGACCTCAGCGCTCTTGGCGCTCGGCTGTCACCTCTGCCGCACCTGCCAGAGCGGCAAGTGCAATTGGGGCATCGCGACACAGGATCCGGAGCTTGTCAAAAGGCTGAATCCCGAGACCGGCAAAGAGCGGCTTATTAACCTTTTGACGGCATGGAAGCACGAGATCAAAGAGATGATGGGGCTCATGGGGATCAACTCCATCGAAGCCCTGCGCGGTAACCGATTGATGCTGCGCGGGGTAGGACTAAACGAAAAGGAGCTTGAGATTCTCGGTATCTCACACGCGGGCGAATGAAGAGAGTATATGTACATGAAGAATGGTGCCTCGGGTGTCATCTCTGCGAATACAACTGCGCCTTCTCAAACTCGGGGCTGACCGATATGGTCAAGGCGCTGAAGAGTAAGAAGATCACGCCCCGGATCCATGTCGAGGACGACGGCAGGATCCACTACGCGGTGTCCTGCCGCCACTGTGAGGATCCCTTGTGTATCAAGGGCTGCATCTCCGGCGCACTGAGTAAAGGCGCTGACGGCGTTGTTACCATCGACCACGATAAGTGCGTCGGGTGTCTGAGCTGTATGCTGCTGTGCCCCTACGGCTCGATCACGACCGATGAGAACGAGACGGTGCTCAAGTGTGAGCTTTGTATCAAAAACGGCGGTATCCCGAAGTGTGTTGAGGGCTGTCCGAACCGCGCGATCGTCTTTGAGGAGGTAGAGGAATGAAGTATGTGATCATTGGGAACGGTCCCGCCGCGGTATCCTGCATCGACGGGATCCGCAGCATCGATCAGAAGGGCGATATCACCGTTATCTCCAAAGAGGCGCACAGAGCCTACTTTCGGCCGCTGATCTCTTATTATCTTGAAGGCAAGAGCAAGGAGAAGAATATCTATTGCAGAGCAGATGACTTTTATCAGAAGAATCATGTCGAGACTGTCCTCTCGGAGGCGGTCGCGATCGATAGGGATCATAAGATCGTCTCTTTGTCGGGCGGAGAGAATATCGCTTATGGCCGGCTGTGTATCTGCTCAGGTTCGTCGCCGTTTGTGCCGCCCATGAAGGGGCTCAATACGGTGGAGAAGAAGTTCACCTTTCTCACCATCGACGACTCGTTCGCGCTTGAGCAGGCGGTGAATGAGAACAGCCGTGTGCTGATCATCGGCGCGGGGCTCATCGGGCTCAAGTGCGCCGAGGGACTCAGAGACAGAGCGAAAAGCGTCACTGTCTGTGATCTCGCTCCGCGGGTACTCTCATCGATTCTCGACGACGAGTGTGCTTCTATCGTGCAGCAGCATTTAGAGAAGTGCGGCATACAGTTTTCGCTTTCGAATACCGCGGAGTTCTTTGACGGCGGTACCGCGCATATGATGGACGGCTCCGTTATCGATTTCGATGTGCTCGTCCTCGCTCTGGGCGTACGCCCGAACATCGGCTTCTTCAAGGATGCGGGCGGCGAGTGTAACCGCGCGATTCTTGTGGACAACAGTATGAAGACATCTATCGAAGATATCTATGCCGCGGGCGACTGTGTAGAGCAATATGATATTTCTTATGGAAAAAAAAGAATCATGGCGCTGCTTCCGAACGCGAACATCGGCGGCTTTATAGCAGGCGTGAATATGGCAGGCGGCAGCAAGGCGTTCGACAACGCTGTTCCGATGAACTCTATCGGTTTCTGGGGGCTGCACATGATGACCGCAGGGACCTACGCAACCGGCGGGGATGCCAAGATGATCGAAGAAAAGAGCGAGAAGAGCATCAAGCGCTTCTTCGTCAGGGACAACAGACTCATCGGCTTCATCATCATCGGCGATGTAAAGAGCGCCGGAATCTACACGAATCTCGTGCGGTCTCAGACCGATCTGAGCGATCTCGATCTGAGCGCTCTGATCAAAAATCCGAATTTGTTACCTTTTTCTGAAAAATATCGTAGAAAAACGCTGAGAGGAGTGGTATAATGGTATCGTTAGACGCTAAAGTGTTAAATCATCAAAGCCTAAATCAGCAGATCAAGTCCGCGGGAGAGGAGATCGAGCTCGATAATGTCCTCGGTCAGCGATTCATCGCCGCGGGCGTGTCCGACAAGTCTATCGAGATCCACGGCACTCCCGGAAACGCCTTGGGCGCGTATTTAAACGGCGCTGTCATCAATGTCTACGGCAACGCGCAGGACGCGGTGGGCGATACCATGAACTCGGGACAGATCAATGTGTTCGGCAATATCGGCGACGCGGCAGGCTACGCGATGCGCGGCGGCAGGATCTTTGTCTTGGGGAATGCGGGATATCGCGCCGGCATCCATATGAAAGCGTACAAAGAGCACATTCCCGTGATGATCATCGGCGGCAAGGCGGGCTCGTTCTTAGGCGAGTACCAGGCGGGCGGCATCATCATCGTGTTAGGACTTTCTGATGATGACAGCGATATCGTCAGCAACTTTCCCTGCACCGGTATGCACGGCGGCAGGATGTATCTCAGGTCCAAGTGCGAGGGGATCCACTTTCCTCATCAGGTGACGGCAAAGACCGCCGATCATGAGGATATCGATGATATCCGCGGCTATGTTACCGAATTCTGTGAGATATTCGGATATGATGCCGAAGAGATCTTAGATGCGGACTTTACGGTGATCACTCCCGACAGCCGCAATCCCTATCAGCAGATGTATGTAGCGAATTGAGCAGGTCAATTCGAGTGAATAGTGAATAGTGAATAGTGAATAGTGAGGGTGGACTCCGTCCACACCTGATTCCGGTTTCTTATTCATAAGAAGTGAGGTAGTTACTATGACTCAATCCGAACAGGAGATCATGCAGTATATCGAAGAGGAGGATGTCAAGTTCATCCGGCTCGCGTTCTGTGATATCTACGGCGCGCAGAAGAATATCTCTATCCAGCGCGGCGAGCTTTCACGCGCGTTTGAGCACGGCATTGCGATCGACGCATCGTATATCGCGGGCTTCGGCGGAGACTACGGTGAGGATATCTGGCTCCATCCCGAAGCGGATACCATCACGGTGCTCCCGTGGCGTCCCGAACACGGCAAGGTGGTCAGGATGTTCTGCACCCTGAGCTTCGCGGACGGTACACCGGTAGACGCCGACACCCGCACGATCCTGAAGAATGCGGTCACATATGCGCGGCAGAAGGGTTATCGCTTCCACTTCAAGTCTCAGCTGCAGTTCTATCTCTTCAAGACCGATGAGAACGGTGAGAGTACACACACACCCTACGATTACGCGGGATATATGGATATCGCGCCGCGCGACAAGGGCGAGAATGTCCGCCGTGAGATCTGTCTGACCTTAGAGCAGATGGGTATCACGCCCGAGAGCTCTCATCACGAGGCAGGCCCCGGTCAGAACGAGATCGACTTCACCTATGCCGATCCGCTGACCTCGGCGGACAACACGGTCACCTTTCTCTCTGTTGTCCGCACGATCGCTGCGAGAAACGGGCTGTACGCTGACTTCTCTCCCAAGCCCTTTGCCGACAAGTCCGGCTCGGCGCTGCATATCACCATGTCGATTCACTCAAAATCAGGCGAGGATGTAACAGACTACGCGATCGCGGGGATCCTGAGAAGGATCAGCGCGATGACGGTATTTTTGAATCCGACCGACGACAGCTACCGCCGTTTCGGACGGCTCAAAGCGCCGAAATATATCACATGGTCGTCGAAGAACCGCGCCCAGCTGATCTCGGCACAGCTGACGAAAAACGGCAACCCGTGTCTGCAGCTGCGCTCTCCCGATCCGGAGGCGAACCCGTACCTTGCGTTCGCTCTGATGATCTATGCGGCGGTGGACGGCATCAAGCAGCAAGAGGAGCTTCCGCCCTCTACCGATAAAGATGTGCTGTTGATGACTGCCGAAGAGCAGAAGAACTATGCTCTTCTGCCCGATACGATCGATAAGGCGAGAACAGCGGCATATGACAGCGGATTCATCAAGAAGAATATCCCCGACAGTGTGGTTAAGGCTTATTGTAATAAATAAGAAACGCCGAGCGAGGACGAAGGCGTGACACTGACGATTTTCTACAGAAAAGGAGTGAAGGGAGCTTATGGCGTTGGAAGAACGGATGTATCACGCGCTGATCGTGTCACGGTCTGAGAATTTCAAGAAAGAGATCGGCTCCCTTCTGACTGTGGAGCGATTTCGAAAAGACTATGCCGACAGCGCCTCTGAAGCGCGCAGGAAGCTCTTGGAGCGCTCATTTGACTTCGTTATCATCAGCGCACCGCTGACGGATGAGTTCGGCTCAAGACTCGGTGTGGATATCAGCGGGACCCCGGGCTCGATCGCGGTGCTGTTTGTGACGAGCGATGTATATGAGGAGATTGTCCACAAGGCGTCTCCTCACGGCGTGTTTATCATCAAGACGCCCGCGTCCCGCTCGGTCGTGATCCGGTCGATGGATCTGCTGATCTCGGCGCGCGAGCGGCTCAGAGCCGTCGAAAAAAAGGCGGGCAAGGCACAGAGCAAGATCGAAGAGATCCGCGTCGTCAACAAGGCGAAGTGGTTTTTGATCGATAACGAGAACATGGGTGAGAACGAAGCGCATAAGTATATCGAGAAAGTCGCCATGGACGCAGGAATCACAAAGAAGCAGGCGGCGCAGATGATCATTGAGAAGTACAGTTAATAATCTCTTAAGGGAAAGACTTAAGGAAGGTGTATTATGACAAAATATATTTTCGTAACAGGCGGTGTGGTATCGGGCCTCGGCAAGGGTATCACCGCCGCTTCTTTGGGAAGACTTTTGAAGGCGCGCGGGCTCAAGGTCGCGTCCCAGAAGCTCGACCCCTACATCAATGTCGATCCCGGCACGATGAGCCCTTATCAGCACGGCGAGGTGTATGTCACCGAAGACGGCGCCGAGACCGATCTTGACCTCGGCCACTATGAGCGCTTCATCGACGAGGATCTGAATAAGTACTCAAACCTCACCACCGGCAAGGTGTACAGTAATGTCATCAGCAAGGAGCGCAAGGGAGAGTATCTCGGTAAGACCGTGCAGGTCATCCCGCACATCACCGACGAGATCAAGCGGTTCATCTATAATGTCGGCAAACAGACCGACGCGGATGTCGTCATCACCGAGATCGGCGGCACCATCGGCGATATCGAAAGCCAGCCCTTTATCGAGGCGATCCGTCAGGTCGGCCACGAGGTCGGCGTGGAGAACCGTCTTTATATCCATGTGACCTTAGTTCCGTATCTCAAGGCGTCCGGAGAGCATAAGAGTAAGCCCACTCAGCACAGTGTCAAGGAGCTGCAGGGCCTTGGGGTATCGCCCGACATCATTATCTTAAGATCTGACGAGCCGATCGTCGACAAGGGGATCTTCGACAAGATCGCGGGCTTCTGTAATGTATGGCCAGACTGTGTCATCGAGAACCTGACTCTGCCGATCTTATATGAAGCGCCTCTGATGCTTGAGAAGGCGCACATCTCCGACATCGTCTGTCGGGAGCTGAACTTAAAGTCCCATAAACCGGACCTTAGCGACTGGGAGCATATGGTCGAACGCATCAAGACCCGCGAGCGCACCGTGAAGATCGGCTTGGTCGGCAAGTATGTTGAGCTGCACGACGCGTATCTCTCTGTCGCCGAAGCGCTCCGTCACGCGGGCTACTATCAGAACTCCTTCGTCGATATCGACTGGATCGACTCGGAGAAGATCACCGATGAGACTGTGGAGGATCTGCTCGGCAGTTTAGACGGTATCATAGTGCCCGGCGGCTTCGGTCAGCGCGGGATCGAAGGGATGATCACGGCGGCAAAGTACGCCAGAGAGCATGATCTGCCGTACTTCGGCATCTGTCTCGGAATGCAGATCGCCGTCATCGAGTACGCGCGCAATGTCGCCGGCATCAAGGACGCAAACTCCGGCGAGTTCTCTCAGAGCGCGACGAAGGTGATCGACTTCATGCCCGATCAGAACGACGAGATCGATAAGGGCGGCACCCTGCGTCTCGGCGCGTATCCCTGTGTAATCCAAACGGGGACCGCCATGGAGCGCGCTTACGGGATGAGCGAGATCAGCGAGCGCCACCGCCATCGCTATGAGTTCAATAACGACTATCGCGATACGCTGAAAGAAGCGGGCTTGACCCTCTCGGGATTCTCCCCCGACGGCAGGCTGGTCGAGACGGTGGAGCTTACGGATCGCCCCTTCTACATCGGGGTGCAGTATCATCCGGAGTTCAAGTCAAGACCCAATAAGCCGCATCCACTGTTCTCCGAGTTCATCAAAGCGGCGCTCGGAAAGTAGGATCGCTGAGATAAGGAGCAGTTTTCAGACTGCTCCTTTTTGATGTGACAGATATTGACAGCGTTCGATTGGGCGTGATAAAATTAATGTAATATTCGGCAGACGAATGTGAAGAGATAGATCATACGCGCTGCGATGAAAGAGGATGAACCCGTGTCCGCGCACAGAAAAGGCAAAATAAAAAAGCGAAAACAGACATCTCAATATGAAAAAATGACCCGGACGCCTATCTCAAAGCTGATACTCGCCCTGTCAGTTCCGGCGATCATCTCCATGCTCGTCACAAATATCTACAACCTGGTCGATACCGCCTTTGTCGGTCAGCTGGGGACGAGCGCGAGCGGCGCCGTGGGGATCGTGTTCGGATTTATGGCGATCATCCAGGCGGTCGGATTCATGTTCGGTCAGGGCGCGGGGAGCATCCTCTCGCGCTCGCTCGGCAGAAGGGATAGGGAGAGCGCGTCCGCTCACGCTTCGGCGGGCTTCTTCTCGTCGTTTCTGTTCGGTATCCTCATCAGCGCGATCGGGTTCATTTGGCTTGATGATATTGTGATGTTCTTAGGCAGCACGGCGACGATCGCCCCCTTTGCCAAGACCTATATCTTCTATATCCTGATCGCGACGCCCTTTATGTGTTCGAGCCTGACGCTCAACAATTTTCTGCGTTATGAAGGAAAAGCGAGCCTCGGAATGATCGGGTTGATGGCGGGCGCGGTGCTGAATATGGCGGGCGACCCGATCCTGATGTTCGGATTCCATATGGAGATCGCGGGCGCGGGACTGTCTACCGCTTTGAGCCAGGGTGTCAGCTGGGGGATCCTCCTGTGGATGTTCCTCTCCGGCAAGACCGAGTCGAAGATCAGCTTTAAGAACGCGAGAAAGATCACCCTGAGGATGTTTCTGAATATCGCGGCGACGGGATTTCCGAGTATGCTCAGGCAGGGGCTCAACAGCCTGACGACCGTGCTTCTGAACGCTCAGTGCGCCGCATACGGCGACGCGGCGGTGGCGGCGATGAGCATTGTATCCCGCATCATCTTCTTCGCGTTTTCGATCGCGCTCGGGATCGGACAGGGGTTTCAGCCGGTGTCCGCGTTCAACTACGGCGCGGGAAAATATTCTCGTATCAGAAAGGGCTTTGTGTTCACGGCGCTTGTCTCAGAGGGGATTATCCTCTTGGGCAGCGCGGCGCTTGTGATCTTCTCCGGCGGGTTGATCGCGCTGTTCCGCGATGATCCTGATGTCATCGAGATCGGCACCAGAGCGCTGGTTCTGCAGGCGCTCGCGACGCTGGTGCTGCCGCCGTGTATGACGACGGAGATGCTCTTCCAGAGCACCGGCAAGCGCTTGGGAGCGACGCTGCTGTCGGCGGTGCGAAGCGGGCTTCTGTTCATTCCGTCGCTGATGATCCTGTCCTCGCTTCGGGGGCTCAGCGGCATACAGGAGGCACAGCCGGTGTCGCTCTTGCTGTCTGTGCCGATTACGGTTATCTTTGCCGTGTGGTTCTTTAGAAAGCTGCCGAAAGACGACATCGAAGACCATCTGCCTGAATCAGATCAGAACACCGATCCATAAAATCAAAAGTAAAAGATAGTTAAAATTACAAAAAGAACAAGGTACTCAACTGAATACCTTGTTTTCTGAATTGCGGGAGTGGGAGGTCTACTTATTTTGCGAGCTTGATCGTGAGGAGCGGCCCGTCCCGATCCTCGTCGCGTGTCGGCTGACTTCGCCTCGGGCTGCTCGGCTCGTCATCCGCGCGCTTTGGAGGACACCGTTCACCGAAAACAATTCACCGGATTGTTTTCGACTCACTGACCAAACGAGCAAAAGTACCCATCGATAGCATAACCCGCAGATCGTGTTTCGCTTCTTGTAAAAAAGAACAAGGCGCCCTGTCGGACACCTTGCGATTTTGGTACGTTGCACCAAAAAAGATATTATGTTTTTTGTGTTATCGGGAGCGTTTTCTCCTTCATAAACCAGGAGTCAAGAAGATGACTCTTAGTTTATTCTGTTTCTACGCACTTCTGATATAATACTTCTTGTAATAACAGTTTGCTGCAGCCCTCTCAGACCCTTACAATGATTTTTCCATTGACCCTGCCTTCGTCCTGGGCGATGATCGCTTCGCGGATGTTTTCAAAATTGAACACCATGCCGCTGACGGGGATAAGTTTATGGCGGTGCAGGAAAGCAAAGATATCATCCATGACCGGCTGAGTCGGGTAGTTGGAGAAGAAGCCGGTGAGATAGACGCCGTTGGGGATGTCCTTGATGGGATCAAATCCGTTCAAGGCATAGACGCCGCCCAAAAGCCCGGTCTGGCAGACGATTCCACCCTTTTCCACAGTGGTCAGCGTATCCTTCAGATTGCGGGGACCGATCAGGTCAAGAGCCTTGGTGATACCGTTTACCTTTCCCGCCAGTTTGCCTTCATCAATGACAGCCTCGTTCGCTTGGGCAATCAGCGGCAGCTTATCCTCTCTATGGGTAGTGGCGATCACTTTACAGCCCAATGCCTTGGCGATCTGTAAGGAAGCATACCCAAGCGCACAGGTCGCACCACGGATCATCAGCGTATCTTTCGCCGTCAAATGCAGGCATTCAAACAAACTGCCCCAAGCAGTAAAATACGTTTCCGGAACGGCTCCAAGCGCTTCCCATGACAGCTCGCTGCTTATCGGGAAAACGATCCGTCGTGGCAAAAGCGCGTATTCGGCGTAACTGCCGTTGAAGCTGCGTCCCATACCGCCCATCAGCGCCACGATCTTTTGCCCGACAGCAAGTCCGCCGTCGGAGGGATCGGCAATCTCGCCCACGCATTCGATGCCGGGGATAATCGGTTTTTGGATATAGTCGATATAATGATATCAGGCTACAGTTTTTTGCTTGCTTTACAAAGATGTCGCCATTTGCCTGACCGCCGCTAAGCAGTCCTTGTCGTGATTAGTGATGA
>CAJOII010000040.1 GCA_905234535.1 uncultured Ruminococcus sp.
AATGACAGAAATTACCCGAAAGCGAAATAATATAATGCGATGCCAAATTCAAAAAGGACTTCACCGATTGATGATGAAGTCCTTTCTCTCTAATTAATTTCTTTTCCGATGCTCTCAATGGATGGAAGTTTCGCAAGATATTTTTGAATATATGTTGCGTCAACAATCGTGACACTCCCGTCGTGATCGACATCTGATGCTTCTTCAATATACACAGCAACCGGAATACTGGCAAGCTTTTTCTGGATAATCGTAACATCAATAATCGTGATTCGACCGTCACCATCGGTATCTCCGAGAAGGATTTCTGCCTTCTTCTCAGGAATTGTACCTTCTGTCGGTGTACCGGTGAAGATCTCATCGTTTTTTTCTGTTACGGGATAAACTCTGAAAATCGTCTCAGTCCCATACGCTGATGTATCTACAATATACTGTTGCCCGGAAGTTGATCCTACCAAGATAAAATCGTCTCCGGGTTTTTTACAGACATAAATATCATAGCGAGTCGCCCCGGACGACAAAGACCAATCAAGCTGAACTTTGTTCGCACTGATAACGGTAACAGAAAATTCATCGGGCGCCTCAGGACCGGCAATAGCCTTGCAGCTTACGATAGCGGAACGCTCGCCCAACAATTCTATATTATCGATAACTGTAACCGGTTCTATGCGGAATGTATATATTGTATTCGCCTTCAATTGACTGATAGAAAAAATTGTTTTGTCTGTAGATCCGACTTTAACATATCTCTTTTCGTCAGGATCATACCGGTAGACATTATAGCGATCAGCGCCTTTCAGCTTATCCCAGCTTACAGTGATCTCACCTGATTCAGTTGCTTTCGCAGTAACATTCTGAGGTGATGAAAGTTTTGTGGCTGTTCCCCTCACACTTGAAGAAAACTTACTCTTTAATATATTATCCCCATCTTTTTTGAACGCGAGAACAACAAATAAACCTGATGTTCCCCCTTGGATTCCGGTGTATTCATATGAGGTTGATACGGTTGTTCCTACAGGAGAGTAACCTGTCTCCGCGCTCATATATCGATATACCTCATAGCCTGTCGCTTCGTCAACAGGATCCCATGACAGCAAGACGGTGTAAGGCTTTGCGGAAGTTTCTGCATTGACATTTTGCGGGATAGCAGGAATGCTTTCACACACAGCATTGACAGAGTTGGTTTTTGCGCTGATATCCTTTCCGTCAGCTGATACCGCTTCTACTTTAAAGAAATACTTTATACCAACACTCAGACCGGTAACATCATAGTAGGTCTCTTTTGTAGAACCGAGAAGTTTTAAGTCTGTCGCGCTGATAAACTGATAGATATTATAGTGATCGGCGCCATTGCTCTCGTCCCATAAAACGCGAATCGTACCGGTTGATGCAGCCACAGCCTTTGCATTCCGCGGAACCGGAGGAATACTCTCACATTTTGCACTGACTGAGTAGGATTTTTCACTGACCTGCTTCTCGTTATCAGAAGTTGCTTCGACTTTAAAATAATATGTCGAATCGATAGCTAAATCAGACACTAAATAAGAAGTGCTCTCCGTAGTTCCGATATATTCTAAATCTGTTGAAGAAATATATTTATAAATATTATACCTTTCAGCGCCCTCACAGTTATCCCAAGAAAGCTTTATTGAGCCGGTAGATGCTGCCTGAGCTTTCAGGTTTTCAGGGCGAGGAGGTATACTGATACTTTTTATATTGACAGTCGGAGAAAACGCGCTGACATCGCTGCCATCTTCCGAAACAGCATTTATTTTGAAATAATAGGTTGAGTCAATCGCTAAGCCGTCAACCGCAAATGAAGTATCGGTAGTTGTGCCGATTTCTTCTACATCCGTCTGAGAAATATATCTATATATATAATACCGTATTCCGTCTTGAACCGGTTCCCATGAAAGCTCAACACTTCCTGTAGATACTGCTTTTGCTGTTAAATTTTTCGGTCGCGGAGGAAAGCTCTCACAGATACAAACCGTATATGCTTTTGATGGAACACTCTCATAACTATCAGATGACTCAGACGAAACTTTAAAACAATAGCTTGTATCGGGACTCAATCCCGTAACAACGCATGAAGTAGTATCGGATATTCCGCATTCCACCATGGTATCGGGATTGATGTACATATAGATATGGTACAAATCAGCACCGTCCACAGGAGAATAAGAGACCGTGATCTTACCGGTCCCGGACGGAACGGCTGAGATCCTCTTAGGAGGAGTAACCACTGTTTTACAAACGATTTCGATCGGATCTGATAACTCGGATTCATCAAGAGCGACAATCCGATCTTTGAATGAAGAAACGCGGTAAATATAGGTTGTTCCGGGAGTAAGTCCTCTGTCAACCAATCTTCCGTTTTCAGAAGACAAAACCTCCTCGGGAGTATCGCTGCCTTTGATATATCGATAGAACAAGTAGCCGTCAGCTCCGTTACAAATAGATGCTTTTACTGTTAACTCTCCTGTATCGGTAGCCATTGCAGATACATGATGAGGTGCAGAACATGAATCTGAATAAAAGAATGAGCTGTTTTTGACGCGTAAAGCGGGACGAATTCCGCACATCGTAGCAGCGGCACCTAAAAATAATTTTCTGACTCCTTCGGCATTCACAAATGTAATATCATCGGAATGTACATTAGGAGTCCTAAGCATCCAAGCTGTCGGACATAGGGGATCGATATGATTATATGAAACACCCTGACATTTTGCGTAATCTGAACTTTGAGTTACGCGTGCTTCCGAACTGTCGGAAAGATAATACGGAGAGGAAAAAACCTCGTTATCGGAGAGAAGAAAAATCCTGTCAACGGTGTCCTCGTAATCGAAATAACCGTAGTAGCCATAATTATGGATCAAAGTTTCCGAAATATTATGTTTCTCTTCTTCGGTGAAAGCAGTATCATAGAATTGCTCATTTAGCCATTTGCGAATATATGATGTTTCCCACTCATTTGCAGGGATAGTACAATTTTTATCGGAAAAGAAATAGTATTTTTTTCCATTAATCTCTTTCCCGTTTTTGTCTTCATAAAGATTTTTGTTAAACGGCTGAGAATCAATTACCAAATCCGCTACCAACAATGTGTCTCCGTCTGTCAGTCTCCATTCAATCGGATCGAACTTAAACCAGTAAACTGAATCAAGATAATACCTGTTCATCGACTGGAATGTGTAAATTTGTTCAGAAGAATAATAGGAAAACTTCGGACGCCACGAAGAAAAAGTTACAGCTCGATACTTTTCGTTATTATAACTTATATCAGCGTACATCATATAGTCACTCTCGGTCTGTGAACCGGGAAAAAGATTTCCGGAAGAATAACGATATGATTGCATCTCATTTGAATCGAGTAATCTGTTAAGGGCAGCAATAAGCTCCCGATCAGTCACACGGCTCTGAGGGTATGTTCCAAAAGAGAAGTGGATATCACCCTCTGTTTTCCCTTCGATGGTTTCAGTAAAGAGCGGATCGGAATCAGCAGTTGTTTCAAATTCAAAATAATCGGCTATGATCTCATCTTTATTGCAGTATTCACTGTATTGATTGTTTTTAAAAGGAGTACAGAAATAAACTGATTTCTCGATTGACTGTCTCTCGTTTTTCACCACACTGCACGAAGGGTCGAAAAAATAATATCCCCCGTCAAGGTGCGTGATAACAGAAATATGGTTTCCCAGTCCGAGAGAAGCTGAATTACAACATGTCGCAATATATGACTCAAGTCCAATTGCTCGTGAAATAACCATAAAAGCAGATGAAAAGTGGTTGCAAATTCCTCTTTTTAAAACTAAGAAGCCGTACGCGTCACAAACAATATTTCTATCTCGTATGCTTTTGTATTTAACCGTTTTTCCGATGTTATAATACAGATCGTCGGCAACCTCGTTTTTATTAATATACTCGGCGTCTTTGATAATATAGTTGTATATTGCCAAAGTTTTTTCATAAGTGCTCATATCCTCTGTAATGATCTCGGATAAGATCTGCCTAACCAGAGAATCAAGAGGTTCATAGTTAGTAACGACAGGAGACAGCGCAGCAGAGTTCAAGAGCTTTTCTTTATCTTTCGGTGTAAGATCATAAATAACAGGCTTTTCACCCGCAAGCGGATCCTCCTCTTCTTCAATGTCGACTTTATTATTCTCATTGTTCTCAGATGAAGCAGCCTTCTCGGGAGTACGAGATTCACTCACAATCGCCGCGACAGAACACTCTGCTGAGAAAACGAGCAACAAACACAACAGAATAGCAATCATTCGTTTCATTATAT
This sequence comes from uncultured Ruminococcus sp., assembly GCA_905234535.1. Classification (GTDB taxonomy): domain Bacteria; phylum Bacillota; class Clostridia; order Oscillospirales; family Acutalibacteraceae; genus Ruminococcoides. Next base: position 4,295 of record CAJOII010000040.1, read on the forward strand.
AAACCTCTTTTCTGTATAACAAAACTATATGAAAATGATTTTGATTATATTTTATCATTAAGCCGAAAAAATTTCAATAATGATAAAGAAATATCAATAAAATGATTATCTTGACTTTTATCAGTATATATGATAATATTTTACTGATTATGGGGTCTTTATATCACATAATCCGATACAGAACACAATATACTGTGTTTGTCAAAAGTAAAATAGCCTCTTCAGAAGGAGGATAAAGAGACTATTAGCGCCGGGACCTGAGAGAAGGTTGACGAGGTATGGCAGTTATCGAAAGATTCGGCGGATGCTGCCACGGTTAAGACATACATATTGTCGGGTGAGCCGTCAAAGAGAAATGAAAAAGCAGAATCAACACTGTAACAGAGGTTCTCTTAACACCGATTTAAAACAGAAATATTTTTATTTATTGCCTAAGGAGAAAATTATGAGAGTTGTTATTCAAGATAATTACGATAAAATGTGCAAATGGGCAGCGGAATATATTGCCGCAAAGATTAATAATCATAAAGAAGACAGACCCTTTGTCTTAGGTCTTCCTACCGGTTCTTCCCCTATCGGCGTCTATAAAGAGCTTTATCAGATGAATCAGGCCGGCAAGCTGTCCTTCAAGAATGTTGTCACCTTCAATATGGACGAATATCTCGGTCTTCCTCACGAACATACCGAGAGCTACTGGTACTTTATGCACGACAATTTCTTCAATCATCTCGTCGATATGAAGCCCGAGAACATCAACATCTTAAACGGTATGACAGATGATCCCGAGGGTGAGTGCAAGAGATATGAAGAGAAGATCGCCTCCTACGGCGGTATCGATCTCTTCATGGGCGGCATCGGCGTTGACGGTCATATCGCGTTCAACGAGCCGTTCACAAGCCTTTCTTCCCGCACGGGCGTTCGGGATCTGACAACAGACACCCGTATCGTTAACTCTCGTTTCTTCGGCAACGATCCCGAGGCGGTTCCCGCTCAGGCGCTTTCTGTCGGCGTCGGCACTGTTACCGATTCCAAAGAAGTTCTGATCCTCATCAACGGTCACAACAAAGCAAGAGCTCTTGCAAAGACGGTTGAGGGCGGCGTCAGCCACAAGTGGACCTGCTCCGCTCTGCAGATGCACAACGGCGCGATCATCGCTTGTGACGAAGCTGCATGCGGCGAGCTGACCGTGGACACCTACAAATATTTCCTTGATATTGAAAAGGAGGAAAGACTCTGATGTACACCATCAAAGATCTCTATGATCTTGATCATACGCTTGCAAAAGACTATCTTTCACAGTTTACTTATCCGTGGGAAGCCCTAAAGGGCATCAAAGAGATGATTCTCTCCCTCGGTCCCACACTCGGCGAGGATTATACAGAAGTCAAGCCGCATGTATGGGTGCATAAGACCGCTACCGTATTCGAGTCTGCTTATCTCGGCGAGCCCTGCATCATCGGCCCTGAGACCGAGGTCAGACACGGCGCGTTTATCAGAGGCTCGGCTCTTGTCGGCGCGAACTGCGTCGTCGGCAATTCTGTCGAGCTCAAGAATGTGATCCTGTTCGACCATGTACAGACGCCGCACTACAACTATGTCGGCGACTCTATCTTAGGATATTTCTCCCACATGGGCGCGGGTTCCATCACATCAAATGTAAAATCCGACAAGAAGCTCGTAGTTGTCCATAACGGCACCGAGCAGATCGAGACCGGCATCAAAAAGTTCGGCGCGATGCTCGGCGATTATGTCGAGGTTGGCTGCAACGCGGTATGCAACCCCGGCACCGTGATCGGACGCCACTCAAGCGTCTACCCCACCTCCTGCGTGCGCGGTGTGATCCCCGAGAACTGTATCTTTAAGAATTCCGGCGTTGTGATAGAAAGGAAGGCTGACTGATGGGCAAATATTTCGGAACCGACGGCTTCAGAGGTGAAGCGAACAAAGATCTCACCTTTGATCACGCGATCCAGATCGGCCGTTTCTTAGGCTGGTACTACGGCGCCAATATGAATAAAAAAGCGAAGATCCTCATCGGTAAGGATACCCGCCGTTCGTCCTATATGTTTGAATACGCGCTGTGCACCGGTCTGATGGCGAGCGGCGCTGACGCATATATCATGCATGTCACCACCACTCCCTCTGTCGCTTATATCACCCGCATCGATGATTTTGACTGCGGCATCATGATCTCCGCGTCTCATAACCCCTACTATGACAACGGCATCAAGCTCTTGAACGGCAAGGGCGAAAAGATGGACGAAGAAACCATCCTCAAAGTCGAAGATTACATCGACGGCAAGCTCGAGATCCCCGTTGCCGAGAAAGAAGCGATCGGCCGCACCGTAGACTATGTCTCCGGCCGCAACCGCTATATCGGCTACCTCATCTCGATGAGCAAGTACAGCTTCAAGGGCGTCAAGGTCGGTCTTGATGTATCCAACGGCGCTGCGTGGCAGATCGCGAAGGGCGTCTTCGACGCTTTAGGCGCCAAGACCTATGTCATCAACGACAGTCCCGACGGCTATAACATCAACACAGACTGCGGCTCTACTCATATCGAACATCTTCAGAAGTTCGTTGTGGATAACGGTCTTGACATCGGCTTTGCGTATGACGGCGACGCCGACCGCTGCCTGTGCGTTGATGAAAAGGGTAATGTCGTCACCGGCGACCATATCCTCTACATCTACGGTCTCTATATGAAAGAAAGAGGCAAACTGTTAAACAACAAGGTCGTCACCACGATCATGAGCAATTTCGGCCTCTACAAGGCGCTCGACAAGATCGGCATCGAATATGAGAAGACCAAGGTCGGCGACAAGTATGTCTATGAGAACATGGTCCAGACCGGCAACCGTATCGGCGGCGAGCAGTCCGGACATATCATCTTCTCGAAGTATGCGACCACCGGCGACGGTATCCTCACCTCTCTCAAGATGATGGAGGTCATGCTCGCTAAGAAAAAGCCGATGAGCGAGCTTGCGGCTCCTGTCGTCTTCTATCCGCAGGTGCTCAAGAATGTCCGCGTCAAGTCAAAGCCCGACGCACAGAATGATCCCGATGTGCAGAAGGCTGTTGCCGCTGTCGCCGAGGAACTCGGTAATGAGGGCCGCATCCTCGTCCGCGAGTCCGGCACCGAGCCCGTGATCCGCGTCATGGTCGAAGCAGGCTCTGACGAAATCTGTGAGAAATATGTCGATCAGGTCATCTCGGTGATCGAAGCAAAAGGTCATTTTGCCTGATTATCAATAATTCATTCAGTCCCGAAGTGTTTGATACATTTCGGGACTTTTGTTATGAAAAAAGTTCAAAGGACGAAGCACAATCTGCACTTCGTCCTTTGACAGGGGATTATAATGAAGAGATGATAATTTATCTCGACATAAATCTATATTATTCTATGCTTGCGAGGCGCCTCTGGATCTTGGTGGCATCGATCACCGTTACTCTTCCGTCACCATCCATATCGGCGTTCTCTCTGTCTACGGAATTTGCTTTTGCGTAAGACGCCAGCGACCTCTGGATCTGCGTCGCGTCGACGATTGTGACCTTGCTGTCACAGTCAGCGTCGCCCATCAGCGTCTCCGCCTTAGTAATATTCAGCCACGAAAGAGAAGCGATCCCCTTCATTTCTGATTGTGTGATAATATCCTGTTCAAAAGCTGATTTGATCGTGTAAATCTTCTCGCCGTCGTAGATCACCGGCTCGGGATTCGGAGATATGAGCGTATATCTTCCGAAGGTCACCTCTACCATGTTTTCGGGATATTGGTAATCTTTCAGATAAAATCTGAGAACATATTTGCCGTTTGAGAGTTCCTCATACAGGAGCACCAGAATATCTCTCTCGGTGATAGATTCGTATCGCTCATACTCTCTGACAGCCTTTACAAATGTTTCTGATATAAACGGCGCGACTACCGGCAGATAACTGCCATAGTAGTTCGGTTCGGCATACTTTACATTCGGACTCTTTTTCAATACATCGATCGCTTTCCATACGATTTCTTTTGATCTTTCTTTGAATCGGACATAATAAACATTTTGCGCTGAAGACCCGGGCGTGATCAGGCGAACGGATTCTATCTCAAAGCCTTCGAGCAGTCCCTCGACATCAGATCCGGACTTAAGTTCTACCAAAACTGTTCCGGGCTCAAAATTACTATTTGAAGTGGGCAATTCTGTCGGCTCAGTCGGGGTTTCTGTCGGCGCCTCGGTAGGCTCGGTCACGGGCTCAGTAGGCGCTTCTGTCGGCTCAGTCACGGGTTCGGGATACTCAATATAGATGAAGTAGTACCGCAAGTAGTCGATGATCCTGCCGTAAGGAGCGTCATCCAACGCGAGCTGAAGCGTCTTGAGAGCGCCGGTGAGCTCGTGATCCATCGAGCGGGTATCGTTATATAATGCCGCGGAATGATCTCTGACTCTCTGCAGTTTCTCAAGATATCTGTAGAAAGACGAATCATCAACAGATATCCATGACTTTGCAAGCGTGCGATCAGCTTCAACAAGCAATTCATAGAGCTCTTGTCTGATAGAATTTCCGTTTGAGACCAGCTTGATCTTGACCGGCGTGTCGTGTTTGGGCAAAAACCAGTTGATATAGGCCTCGTCGGGATCATCGGGAGACAGATGAGGGATTCGCTCGTCATCATTGATCGGTGTAGTCTCGGTGGGGACTGTCTGAGTCGGCGCTTCGGTAGGAGTGGAGATCGAAAACTCTTTGTAATTAGGATCCGTGATGTGCCAGCTAAAGAACTTGTAGTTGCCCTTTGAATCAACCTGAGCGGACGGATAGTATCCGGTCTTGTTATATAGCGGGATATCGACCGTCTGAACACCGCTTTTGCTTGAGAAGATGATGTAGTCAGCTGACTCGGGAACATTCACATAATACTGCCTCTGACCGTACTCGTTGATATATGATCCGTCCATCTCAAGACCCGGCCACTCATAGTCGATCGTCCCCTTGCTGTTCCACACATACGCGTAGATCGGTTCTTCCCAGCCTAAGGTGTTGGTGAAAGCGACGGTATAGTGGTACGGGAATGACTGATTTGCGGGATTATCCCGCTCTGTCTCCAAAAAGTCGAAGTATTCGCTCATTTCTTTGAGCTCGTCATAGGTGGAATTCGCTTGATATAACAGATACTCGGCATATCCGACAGCGTTTGAGACCGCTTTGACATAGTTCCCGGTATAGTAATTTCCGGGGGTGTTGATATGATCATACGCATCCGTCTTTTTTTGATTCAGCTCTTCCCACAAATCCTGACGGCGGAGATCTTCTTCACTCGGTGTATATGCTGACGAGACGATCGAGAAGGTCAGCGAGAACACCAGCGTCAAAGACAGGAAAAGGAGCAAGATTCTTTTTTTACTTTTCATTTTGTTACCTCTTTTCTCAAAAAATTCGATTTACGACTGATATTCTGAAATCTTCTCCGGGCCCTTGAAGAAGTATTTTCATCATTTATTTTTTGATCTGGATTATTTTAACCTCTGAGAGGATGCCGTTTGCGTCCATCGCCTGCGCCTCTAAATCATAGTAAAGATTCGAAGACAAATACCGGGTCGGGACAAAGACATTCTTTCCGCTGCAGAAGTCACAGTAAAGATACGGCAAACCGACATCATCAACTTTCAGAATAAAGTTTGAACTGTATGCAGGTATCTGCTCGGGAGATTCCGGAGCGGGAAACTGTACCATACGGATCGTAAACGCGAATAGATAGGGGGCTTTTCCGCCCTCTGCCGCTACCGTTACCAAATGATTCTTCTGATTAAAATTCAGTGAGGTAACCCGAGGACTCTCCGATGCTTTAGAGTCTTTCGCGATCAGGTTCAACTGATACGAGCTCACGCCGCCGAACGCATCAAAGCAGTACACCTTGACGGTATGAGCTCCGGAGTCTGTGAAGGAGTATGTAAAAAGTTTTTCTTCGGTTCTTTGTACCAGCACTTCATCGTCGATCAGTATCCTGAATTCATCGGGGATCTCATGATCTTCGCAGTTGATGACAAAATGATACTCTGTATTGATGAAATAATTGTCCTCATTCTCCGTACATTTAACACTGAGGATCTCGGATCTCCAGACATCGATCCGTTCACGATAGAATGATCCTAAGCTCGCGAGCTTTTTCTGCATCTCGGTGACATCTACGATATCACTCTTCTGATCTCCGTTGACATCAGCCAAAAAGCGCTGCAGGCGTGAGAAATCGACCATAGAAGCAAGATACCGCTGCATATATGTCGCGTCGATGATCGTCACTTTGTCGTCACAGTCGACATCCCCGATACAGCGAAACTGCGCCTGCGCCCCGACATCGAAGACGGTTATTGATGACATGATGGTGATCAGGAGCAAAAATGATAATACTCTTTTCATTTTAATTCCCCGATAGAATTATTTTAATAAACCACGATTTCAACTTCATCTGATATATCTTCTTTTGCCACCTCATATACCGATAGGGTTCTGCAGTAATACACACCATTTCTTACATCTCCGTAAGCGAGAGTGTCTTCTATAAAAAGCGATCCTTCTTCCGATTTGAGGTCGGTAACAGATGTATAGTAGCTTGTATCAGTGAATACACAGGATGAGACGATCAGCGAATGTGCGCTGAAATAATAATCCGAGAAAGTATTTCGGAATGTCTCTCCCTCACGGTCAAGATACGCGTAGTTGTTCTCTGAGAGAAAAGCTCTCAACTGAGCGGGACTTGTGATGATACATAGCTTGCCTTCGTTCTTCTTCTCCCCTGTTCTGTTTTCAAAGTACTGTCCTTCAAATATTGTCTGATACGAAATACTATTTGCGGACGGAGGAGGCGTCATGGTGATGAAACTCAGTTCAAGCATCGAAACCGGTATACTGCGGTATTCTGAGGATCCGTCATCAGGCCGGCTCGGCATCGTCTCAGAACTTTGAGTTTTCGTATTCTCTGAGGCGCGTGTCTCTTCTGATCTCTCTGAGGCGCTCACACTGTCGGAAGAATCTTCTCTTAATGTCGGATCCTCCCGAATATCCGATGTGAATGTTTCAGCGGATTCTGCCGGCTCTGTCGGAGAATATCCGCTGCCGTTTTGCTCCGAGCCGCTACTCGTATCCCGATCATCCTGAGAGGCGGTGATGTTTGACGCGCTGATCTCTCGATGGATCGCCTGTGACAGCTTATCGATATTCGAACGCAGAGATACGCGCAGATCGCCGTTATCGGCGCTGATAAAATACGCCTCCGCGCTGTCTGAAGACCTGAGCTCTACCAGATAAATCAGCTTGTGCTGATAGACCGAGTAGCATACAGAGATATCTTCCGACTTTGAAAGTTTTGACTGACCACGCGCGATCTCTTCTGCATGATCTGCGCCGATAAACATCCTCTCGGACGGTTTTCCTTCGATAAATATATTTTCACGGCTGATCTCAGTCTGATGTAATAACAGATTCAGCTCATTGACAGAAAGCTCCTTGAGGCTGTCAAAAGAAAGCGTCGCGCTTTCTGACGCGATCATATCCATCAAAGCCACCTTTGCGAGTGATATATCTTTGTTATGACTATCAGTATCCGGCAGATCGATGCCGATGACGCTGCCGTCAAAATGATACTTCTGACAAATATCAATAACAGACCGCGCGATCTTCTCATGCATACGGTCTGAGGCGATCAACAGTGTATTCTCGTCCTCGTTCAGTACGCCTTCAACAATCATCGACGACACAATCTCTTCGATCGCGGTTTCGGCGTTCGATCCGACAACGGTTTCAAAGCGCGGGCTCTTCGCGGTTACCGCGAGAATATTCTCCCTCTGATTCAGCGTGACCGAGACAAACTCATCGGCATCTAAACAGATGAATGACGCGGGAGCTACAAACAGCGCGTAAATTACGAACGATATAATCACGACCGCCGCCGCGGCGGATACGGCAACCGCTCTTCTGATTGTTGTGAGCTTGAGCTGCGGTTTCGCGTGAGCGTCATACAGAAGATCTGTGTCAAGCTCGCCGATCAGATCGAATAATTCTTCTTTTCTCATATGACGCCCTCCTTCTCTAAATACTCTTTGAGCTTCTTTCTCATCCTGAAAAGTCTTGTTTTGACGGTATTCTCGTTCATACCGAAGCGTTCTTTGATCTCGTCGATACTGTCAAGATAGTAGTAACGACAGATAAACAGATTGCGGTTGATCCTGTTCTGCTTTTGCAAGAAGCTCTCGATCACTTCTTTGATCAGACTGTCCTCGATCGCGTTTTCTACACTTTTCTTTGACGGCAGAACATCTGAGAGCTCTTCAAGATATACGGTGAGCTCTCTGCCGCGTTTCTTACGGTTGATATCTCTGAGTTTTTTGACGCTGAGATTTCGCGTAATGCGCCCGAGATACGAAGACAGAGACTGCGGTCTGTTCGGCGGGATCGAATTCCAGGCGGCGAGCCAGACATCGTTGAGACATTCTTCACAGTCCTCCCTGTTTCTGAGTAACTTCTCGGCAATCGGGTAACAGTAGTTTTTATAGCGGCGCTCGGTATATTCAATTGCTTTCTCGTCCCTTTCAAAGAACAGAATGATGATTTCCTGATCATTCATTTTGGAAGCCCCTTATCCCTTTCACTGATAAAGTATCCGTTTCTATCATTTGCGTTTCACTCAGATTGTATAATTATTTTCATATGAAGGCAATACCTGAACGTCTTTCCCGATAAAAAGCTAAAAGTCTTTTCATCCGACATTTTTTCACCAAAAGCCTTTCTGCGACATAAAATACAACAGGCGGATCATTCCGTCAAAATACAGGAAAGGAAAAAACAATGGCTACCATCTTTACCAATCAGGCAACTTTAAACTATAACGGTACCATGATCCGGTCAAATATCGCCACCGGTATCTTGGAGGGTTTGCTATGGGTCACGAAAGAGGCGCTGCAGGATTCTTACGCCGCGGAAGATACTCTGACCTATGTGGTAAGCATCGTCAACAAAAGCGATACAAGCGCAACAGCGGTATCCGTGAACGATAACCTCGGGGCGTATGTGATCGGTCAAACAAGCGTTGAGCCACTTGACTATGTACCGGGAAGCGTTCAGTACTATTCAAACGGCGTCCGGCAGGACGATCCCGCGGTATCGACCGCAAACGGCCTGGAGATAACAGGTCTGACCGTTCCCGCAAACGGCAATATCATGCTGATATATGCGGCAAAGGTCAATGAGTTCGCGCCGCTTGATACCGACGGCGAGATCATCAACACCGTCACGGTCGAAGGGCTCGATATCGCGGATGTGACCGCGTCACAGACCGTCTCTGTCACCAACGCGTCGATCCTCTCGGTGATCAAATCCGTATCGCCGATTCCCGTAGCGGAAAACGGTGAACTGACCTATACCTTCCAACTGGAGAACGCGGGCAACACCGCGGTTACCGAAGCGGACAACGCGACCATCAGCGATACCTTTGATCCGGTACTCACGGATATTCATGTCATATTCAACGGAGAAAAACTTCAGGAGGGTACCGACTACACCTATGACGAGAATACAGGTCTGTTTGAAACTGTCGACGGTGTGATCAGTATTCCCGCCGCGACTTTCGCGCAGGATGAGACAACCGGCGTATGGACTGCCACCCCCGGCAGCTCTACGCTGATCATCACCGGTACCGTGTGATAACACAGGATTTCTGAGCCTCGAGTGATCGGGGCTCGTACTTATTTGATTATCAAAAGTGCTTTTTGCATTTAAAGTGCTAATTTATTAAAAATATTTTGCAAAATCTATTGACAAATGAAAATCCTGAGTTTATAATACACCTAAACCGATGACGAAGAGTGAGTAGGCACTATCTCTTCTCTTACAGAGAGCCGCTGATGGTGGAATAGCGGCAGAGAACATAATGCCGAATGGACTTCTGAGGGCGAGCACAAATGTACACTTGTACAAAGTATGCGAGACGGAATAGGGCTTTCCGTAATCAAAAGCCGGCATATGATAGTATGCATTAAGTGGATGTTTATCATCAAGCAGGGTGGCACCGCAGGAATTCTCCTGTCCCGGCAGTTATGCCGAGACAGGTTTTTTTATTACATAAACAGAAATTGGAAGGTACTGTATGAATCAACTCACAAGACGATGGCGTCGATAACATTATTAATCGAAACCGTCAAACACAAACAACTATAATTATTTGAAAAGGAGAACTATCATGAGCGAGAACAAAATACCCTATAAGATTTACTTAAACGAAGAAGAAATGCCGAAGGCATGGTACAACCTGAGAGCGGATATGAAGAACAAGCCCGCTCCCTTACTCAACCCGGGTACCGGTCAGCCCCTTACCGCCGAAGAGATGAGCGGTATCTTCTGTGAAGAGCTCGTCGCGCAGGAGCTTGATAACGATACCAAGTTCTTTGAGATCCCCGATGAGATCAGAGAATTCTACAAAATGTACCGTCCCTCCCCTGTTGTCCGCGCTTACTGCTTGGAGAAGGCTCTCGGCACACCCGCAAAGATCTACTACAAGTTTGAGGGCAACAACACCTCCGGCAGCCATAAGCTCAACTCCGCGATCGCGCAGGCGTACTACGCGAAGAAGCAGGGCCTCAAAGGCGTTACCACCGAAACCGGAGCCGGTCAGTGGGGCACAGCGCTCTCCATGGCTTGCGCTTACTTAGGTCTTGACTGTAAGGTTTACATGGTCAAGGTCAGCTATGAGCAGAAGCCCTTCAGAAGAGAAGTGATGAGAACCTACGGCGCTTCTGTCACTCCCTCCCCCTCCAACACCACCAATGTCGGCAGAAAGATCTTGGAAGAATTCCCCGATACCACCGGTTCCTTAGGCTGCGCGATCAGCGAGGCGGTCGAAGTTGCCGTTTCTAACGAAGGCTATCGTTATGTACTGGGTTCTGTCCTTAATCAGGTACTCTTACACCAGTCGGTCATCGGATTGGAGACCAAGACCGCGCTCGATAAATACGGCATCAAACCCGACATCATCATCGGCTGCGCCGGCGGCGGCTCTAACCTCGGCGGTCTGATCGCTCCCTTCATGGGCGAGAAGCTCAGAGGCGAAGCTGACTATCGCATCATCGCGGTCGAGCCCGCGTCCTGCCCGAGCTTCACCAGAGGCACCTACGCGTATGACTTCTGCGACACAGGCATGATCTGCCCGCTCGCAAAGATGTACACCTTAGGCTCGAGCTTTATCCCCTCCGCAAACCACGCGGGCGGTCTGAGATTCCACGGTATGTCGACCGTTCTGTCTCAGCTCTATCACGACGGCTTGATGGAAGCTACCTCAGTAGAACAGACATCTGTTTTCGAGGCTGCGGAACAGTTCGCAAGAACCGAGGGGATCCTCCCCGCTCCCGAGTCCTCTCATGCGATCCGCGTCGCGATTGACGAAGCGCTCAAATGCAAAGAAACAGGCGAAGAGAAGACCATCGTCTTTGGTCTGACCGGCACCGGCTACTTCGACCTCGTTGCTTATCAGCAGTTCAACGACGGTAAGATGACCGACTATATCCCCACCGATGAAGAGATTGCCGCTTCTGTTGCGAAGCTCCCTCAGGTTCCGGGTCAGGAATAAAAGCATTTCGGAAGGTATCATTCTGTATAAAAAGGGGCTGTGAAAAAACAGACCTGTAAAAACAAAAGGGCACATAACCGAAAAAGATAGCGGTTATGTGCCTTTTGTGGTATAATGAATTTGTGA
>CAJOII010000041.1 GCA_905234535.1 uncultured Ruminococcus sp.
CTCAAGCCGCGTAATCAGCGGTTCGATCACGATATCTTCTGTGGAGAAATGTCCCGCGTCAAAAGCGGCGATACCTCTCTCTGATGCGAAGAGATACTGGTGATGCTTAAGTTCACCTGTGACGAAGGCGTCGAAGCCGTACTTTCGATAAAGCCTGATCCCTTCACCGCCGCCTCCGGAGCTCACCGCGACAGTGCGGATGCTCTTCACGGACGGCGTGTACCGGATGTCGGGAGAATGCAGTCTGTCTTTGAGGAGTACGGCAAAGTCGTCAGCCGAAAGGGGAGAGGAGAGCTCTCCGACACAGAGAAAATCCTCTGCGTACAGCACGGTGTTTTGAAGTCCGATCGCTTCTGCGAGACAGGTGTTCACGCCGCACGCTGCGCGGTCAAGATTCGTGTGCAGGCACAAGGCGGCGATGTCGTATTTTGCGAGCAGATACGGGGGCGTGTCCGGCGTCAGCGCGTACAGGGGATCGAAGATCACCGGATGATGCGCGATGATCATCCCGCAGCCTTTCTCTCTCGCTTCTTCGATGACCTCGACGGTGATGTCGAGAGAGACGAGAATCTTTGAGACCAAGCTGTCTTCGTCTCCCGAGAGCAGCCCGATGTTATCCCATTCTTCTTTGAGCGAGAAGGGAGCGATGGTGTCAGAGAAGTTGATGATATCTTTGACGGTCATAGTAAGTATTCCTCTAATCGTTTCGCGGCGGCGGCGGATTCACGGTCGCCGTGCGCTTGTTTTCTCAGTCTTTTGAGAGCGTTCTCAAGAAATTTTCTGTCCTCCGGTTTATCTTTGTCGAGCATTCCCACGATACAGGAGAAGAGGTCTTTCTTCACGCTTGACCCCGAGTATCTTGCGGTGATGACGGTGTAGGTCTTGCTCACTTCCGAGACTGCGTCCTGTGAGAGGAACTCATAGCCGTTTTCACAGAGAAATGCTGAGAGCTTCTCATAGCGTGTCATCGGTTGGAGGATCAGAAGAACAGACGGATCTTTGATGAAGTCGCTTTTTGAGAGGATCGACGCGATCAGCTCACCGCCCATGCCGGCGATCACGATGTCGTCGGCGTCTTCGCGGCATAGCCCCTCGAGCCCGTCGGCCAGGCGGGTGGAGATCCTGTCTTCAAGACCGTATCTTTCGATATTCTCTCTCGCGGAGTTCAAAGGACCTTCTGCGATATCGCAGGCGACAGCGGATGGGATCCTTCCTGTTTGTACGAGCCGGATCGGCAGATACCCGTGATCTGTCCCGATATCCGCAAGGCGGCTGCCGAAGCGCGCCTTATCCGCGCACATGGCAAGCCGCCTCGAAAGCGTGATCTTATTCATCAGCCGGCGATCGCGTCGTTGATCTTTTTGACGAGAGCGTCCGCGTCGGCGCCGTGTACCATACACGCTTCCTCGATGGTCTCTCCGCGGGACGCGGGGCAGCCCAAACAGTGCATACCCATCGAAAGGAACAGGGGAGCGGTATCGGGATAGCTGTCAAGAACATCGCCGATAACAGATTCTTTTGTAATCATGATGATAACCTCCTTTATGCTTTGATACTATTTTAACACATTATTTGAAAAATACAATACTTATTTAGCGAAGAGGTAAGAAGTAAGAGCTAAGAGCTGCGGGCGGGCGATGCCCGCACCTGAATGATAATGATAAATGATAGATGATGAATGATAAACGGTGGGAGGGTTTCACCCTCACCCGGATCGGAATGAGGGGATAGGAAATGCGGAAAGTATCCGGCGACTGTCGGCGGCAACAATGAAAAATAGCGCTCCTTTTGGGAGCGCTAAGAGCAATTAAATTAGTATTATTCAGCTTTTTGTGCTTCTGCTTCTGCTTCTTTTCTTTTAGCAAAACATTCGCTGCAATAGTAATCCTTGCCTTCCATCGGCTTAAATGGGATATGTGCTTCGCCGCCACAGTCTGCACACACAGTCGTGTGCATTTCACGATTCGCTCTTATTGCATTTTTGCGGGCAATACGGCAATCCTTGCAGCGCTGGGGCTCGTTGACGAATCCCTTCTCCGCATAGAATTCCTGCTCGCCGGCCGTGAAAACGAATTCGTTCCCACAGTCCTTGCAAACCAGAGTCCTGTCTTCGTACATAGTGGTAACCTCACTTTGTTTATTTTTACCCCGCGGCGGAGTTGCACCGCCCACAGCTTGTCGGGGTATATTACTTTGTAAAAGTAACCACTGATTAAATCAATCTGATAGCAAGCTTTTATTTGATTGTTCTTGTTCAAAAAAACGGAAAGCGCATTAGGAGAAGACTTAACCGGGGGTCACTTAAGTAATCACGGATTTTGCAAAGGGGTATATCAGTGTTTACTCATTTTCTTTCTGGTTCGGGACAGCGCGTTTTCGACGGATTTTTCCGAGACTTTCAAGAGCTCAGCTGATTCCTTGTAGGTGTAACCTCTCAGATACAGCAGGGTCGCCCTGTATTCCAGGGGGGAGAGCTTGTCCTTGAGTAGGTTCATCAGAGAGCGTATGTACTCCTTGCTCTCAACCATTTCGGGAACTGTGCTTTGGGTCGAGTCAAAGACATCCTGAGCCTCTTCGTCGATGGATATCATATTGTTATCGGGTATTCGCTTTGAGGTACTCTGCGTGCGGACGATACTCCTGAGCCGGTTCTCAACACACAGGGAGAGGAAGTTCTTGAAGCTCATGTGTTCGCTCTCATCATAGCTTCGAACGGCGCTGAGCATCGCGAGCATCGCTTCCTGCGTCAGATCCGTCATATCCTGATAGAGAGCGGCGCTTCTGTACTTCTTGGTCAGAGAGTTGACAAGCCCGATATACCTGGCGGCAATAGTCTCAAAGGCGTCTTCTTCACCGTCCCGAAACCGTCTGATCAGTTCCTGATCGGTGAGAAATTCCGCTTTGACGCTATGTTCCTTCAGGGTAAAGCACCTCACAATATAAATATCTAATTTAATAATATACAAAACGAATGAAAATGTCAACAGTTTTTGTAAGAATTGCGGGGTTATCGTAAAAAAACGGAATCAATATTCCCAAAATAATTTGTTTTTTCATAAAAACCCTCTTGCAATTATCGAACAGTAGTGCTATAATGAGGTAAAATTAGAACATTAGTACTATAATAAAGGTGGGATGAAGATGGTCGTCAAGTGCAACAGCCTTGGACTGTTTGGGCTCAAGAGCTACGCGGTGGAGATAGAGGCGGATCTCTCCAGAGGGGTGCCGGCTTTTGATATCGTCGGGCTGCCGGATACCGCTGTCAAAGAGTCGAGAGACAGGGTCCGTATCGCGATGAAGAACTGCGGGTTTGAGTTTCCGACCTCCCGCCTGATCCTCAACTTGGCTCCTGCCGACATCAAGAAGGAGGGTCCTCTCTACGATCTGCCGATCCTGATCGCGATCCTCAAGGCGGCGCGGTATATCACCGCAAACACCGATGACAGCGCCTTCATCGGCGAGGTGGCGCTGTCGGGAGATGTCCGCCCGATCAACGGCGTGCTGCCGATGGCGATCTGCGCGAAGGAGCTCGGGATCAAGAAGCTCTATGTTCCCGCCCATAACGCGAACGAGGGTGCTGTCGTCAAAGGAATCGAGATCTATCCCGTTGAGAACATCTTCCGGCTGATCGATCATCTCGCGGGGAGAAATCCGATCGAGAAAGCGGTATTTTCGCAGGGCGCCGCCTCGGAGTTGTCCCCGCTCGACTTCTCTCAGGTCAAGGGTCAGGCGGAGGCGAAGAGGGCGCTCGAAATCGCCGCGGCGGGCGGGCATAATGTCTTGCTTATCGGTTCTCCGGGTGCGGGCAAGAGCATGCTCGCGAAGCGTATGACCGGGATCCTGCCGTCGATGACCTTTGACGAGACCATCGAGACCACCAAGATCCATTCGATCGCCGGAACTCTTCGAAAGGGGGAGGGGCTGATCACACAACGGCCGTTCCGCTCTCCGCACCACACCATCACGAAGGTCGGGCTCTCCGGCGGCGGCACCAACCCCAAGCCCGGGGAGATTTCGCTTGCGCATAACGGCATCCTTTTCTTAGATGAGCTGCCCGAGTTCAACCGCTCCACCTTGGAGGTGCTGCGCCAGCCGATCGAGGATGGCACCGTCTCGATCGCCCGCGCCGCGGGCAACTTCACCTACCCCGCGCGGTTTATGATGATCGCCGCGATGAATCCCTGCCCATGCGGGTTTTATAACCATCCGAAGAAGGAGTGCTCCTGCAATGACGCCGCTGTCAGAAGATACCTCGGCAAGGTGTCCGGGCCTCTTTTGGATCGTATCGATATCCATATTGAGGTGCCGCCGGTCGAGTATGATGACCTCAGAGATCATACGAAGGAAGAGACATCCGCTCAGATCAAAGAGCGCGTCGACAAGGCGCGCAGGATCCAGCTTGAGCGGTATAAGGGAACCTCTGTCTTCTGTAATGCCGACATCGACGCCTCTTTGTTCGATCAGGTCTGTGTGATGGATGACCGTGCGAACGCACTGCTCAAAAAGGCGTTTGACAGGCTCAACCTCACCGCCCGCGCCTACGACAGGATCATGAAGGTCGCGCGCACGATCGCCGATCTTGACGGTTCTGAGATCATCTCGGCGCCGCACATCAGCGAGGCAGTTCAGTACCGCGCGCTCGATAGAAAGTACTGGAACAGATGAATAATGAGGAGATAAAAATTAATATTACAAAATAATTACATAAAAGAATAATAAATAGAGAAAAATCCATCAAGCGGAGTGAACATTTACATACAATATTACCAAAATTAATTACAAAAGTTTTTTTCGGTTGACTTTACAGGCGGAATGTATTATCTTTATAGTGACGCAGGAGCCCTTGCGTTTGTTTGCGTATACGCATTTTTCGGGGATTTCCCCTTTATTTGAGATAATACATCACTCGTTTTGGGAAGTGAACATTTTGGAGAAAATCATCATCAACGGCGGCAGGCCTCTCTTCGGCGAAGTGACCGTCAGCGGCGCGAAGAACGCCGCGGTCGCGATCATTCCTGCGGTCGTCCTCTGTGACGAACCCTGCCGTATTGAAAATATTCCGAACATCAGCGATGTCGCGCTGATCGCCACCATTCTTCAGGATATGGGAGCGGTCGTGCGCCGCGTGGATAAAAACACCCTCGATATCGATCCCAGATCGATCAACACCTATGTCGCGACCGACGAGGCGGTCAGAGGGATGAGAGCGTCCTATTATCTCTTGGGCGCGCTTTTAGGCAGATTCCACAACGCCAAGGTCGCCCTGCCCGGCGGCTGCAACTTCGGCGTGCGCCCGATCGACCAGCACCTAAAGGGCTTCCAGCTGATGGGCGCGAAGAATGAGCTCATCAACGGCGCGGTGATCAGTCTGACGACCAAGGGATCGTTCCACGGCGCGAGGATCTACTTCGACACCGTCTCCGTCGGCTCGACCATCAATGTGATGCTCGCCGCTGTCAAGGCGGAGGGGCAGACCGTGATCGAGAACGCTGCCAAGGAGCCGCATATCGTCGATCTCGCGAACTTCTTGAACTCCATGGGCGCGAACATCCGCGGCGCCGGTACCGACACCATCAAGATCCGCGGTGTAGAATATCTTCACGGCGTTACCTATTCGATCATTCCCGACCAGATCGAAGCGGGCACCTATATGGCGGCCGCCGCTGCTACCAGAGGCAAGGTCACCATCCGCAACATCACCCCGAGACACTTGGAGAGCATCTCCGCGAAGCTCAGAGAGATGGGCTGCGATGTGGAAGAATACGACGAGGCGGTCGTCGTTGACGCGTCGAACAGAAATCTGAATCGCGTCAACATCAAGACCATGCCGCACCCCGGCTTCCCCACCGACTGTCAGCCGCAGTTCGTCGCGCTTCTGACCACCATCAAGGGCACCTCGATCGTCAACGAGAGCGTGTGGGATAACCGCTATCAGTATGTCTCCGAGCTCGTCAGAATGGGCGCGAGGATCTCGGTCGAGGGCAGGCTTGCGATCGTAGAGGGAGGTCCGCTCACTGCCGCGCCGGTGAAGGCGACAGACCTTCGAGCGGGTGCCGCGATGATCATCGCGGGGCTTGTGGCGCAGGGCTCCACCAACATCTCGAGCATCAGCTACATCGAGCGAGGTTACTCCGATGTCGTTACCAAGTTCCAGGCGCTCGGGGCGGACATCAGAAAGATTTATGTCCCCGACAACGACATCGCTACTACGGCATAACACAAAAGGGTACGGAGGTACCCTTTTTTTAGTGAACAGGGAAGAGAGGACTTTGTCCTCACCTTGATTTGGGAGTATATTATGGCTAAGATCGTTCCGCTTTTTTCATCCTCACGCGGAAATTCCTACTACATACAGGGCGACAGCAGCGCGATCCTCGTTGACGCGGGCAGAAACTGCAAGCAGATCGAGAACGCGCTGTCCTTCAGCGGCGCCGATATCGAGAGGATCCGCGCGGTGTTCATCACCCATGAGCACTCGGATCATATCAGCGCGTTGAATGTCCTGCTCAAGCGCTACCGGTTTCCTGTTTTCGCGACACAGGGCACCTTAGAGGAGCTCCTCTCGAAGAACCTCATCCCCGCAGGCATCGGCGTGAATGTGATTGAGGATACCGCCGGGATCGGCGACTTTGTTGTTCGAAGGGTCGAGACCTCACACGACGCGCGCGAGAGCTGCGGCTACTTCATCACCACTCCCGATCATAGAAAGGTCTCGATCGTCACCGACACGGGCTTCCTTACCGACGACGCGAAGGCGGCGATCGGTATGAGCCACTGCGCGGTGGTCGAGTCGAACCACGATATCGATATGCTCCGTATGGGCGGCTATCCGTATATCCTCAAAAAGCGCATCCTCTCCGACAGGGGTCATCTCTCGAACGAGGCGTGCTCCGCTTCGCTTCCCTCGTTTGTCGACGCGGGGCTGACGCGCATCATCTTAGCGCATCTCAGTCAGGAGAATAATATGCCCGATATCGCGATGGGCGCCGCGGTCGCCTCCTTAGGCAAGGCAGGGATGATAGAGGGGCGCGACTATCTGATCGATGTTGCCGCTCCCGAGAGCTTCGGGAAGAGTGTGGTGTTCTGATATGCTGAGCGTCAATATCTACTGTATCGGAAAACTGAAAGAAAGTTATCTCAAAGATGCCGTGAACGAGTACTCAAAGCGCCTGTCGTCTATGTGCAGAATCCGCGTGATCGAGCTCTCCGAAGAGCGCGTCGGAGACAATCCCTCCAAAGCAGAGACCGCCCGCGCGGTCGAGAAAGAATCGAAGAGTATTTTGCAGAAGCTCTCCCCGTCCGACTATGTTGTCGCAATGTGCATAGAAGGGAAAAATATTTCTTCAGAAGAATTATCCTCAAAGATCGAACAGATATCCGGGACCCACAGCACGGTCGACTTCATCATCGGCGGCTCGTGGGGGCTGTCCGACGAGCTCAAGAAGAGAGCGGACTTCTCCCTCTCGATGGGGAAGATGACCTTTCCGCACCAGCTCTTCCGCGTGATGCTCTGCGAGCAGATCTACCGCGCTTTGAGTATCAGCAAGGGGACAAAATACCACAAGTAGTTGTCAGTTGTCGGTTCTCAGTTTTCAGTTTTCAGTTGTAGGGAGCGGTCTTGACCGCTCTGCCTCGCGGAAGTCTGATAGAAAGCAGAAGCGCACGCTGCTTCCGGTGAATTGCAACACCGCTCTCGCAATGAATATGATACAAATAGGTAAATAAAATGGCTTTTGACGGAATCATGATGGCTTTGATGAAGAGAGAGCTTCTGTCCTCCTTACAGGGCGCTCGGGTGACCCAGGTCTACCAGCCCTCGAGAGATGAGCTCGTCTTCGCGTTCAGAGCTTACGATAAAAATGAAAAATTACTCATCAAGCTCTCGGATTCTCCGAGGGTCCACCTGACTGCGTCTTCGATCGAGAATCCCGCCGTCCCGCCGATGATGTGTATGCTGCTTCGAAAGCGTCTCTTGGGCGCAAAGCTCATTGATATCACCCAGCCCGCCCATGAGCGCATCCTGCTCTTTCACTTCGAGGCGATCAGCGAGATCGGCGACAGAGAGCGCTTGACTTTGGCGGTAGAGATCATGGGCAGATATTCGAACGCGGTGCTCATCGACCCCGATGGGAATGTGATCGAATGTATCCGCAGGATCGACTTCTCTCAGAGCGAGGAGAGAGTGCTGCTGCCGAAGATACGCTACGAGCTGCCGCCTTCACAGGAGAAGCTCTGCGTGCTTGATCACACCGCCGAAGAGATCGCTGACAGGATCGTCCTCTCAGGAGGCTCAGACCGAGCGGCGCTCTCCTCGATACAGGGCATCTCTCCCGTGATCGCGCGCGAGATCATCTTTCGCGCGCAGCAGCAAGGCGACCTCAGAGAAGGGCTGATCAGGCAGATCGGGCTTTTGAGACAGATCTCGGAGAGCGAGAACGGTACGCCTGTTGTGATCTACAAGCCCGACGGCGCGCCGATGGATCAGAGCTTTCTGGAGCCGACGCAGTATGAGGGCGCTCTCAAAACACAGACCTTTAAGAGCTACTCTGAGCTGTTGGACGCGTTTTACTCTGAGCGTGACCGATCCGCGCGCTTGAAGCTCAAGACCGCCGATCTTAAGAAGCTGCTCTCAAATATCGTCGAGAGATTGAGCAGGAAGCTGAATCTCCAGCGCGCCGATCTCAAAAAGTGCGCCGACAGAGAGGAGCTCAGGAT
This sequence comes from uncultured Ruminococcus sp., assembly GCA_905234535.1. Taxonomy (GTDB): domain Bacteria; phylum Bacillota; class Clostridia; order Oscillospirales; family Acutalibacteraceae; genus Ruminococcoides. The sequence goes on from CAJOII010000041.1 coordinate 8,716, forward strand.
CAAGGGCGATCTGCTGCAGGCGAACCTCTACCGTATCGAGCGCGGCGCGTCCTCGGTGACGGTCGAGAACTTCTATGATGAGAATAACTCCCTTCTGACCATTCCGCTCAACCCGGCCTCCTCTCCCGCGCAGAACGCGCAGAGGTTCTACAAAGAGTACAACAAGGCAAAGACCAGAGAGATCCGCCTGACCGAGCAGATCAAGCTGGCAGAAGACGAGCTCTCTTATATCGAGAGCGTGCAGGACGAGCTCTCGCGCGCAGAAACAGAACAGGAGCTCTCGCTGATCCGCTCAGAGCTCAGAGATCAGGGCTACCTCAAGGCACAGAAGAACCAAAAGCGCAGGGACAAGCCCCTGCCGCCGCTGAGCTTCACATCCGGGAGCGGCTTTGAGATCTATGTCGGCAGGAACAATCAGCAGAACGACCTTCTGACCCTGAAGACCGCGAACAAGAACGACCTCTGGCTGCACACGAAGAACATTCCCGGATCCCATGTGATCATCTCTTCAAACGGGCGAGAGGTGGACGAGAAGACGCTCATGTACGCGGCGTCGCTCGCCGCGGCTCACTCTAAAGCGAGAAACTCCTCATCTGTCCCCGTGGACTACACCCGCGTCAAAAATGTTTCGAAGCCCAAGGGCGCGAAACCCGGCAAGGTGATCTATGTGAACTACCGTACCGTCTATGTGACGCCAAAAAACGATGAAGAGTAACAGAGAGGCCTCCTTCGGGAGGCTTTTTTAGTGAAGAGCTAAGAGTGAAGAGTTGAGGGCGGGCATAGCCCGCACCTGATTTTATTGTGAAATCATGAAAAATGAAACCATGAAACTGTTATGGGAGGGCTCCGCCCTCATCGGATTTGTAGGGCGTTTCAAAGAACCGTAGGGCATTTTATTTGTCATTGCGAAGGAACGCAAATAAAATTCCCCTGTCATTACTACCGGTTGATATGAGAATCCCTACGAAGACGGTAGTGAGAGGAAGGGGATTGCCACAGCCCTGAAGGGCTTCGCAATGACAACTGACAACTGTCAAGCGTCCCTGTCTTTTTATTCAAATTGCAGTGGAGGGGATGAAAGAGTTTGTATACTTTGCTGATTTTCCTCATATTTCTAAAAAGGAAATAATTTGACATTCATATCGCTTATTATTACAATAGGGAAATCTGAGGAGTGATTTTGATTTTCAGTGTTCCCGCAAAAGCAGCAACTATCATTTTTTGAAATCAAAACCGGAGTTTTTATGGACATTTACAGTTTGTTTTCGGTTCTCGGAGGCTTGGGACTATTCTTCCTCGGCATGAAGCTGATGGGCGACGGCTTGGAGCTTGCCGCCGGCTCAAAGCTGAGGAGCCTTCTTGAGAAGATTACCTCCAACAAGTATCTCGGAATGCTGGTCGGCTTGGTGGTCACTGCCGTGATCCAGAGCTCGTCCGCTACAGCGGCGATGGTCGTCGGCTTTACCAACGCGGGCTTGATGGAGCTCGCTCAGACCGTCGGTATCCTCTTCGGCTCGAAGATCGGTACCTGTATGACCTCGGTGCTTTTGTCCTTTGATATGGGCAAGATCGTGCCGCTGTTCATCTTCTTAGGCGTGATCGTGATCATGTTTACCAAGAAGAACAACTACAAGTACTACGGTCAGATCTTGGCGGGCTTCGGTATCCTGTTCTACGGTATGACCGTGATGAGCTCGGGCCTGAAAGCTTTGAACGAAGACGGGATGATCGACAACATCCTCACCAGCGTCAACTCCCCGTGGTTCGGTCTTCTGATCGGTACCGTCATCACCGCGGTGATCCAGAGCTCGTCGGCGTCTGTCGGTATCCTGATGGCATTGGGAGCTGCCGGCGCGATCAATATCCACCAGGCGATCTTCATCGTTTACGGCATGAACCTCGGCGCGTGCATGCCGGCATTTCTCTCCGCGATGGGCGCGAAGAGAAACGCGAAGCAGGTCGCGATCTTAAATCTGCTGATCACCTTCTTCGGCGTGGTGCTTCTGTTCCCGCTGACGATGTTCCTGCCCATATCGCAGACGATCGAGAATATTTTCCCGAACGCCCCCGGCGCGCAGATCTCTGCCGCTCATATCTTCTTCAATGTCGTGAACATGGTCGTGCTGATGCCGTTCTCGAACCTGATGGTCAAGATGACTCAGAAGATCCTGCCCTATCAGGAGGATCCCGAAAAGGACAAGATGGCGCCCGAGTTCATCGACAACCGAATCCTCACCACGCCTCCCATGGCGGTACTGCAGGTGGAAAAGGAGGTCGAGCGCCTCACCCGCTTAGTCAGAAAGAACTACAACCGCTCCTTGATCGCGTTCTTTGATCGGGACAAGAGCTCGATCGAGAAAGTCCTCGAGCGCGAGAAGGTCATCGACTATCTCTCTCACGCCATCACCGACTACATCGTCAAGATCAACGGTCTTGACATCGAGGACAAGGACAGACAGGTCGTCGCCGCGATGTACTCGGCGATCCAGGATCTTGAGCGCATCGGCGATCACGCGGAGAATATCGTCGAATATGCCCGCACGGTGATCGACGATAACCTGAAGTTCTCCGATGCCGCGATGGAAGAGATGCGCGATATTTGCACTAAGTGTCAGAAGCTGATGGAGATGAGCTTCGCGATGTTCAACGCTCAGGGAGCCTCTCCCGAGCAGATCGAGCGCATCATTCAGATGGAGGACAGCGTCGATGTATGTAAGGACGACTACAAGGCGTCTCACATCCGCCGCATGGATCAGAAGGTCTGCAACGCTGAGTCCGGCACCGTCTTCCTCAATATGCTGATCGATATCGAGAGGGTCGGCGACCATGCGATCAATGTCGCCTTTGCGATCCCGAACAGACAGCACCAGATCACCAAAGTAACCGGATAAGAAAAAGCACCCGAGAGGGTGCTTTTTTAATGCATAATTCATAATTTCGGGAGGACTTCGACCTCACCTGAATAGTAGGGCTATGATAGAACTGTGGGGCAAGGTTCCTCTGTGCCGGAGACGGCCCACCCCTTCTTATTCGCCATCTCCCCTAGCAGGGGAGTCTCCCTCATCTTGCCGAAAAAGCCTCCCCAAGGCTATTGGAAAGGCTTTGATAACAACCGAGAACCCCAAGCGGCTTGAGATCGCGAACGCGTTCGACTTGCCGGGAACGCCGATGAGCAGCTTATAGGTAGGTCTCAAGGTTTTGGCATCGAACGCGCAGCAGCCGTTCTCTACGCCGTCGGTCTTGAGGGCGAATTCTTTGAGCTCCGCGTAGTGGGTGGTGGCGGCGATCTTCGTGCCTTTCTCTCTGAGCTGCTCTAAGATCGATACCGCGAGCGCCGCGTCACGACCGGATCCACTGCATCAGCGCGCTTTCCCATTCAAAATAAAATGCATTTCCCATGATCCTCTGTCCTTATCAACGAATAGTACGATACGGCAGACTACATTGATCGCAAAGCCGGACGGGGAGATCATCACAGCTGTCCTTGTTGAGTCGATATCGATGTCGCCGTGCTCTTTGAGTTCGCTTACTTTGATAATGCCGTCATAGTAACCCTGTGTCAGCGATTGCAGCAGGGAGACCTGATAAATCGTTTCCCTGTTATTTCCGGTCTGTTTCGTGATATTCTCAGACTGATCTGTGTTATTCTCGGGGTGATGTGCGGAGCAGGCTGCCAGTGTTGCCATCAATACCGTTGCTAAAAGAACAGCTATGTCTTTTTAATATTGAAATTTTTTCTATAGCCTTTTATTATTCATGTCAACATCACTATAACCTTGACGATAATCTTATCATTTGTCTGTCGTCGGTATCGTCACTTTAACTAAAGTACCTCCGCCGTCACGCGGCACAATTTTCAACTTACCCTTGCACATTATTTCAAGCCTTTGCCTGATATTGTTCAGCGCGATATGCGGCTCGTTGTCGTCGGCAGGGTTGAAGCCGTGTCCGTCGTTCTCAACGATGATCTCGCTGCCGCTGTTCGTCAGACGGGTTTTGACATAGATATGAAGCGGATCGCCTTCAATGTCCATACCGTGCTTGACGGCGTTTTCCACAAGGGGCTGCACGAAAGCGCATGTGCGGCGTATCGAATTCCACGAACAGGTTGTCCTCATGCTGCGCCTGCTCAACGGAGAGATACGCCTGCGTATGCTTCAGCTCGTCGGCGAAGGGAACGGTATCCTCGCTCGCGATAGCGGAAAAATTTTTACGCAGATATTCGGTGAAATCCAGCGTGACCTGCTGTGCCTTGTCCGCATCCTGCTTGCAAAGGTAGTAAATGGTCATCATTGTGTTGTAGATGAAGTGAGGCCGCATCTGCAAGACCATGACGCTTGCTCGCTGATGGGCGATCTCCTGCTGCTGGCGCGCGTATTTCTTCATGTTATCCGAGAGGATCAGACCGAACATCATCAGTGCAAGGAGCGTCATACCGAATACAACGAATAATTCGACAGAGTAAAACATATGGACGATGATCGCGACAGTCATCGGTACCAGATAGACAAGCAGAGCAATCAGATGCTTTTTCGAGAGCTTTTTTCGCCTTCTGATTACAGCAATTATGTTGAGGATCATGATAACGACCAGCGGAACCAGCCACAACGCCCACAACGAACCGCGGATAAATTGATTATCCGGCGTAACATAGTAAAAGACGGTTGTGAACTGAGCGACAGTCAACATCACGATGTATATGCCCATCAGCGCTGCCACGATTTTGAAAAGCAAGCTGTTTCTCAGGCTTTCGCCGCAGCAGTGCAGCAGAAAAACAGTCGGCATAAATATCGGCGTCGAGAAAAGCAGATTTTCAAACAGATAGACGACCCTTGCCGCGACAGCCATAGCGGGATTTTCCCAAACGATCACGGAAAAAAGCAGGGGATGATACAGAGAAAAAGCAGAGAAAACAAGATGATGAAATACCGCTTGTTCCACCGATCGAGAGCGGGCATAAAAGCGGAGAACGCGATCCCGATCGCCATCATTATAAGCAGCGCGCCCGCAAGCAAGAAATCGACGATATACATCAAGTCTACTCCGGAATCTGCAACTACTCTCTCCGTACAAGTCTCAAACGCTTTACTTTCGCAGCAATACTCAACTGAGACCGCTAACAGCGCGGCGCTGTTTACGGAAGAGATCGGTCTGACGATCCTCGAAAGCAACGGTCAAGCGAAAAAGCCGATAATGATCGAGCTTTTGCTTTTCTTTGAGGACGATCATGTTCTTATCATAGAACGAGATTCGGGAAAATTAGTTGACCTGACCGACCCGGACGCTGAGGTCAAGGGGCTGAGCGGATTCACGCTCAGCGGTCTGATGGAAGCACACACTGAAAAAGCATATCTCGTGACCACGGGTTATAATCGGAATATGATACGCTTTTACCGCGCTTGAAAAGAAATAGGAGATGTTATATAATGAATGTATATGATTTTGACGGGACGATTTTCCCTACTGATTGTTCGATAGGCTTTTGCTTCTGGTGCATGAAACGCCGCCCAAAGATGTGGTTCACCTTCGCGCCGAAAGCAATCAAGAATATCATCCTGCGTAAGACAGGAAAGATACCGGAGTATAAGATGCAGCGTGAGTTTTTCGGCTATTTGACGCTGATAGATGACTTTGATGAACAGATCGAGCGTTACTGGGACAAGAACGAGAAGAAGATCGCCCCCTGGTATCTCGCACAAAAAAGACCTGACGATCTGATCATCAGCGCGTCGCCGGACTGCATCATCGGACCAATCGCAAAAAGACTTGGCGTGAACTTCATAGCAACAGAATTCAACCGTAAATACGGGGTTTTCTTGAATAATCTGATGTATGCGCAGGAAAAGGCGCAGTACATGATCGACCACGGCTTTCCTTTGATTGAGAACTTCTATTCCGACTCACTTGCAGATACGCCGCTTGCTCTGTGTGCCGAAAAGGCCCACTTGGTAACCAAAAAAGCCAGCACCGTGATCGATTGGCCCGATCTGGATGAAGAGACCCTGAGTAAGGTTCATGAGAAAGTTGATACCGGATGGACCGTCCATCTGGATGAATAATACTAATACCTGTTTAAAAGATAGACAAATCTTTGCGGACTGATTTCCATGATGCTTTGTTGTCAATCTTGACAGGCGCCAGCCTGTCGGCGATCTCCGCCGCGCCTCATGAAAACCATCCTCGCAAATCTTTATCCACATTTCAATCAGGTATTAGTAAAAGAGGAACGGTAAGTGTATATCATCATTTATGACTTCGGAACAAGCGCTGTTAAAACCTGCTTGTTTGAGATCGATTCGAAAATCCAACTTGCGGCAAGCGCTACCGCCGGCTACGGCATTTATATTTCTGACGACGGCGGCGCGGAACAAGATACGGAAGAATGGTGGGCGGCGATTTGCTCGACTACGAAAGATCTGCTTGAAAAGTCAGATGTAAAGCCTTCCGAAATAGAAGGAATGGCTTTCTGCTCGCAAATGCAGGGATCGGTTTTTGTCGACGAAAAAGGAAACGCCCTTCGACGCCCGATGAACTATCTGGATCAAAAGGGCTTCAAAGAATACAAGGAATGTATGGGTCGCGGCGTCATCAAGGTTTCGGGCTGCAGCCTTTATAAGCTTGCGCGAAATTTGATCGTCAATTACGCCGGTTCGACCAGTGCGAAAGACCCGGTCTGGAAGTACAAGTGGGTAGAAAACAACGAGCCGGATGTTTTCAAAAGAATATATAAGTGGTTGGATATCGGCGACTATCTCGTATCTCGCTGCACGGGCAGGATCGTCAGGACTGCGGATACTGCCTTTGCGACCTTCCTTTATGATACACGCAAGGAAAAGGAAGGCTGGAACAAAGGTCTTTTGAAGATGTATAAGGTCAACCCCGACCATATGCCTCAGACCATCGACTGTACGGATCAGGTCGGAGGACTCACAAAGAAAGTGGCTCAGGAGCTCGGACTTGTTGAAGGGATCCCCGTTTTCGGGGGGGCGGCGACACGACCTTTGTCAATATCGGCTCCGGATGTACTCGACCCGGCGACACGCATATTTATGTCGGAACATCGGGATGGGTCTCGACCTTTTTGGATCACCAGACCGTCGATATCAACGCCATGATAACGGGCGTTCTGTCAGCCAAACGCGGTTACTTCAATTATTACGCGGAGCTGGAAACAGCCGGAAAGTGCTTTGAATGGGTCATGGATCATCTCGCACTGGATGAGATAAATGTATATTTGGATCAAACCAAAGTAACGGATGTTGAGAGCAAATACCTGAGTCTTTATGATTATCTTTCCGAAGAAGTCAGTAAAGTCCCTCCGGGAGCAAACGGCGTGATCTTCACCCCTTGGCTCCACGGCAACCGCTGTCCGTTTGAGGATTCCAACGCCGGCGGAATGTTTTTTAACATCAGGATCGAAAACGGCAAAAGGGATATGATCCGTGCAGTGCTTGAGGGTATTTGCTACCACCTGCGCTGGCTGCTGGAATGCTCAGAGAAAAAGGTCAAAACATCTGATCCGATCCGATTTGTCGGCGGAGGAGCATTATCTCCCGTTACCTGCCAAATGCTCGCGGATATCACCGGACGGACCATAGAGACAGTAGACAATACACAGGAGGTCGGTGCCATCGGAACTGCTCTTGTCGTGGCGGCAGGAATCAAAGGCGAGGATGTGTTTGAATTATCGCGCCGACTTGTTAAAGCCAACCGCGCTTATGTTCCTAATTCGGAGAACAAAGATGTATACGAGCGCAACTACACGGTGTTCAAAAAACTCTACAAATCAAATGCCGCGTATTACAAACAATTGAACTCCTGACGGACGGCGGCAAACGCAATTTATATGATTATCAGTTCATTCGGATCAATAAACGAGGAAGAATAAATGGATCTGACGCCGTGTTCAAAAGTATCTATTGCGGCATCAGAAGAGAAAACACTGATTTCATGAATCATGAATGAGGGAAAATATGGATGACAATGTTAAAATAAATTGGAAAGTAAAGTTTTTCTATGGTATGGGGGATTTGTCCGCCAATATTTTACTTGCCGCATTTTCTTTTTATCTGCTGTTTTTCATGGTCAGCATCGGCGGCCTCAAACCGGCTCTTGCATCTCTTGTCTTTTTGGTCGCGAAAATCTGGGACGCGATAACAGATGTGTGGATGGGACGGATAAGCGACAACACAAAATCCAAATTTGGAAAAAGACGAGTCTATATGATATTCGGAGCCGTTCCGTTCGGACTGATGTTCATCATATTATGGCTCTGCCCCTTCTCCGTCGAGACATCTCAATTTGTTAAGTTCGTTTATTATCTGATGGCGTATTGTTTGTTTAACACTACATATACGATCGTGTATGTTCCGTATAACTCGCTCACTGCGAATATTACGGACGATTACGATCAGAGAAGCAGCTTAACGACTGTCAGAATCGTGCTTGCCAATGTGGGTCTGATACTGGGTGCGGCTTTGTTCGGACTGTTTGCCGGAGACAATACCGTATTCTCGGATATGTTTACCCGCGCCGGATACACCCGATTTGAAGCAATAAAAAACTCGTATCTGGTCTCGAGCGCGATATTCGGCCTTCTTGCCAGTGTGACGATGCTGATCTCCGGTCTGAATGTCAAAGAAAGATATACGGGAAGTGAAGAGAAAAACTCGTACGGACTGTTCAGGACTCTGTATCAGTTCATTAAAATGAAGGAATTCAGATACACAACGGCGTATTATCTGACCAGTATGCTGGGATTCGATATCCTCTTGGCGTTGTTTATGTTTTATATCCAGGACAGTCTTGGATATGCGCCCGACGGTATCCTTTCAATGATTTTCGTCGCGATTCCCTTGCTTGTGGCGATGGCGACATCTGTCGTCTGGGACAAACTGTCGGCAAAATATGAAAAACACAGAGTGTATTTGATCTCGGTGATAATCACCTCCATCGGGCTAATCATCGCTCTGCTCGTCCCTTCGTTCAAAGGCGAAATGTATCAGTCTGTCTCCGCTTCCATGGGAGAACTGCTTACATCAGGTACTTCGATATTCCTGACATTGGCGGTATTTGTAGTCGGGTGCGGAATGAGCGGCATTCAAATCCTCCCGTACGCTTCTATTCCGGATATAGTGGAACTCGACGAATATACATACGGAATCCGGAGAGAGGGCGCATATTACGGCGTGCAAAGTTTTATCTACAAGCTCTCAAACGGCATCGCGCTTGCGCTTGTATCTCTTCTTCTGCAGCTGTTCCAGTATAAAGAGACCCCTTTCTTGGATGAGGGAACGGGCGAGGTCGTTTACTCATGCGTACAATCTCAAACGGCACAAGATGCAGTCAGAATCATCTTCTGTGTTCTTCCGGTAGCGATATTCGTTTTTTCAATAATATGCGCTTTTAAAGCCAATATGGGAAGAAACAGATTTAATGTCATAAAAGAGGAATTGGCTAAAAGGAGATAATATAAAAAGCATCAGGTCTTGACGAGAAATAGCCAACGAACATAAAAGGGAGAATATAAAGCCATGATGAACAAGATCGAGGAAGCCATCATCTATGCTACCGTTATGCATCAGGGAAAGGTGCGCAAGCTGGGTAACACCCCATACATACTGCATCCGCTGGAGGTGGCGCAGATCCTTTCTGCCATGACCAACGACCAAGACATCATCACCGCGGGCATCCTGCACGACATCGTAGAGGATACCGACGGTACGCTGGAGGAGATCGAAACGCGCTTCGGCGAGCGAGTAGCCTTTTTGGTGTCATCCGAATCAGAGAATAGTTATCCGGGAGAAAGTAAGGATGCCAGTTGGAAGCGGCGCAAGGAGGAATCCCTGAAGGTCCTGAAGAATACCGATGATCAAGGCGTTCGGATGCTTTGGTTGGCTGATAAACTTGCGAATATCCGCTCTCTGGCGAGCGGATATTCGGAGTACGGGGAGCAGCTGTGGGAGAGTTTCCATCAGCGTGATCCCGAGATGCAGCACTGGTACTACCGGACCGTTGCCGAGCAGCTGGAGCTTTCGCTGAATAAAACCGGTGCGTTCAAAGAATTTATCAAGCATATCAATTTCATATGGCCGGGCTCCTTCGATTCCGACAAGGCGCGGTACAGAAAGTACCGGGAGGTGTCCGTCGATGGATGCAAGCGCATCGGCAGCGGAGCGAAGGGCGATGTGTATCGCTACGACGACGAGCTGGTGATCAAGGTCTACAACAGGAACAACACCTACAGCGATGTGGAGCGTGAAATCGCCATGGCGCGCAAGGCCTTTATCCTTGGCGTCCCCACCGCTATCTCCTTTGGTATCGTATCGGTGGGAGATAAGTACGGGGCGATGTACGAGCTGGTGGATTCTGAGACGATCTCAAGCTATATTGCGAACAATCCCTCTCAGGTGGAGGTCTACGCAAAAATGATGGCAGAGCTTGCTCACATTATCCACAGTACGGAGGTCACAGCTGAGGACGGCTTCCCGTTGGCAACGGATCGGGTACGCGACTACATCGAGGGAGGTATCGGACATGAGGACTTAGCGCTTGCCGCGAAGGTAAACGCGCTTCTGTCGGCTCTGCCCGATACAGATACCCTGCTGCACGGCGATTTTCACACAGGGAATGTATTTTTGCAGCGAGGCGAGCCTCTGCTGATCGACATGGATCGGCTCGCCGTGGGACATCCTATCATAGAGCTTAGCGACCTGTATTATTTTTATGTGATCCTCGGAGAGGAAGCCCCCACTGTGGTCGAGAAGTTTATGGGCTTTTCCTATGATACTGCGCGCCGTTTTATGCGTCTGTTCCTGAAATACTATCTGGGAACGGAGGATGAAGAACGGTTGAGCGAGGTTGAGAGGAAAGCGTCGATCATCGGCTACAGCCGCTTGATCCGTAAGATCCGCAAGAAAAGAAAGACGGTCGACTCAGATCGCCTGCTGATCCGTCAATGCGTGGAGAAAATCGCTGATCTGACAGACGGGATCGACAACTTAGCATTCTGAGTGATACAGGCTTAATAAATCGGCGCTGATGATTCAACAACCGTTTCTACGCATATTTGAGGAATCATACTGAACAACCGAAAGGAGAAAAAACGATGAAAATCACAAGCTTTAACCCGCTGATTGTTACCAAGGATGTAGAGGCAGTCGCTCGCCTGTTTGAGGCACTGGGTTTTGAAAAACAACATAATCCCAGCGGAACCTCAGCTGTCGGGAACGAGTATACAAGTTATCGGATGACTGACGCGAACGGTTTTCATGTGGATGTATCCACCAGTACCGGGGCGCTGGAGAAGGATTTTACCGGTATTTGTATGAATGTAGACAACTTTGACGAAGCCTATGATTTTCTGATTGCTCACGGCTTTATCAACGGGCAGAACGGGACGGTGACAGAAACCGGCTCGGCGAAGGCGTGCATTCTGTTCTCACCCTCGGGATTCGGCATCAACCTGATCCAGCATATCCGGAAGTAAACTTTCCGATTACTCCCGCTGTTATTCTTTCATGAATACTTCTGTTGTCATCTTAACTCCGAGTTTAAATCCTTCGAGATATGCGTCACATTCTGACAGAGCGATAAGCGGCATCTGACAGTTTTCTATCTGCTCCGGTTTTTCTTTTTACTGTTCGTCAGTCAAAAATCCATTCATTTCATTAAGTAGACCTGTCGTCTTGGACAGCTTTTTCTTGGTATCTTTGCTCTGATGATACTCACTCGGATTGATATTCCTATAGTAGAAGTTCTTTAATGTAGTCATGATACCGTGCCTCCCTTTCAAGCACAGTACAATACCACATATATGTAATAAGTCAAGCAGAATGATACTTTAAAAAGAGAAATTGGCTCAAATTACTCGTAAACGCGCAATTCAGCGATAAAGGGGTAAGGATAACTCTACCTTAACCGCCTCGAATAAGGCTTGAAACAACGGCTTAAACAGTGTCCTTTTGAGGATAACTTTTCACACATTTCCGCATTATAGAAAAAGCTCTTTTCATATCCCGTTTGATGAAAGTGAAGACAAGTATTCACTTATATGATATGACCCGCTGTGATTGCAATTTACTGCGAGCTGACTCTTTATACTAATCCTTGATAAAAACCTTTATCATCTTTTGGGCTATATTCCGCATAGCTTTGTTGGACTCCTTGACAGGCGCCAGCCTGCCTGCGTCGTCCGCCGCGCTCTGCGAAATCTATCCCTAATATCTTATTAAATCTTTTTATCAAGGATTAGTATGATTGCAAGGTTGCAAGTGTGTGTATGGGTATGCAATCTTGCCTTAGCTGTTCAGCACCAAAAGCTAAAAAGCTGTCTTGGATATCCAAGACAGCTTTTCTGTATCCTATTCAGTTCTCATTTTTTCCGTTAAGAACATCGCCCTTTGTGGGGAAAGGAGGAGCCGCGGCACGAGAGGGGGCGTATCTACCGGGTACGCCTTACGAGTATAAAGAGCGCCTTGCCCTACAACTGTAAACTAAGAACTGAGAACTGACAGCTGCTTATTTCAGCTCGACGATGGTAACGCCCGATTCGCCCTCGCCGAAGGTGCCGAGCCGAAAGCTCTTGACCGATTTATGGTGTCGCAGATACTTTTGAATCTCCGATCTTAAGACGCCGGTGCCCTTGCCGTGGATGATCGTCATGGTGTGGGTGTTCGAGAGCACGCAGGAGTCGATCGCCGCGTCTACCGTCAGCACCGCTTCGTCGGCGGTCTGACCTCTGACATCGATCTCGGTCGATGCCGAGCGGGTGACGCTCTTCGTGATATGGCGCTCTCTTCTGCCGTTCTGCGTCACCTTCTCCTCATTCAAGAGTCTGAGGTTTGAGAGCTTGACGCGGGTCTTGATGATGCCCGCCTGCACGAGCACCGAGCCGTTCTCGGGCTTAGAGAGCACCTCAGCCTTTTTATCGATATCGAATATCAGCACCTTGTCGCCGACTTTGAGCTCTCTCGGGAGCTTGTAGTCGGATTCTTTCTGCACAGCGACGGGATCGGCGGTCTCTTCTAAGCTGCGGATACCTTTTTTGATCTTCGATTTTGAGTCCGATTCCTGATGCTTACGCGCTTTATCGAGCTCGTCTAAGAGCGCGTATGCCTGCGCCCGTGTCTTTGTGGTGAGCTCCTGAGCCTCCCGTTTGGCGGAATTTATCTCACGCTGAGCGTCTGACTTTGCTCTTTCGAGCGCCTGCTCGGCTTCTTTTAATCTTTCTTCAGCGCGGGCGGTCGTCTGACGAGCCTGTTCGAGCTCGTCGGAGAGCTTCTGGCGGCTCAGCTCCAGGCTCTCGACCACATCCTCAAACTGTCGGCTCTCGGAGGAGGTGAGCGTCTTCGCGCGCTCGATTACCTTGTCCGACAGTCCCAAGCGGCTTGAGATCGCGAACGCGTTTGACTTGCCGGGAACGCCGATGAGCAGCTTGTAGGTGGGTCTGAGGGTCTTGACATCAAACTCGCAGCAGCCGTTCTCAACGCCGTCGGTCTTGAGCGCGAACTCCTTGAGCTCCGCGTAGTGGGTGGTGGCGGCGATCTTCGCGCCCTTTTCTCTGAGCTCCTCCAAAATCGCTACCGCGAGCGCCGCGCCCTCGACGGGATCGGTACCCGCGCCGAGCTCGTCGATCAGGCACAGGGTAGAGCGGTTCGCGCGCTTGATGATCCCGACGATGTTCGTCATATGCGCCGAGAAGGTGGAGAGAGACTGCTCGATGCTCTGCTCGTCACCGATGTCGACCAGCACGCGGTGAAACACCGAGAGGACAGAGCCGTCATCCGCGGGGATCATCAGTCCGCACATCGCCATCAGGGTCAGCAGCCCCAAGGTCTTGAGACACACGGTCTTGCCGCCGGTGTTGGGGCCGGTGATGACCAAGGTGTCGAAATTTTCTCCGAGCCTCAGGTCGGTCGGCACGACCCTGTCTGAGGGGATCAGCGGATGTCTCGCCCTTTTGAGCGCGATCACGCCGCTGTCGTTCAGCTTCGGCAGAGTCGCCTTCATCCGGTAGGCTAAGTGTGCCTTAGAGAAGATCAGGTTAAGCTCTACGAGCACATGATAGCTCTCGGCGATCTCATCCGCGCAGGCGGCGACGCTGCCGGTAAGCTCAAAGAGGATCCGCTCGATCTCTGCTTCCTCCTTGCCCTTTAAGACGCGGATCTCGTTGTTCGCGTTGACGACGCCCATCGGCTCGATGAAGACGGTAGAGCCGGAGGACGAGGTGTCGTGGATCAGTCCCGCGACCATATTGCGGCATTCGCTCTTGACCGGCACGACATATCTGCCGTCGCGCTGGGTCACGAGCGCCTCTTGTAAGTACTTCTGATAGGTAGAGGAGCGGATGATTTTGTCGAGCACCTCGCGCGCTTTGGACGAGGCGATCCGCATATTGCGGCGGATGTCAGAGAGCTCGCGCGAGGCGTTGTCGGCGATCTCGTCCTCGGAGAGAATACAGGAGTGGATCTTGTCCATCAGGTTCGTGTTTGCGTAGAGAGAGAGAAAGTATCCGTCCAGAACGGTCCCGACGGACGCGCTCTTTGAGCGCCAGTCCTTCACGCCCTTGATTACTCTCAGCGCGGACGCGACCGAGAGTAGCTCGGACGCGCTCAAGGCTCCTCCCGCCTGCGCCCGGCGAAGCGCGTTCGTGATATTCGTGATCCCGCCGAAGGACGGCGCGCCGAACCGCGCGATAAGCATATGCGCGTCGCGGGTCTGGTTGAGCAGCACCTCACATCTATGTATATCGTGCTCGGGCTCTATCGAGAGTGCGCGCTCCTTTGCGTCCTTGAGCGCGGTCTCGGATGCGAGCATCTCTAAGATCTTGTCGAGTTCCAGTGTTTTGTAGTGTCGGTTCATGTCTTTCATCATTTTCCTCTTATGGATATCTGAAGGCGGCTTCTGTCATCGTTCATGATGACAGCTTCTACCCCTTGAGCGTTTTATAGATCGAGAGCGTCAGGAAATCTTTGGAGGTGATATTCGAGATATAGCGCTCCGTAAGGCTTGAGAGCATCTCCATGAGCTCGTCCTTGAGCTCGAAGGAGAAGAGCCTCTCACTGTCGGCATAGACCGTGTGCCTGAGCGCCGTGACCGCCGCGATGGGGAGCAGCGCGCCCGAAAGCGAGCGCTCTCTCATACAGTCTTCACAGTACAGCTTGCCGTTCTCGGGGCGGAAGAGCATCCGATCCGATTCATACTTGCCGCACTGATCGCACATGACAAGGTCGGGCATATAGCCGCACATCGAGATCAGCCGCATCTCAAAGCAGATCTTGATCAGCGTGGGCGGCTTCTTACGGTTTGAGAGCAGGTAGAGGCTGTTGAGCAGCAGCCTGAGCTCCTCTTCTGCCTTCTGTTCCTTCGGGCAGAGGGTCAGGCACAGCTCGCAGAAATACTGCGCGAGCGCCATCGAAGCGGGATCGGACCTGAGCCCCTTGAACTGTTCGACCGCCTCCGCCTCGTCGACAGAATAGGAGTCTTTTCCTTCATAGACCGAGAGCTTAGAATAGCACAAAAGCCCCGTGCTCGCGCACTTAGGGCTCTTTAGATTTTGCGCGCGTCTGACGAACGCGCGGATCACGCCGTGAGAGTCGGACAAAATCCAGACCAGACGATCCTGCTCACCGATATTCTGTTGTCTGAGAATGATCCCCTTCGTCTGAAATTTCATCTTCTGTGCCGTTATCCTTTTCGAAGTCAGCAGCGTGCTTCGCCTTTTGGATCGACTTGTACTGCAGATAGTCGAGCACCGATCCCGTCGCGAAAAAAGAGTTCCACGCGTCTGTTTCGTTCGTCATTTTACTCATCCCCCGTGATGTTTCTCTGTGTTCCTATTATACCTCACGGGAGAGTTGATATAGCGGGAAATATGTAGATGGAAAAATTTGTGCGGGTCAAAATAATCGTCGTAGAAAAGGAGACTGACCATACTGCGAGCCTCGGACGCTTCTAATCAAAATTCTTCGGATCGTATCCGAAGTTATTGAGGAGCGCTCGGCGGTTGCGCCAGTCCTCCTTGACCTTGACCCATGTCTTCAGATTCACTTTGCAGTCGAAGAAGCTCTCCATATCCTGTCTTGCGTAGGTGGAGATCTTCTTGAGCATCGAGCCGCCCTTGCCGATGATGATGCCCTTGTGGGTGCTCTTCTCGCAGTAGATGACCGCGTCGATATCGAGGATGTTCATGCCGTCTCGCTGTTTCATCTTCTCGATCACCACAGCGGTGCCGTGGGGGATCTCTTTGTCACAGAGCCTTAAGATCTTCTCTCTGATCATCTCGGACGCGAGCACCTTCTCGGGCTGATCGGTCAGCTCGTCGTCGGAGAAGAAGTGACCTCCGCCGACGGTGAACTTCTTGAGCTCTCCTATCAGCGCGTCGATCCCTTCGCCGGTCTGAGCGGAGATCGGCACCACCGCGTCAAAGTCGAAGAGGGAAGAGTACTCGAGGATGATCGAGAGGAGATCTTCTTTTTTATTTTTCAAGGCGTCGATCTTGTTGATCGCGAGCACAGCGGGCATCGATGCGCGCTTGAACTTCTCGATCACGGAGAGCTCGCCTTTGGCGGGCTTTCCCATCGTCGCGTCGACCACCAGCACCGCCGCGTCGCCTCCGCCCAGGGATTCGTTGATGGATCTCACCATGAACTGACCGAGCTCGGTCTTCGGGCGGTGCAGACCGGGGGTGTCGACGAAGACAAGCTGATCGTCTCCCTCAGTATAGATGCCCATGATCCTCGTGCGGGTGGTCTGGGGCTTTGAGGAGACGATCGCGATCTTCTGTCCCAAGATGCGGTTTAAGAGTGATGATTTGCCGACATTCGGGATGCCGACGATGGTGATGAACGCCGAGCGTTGTTCTTGCTTCATATTACTTTTCCTTTGATTTACACAAGGCGATGAACAGCACCGACAGGATGATCGATGCGATCAGCGCAATGAGATTTACGATATGCGTGATGTAGAAGTTAAAGATCGAGGAGATGATCTCGAAGTCGAGGAAGAACACCACCGCGACCGCGACCGCCGCGATCGCCGCGATCAGCACCGCTCCGGCGGCGACATCCTTCGCTATCCGGATGATGTCGTCGTAGCTCGTCTGCACCTTGTTGCACAGGCGCTCGATCGAGGTGTTGATGACCTCAACAGAGAGCACCAGCGCGATCAGCACCGCGAGCACGCCCCACTGAGCCGCGGTAAAGTGATAGAAGCGTATGCCGAAGTAGATGACATACGCCGCCGCGACCATGTGAAAGCGAAAGTGCCCCTCATGGGTGATGGTATATCCGATTCCTTTGAATGCGTAAGAAAATGATTTCAGTTGATGTAACATAAATACAGTTTTCGGTTGTCAGTTGTCGGTTGTCGGTTAAATCTCCCAATTCCTAATGTCTAATATCTAATTCCTCATTCATCTACCGTATACGCCAAGGTGATCTCGAGGCCGAGCTGCTTCATCACAGCTTCTTCCTTCTCTCTCATCCTGACCTTTTCGAGCGGCTCCATGTGATCGTAGCCGAGCAGGTGCAGGACCGAGTGGACGGTCAGATATCCGACCTCGCGCTCTAAGGAGTGACCGTAGAGATCCGCCTGCTCCGTTGCCTTTTCAAGCGAGATGACGACATCGCCGAGGATCTTTGCGCCGGTGTCGAGGTTCGTGTCATACACGCCGTTCTCGCCCATCGGGAACGAGAGCACATCGGTCGCAGTGTCCTTATCGCGGTACTGGGCGTTGAGCTTTTTGATCTCATCGTTATCGACGAAGGTGACGGAAATCTCCGCGTCTGCGTCGAACTCCTCCATCCTCAGCACAGCGGTGCAGGCGCGGCGAATGAGCATCCTCATGCCGGTGGGGATACGGATCTTGTTCTGTGAATTGGTAATCACAACTCTGACTTTATCGTTTTTCATTTCTTCTCTTACTCTCCTCATTCTTCTCATAGGCTCTGATAATATCCTGCACGAGCTTGTGACGCACAACATCTTTTTCAGAGAAGGTCAGGGTGGATATTCCTTTGATATTCTTGAGTATTTTCACGGCTTCTTTAAGCCCGGACTTCGCGCCCGAGGGCAGGTCGATCTGGGTGATGTCGCCGGTGATGACCATCTTGGAGTTCGCGCCGAGTCTGGTCAGAAACATCTTCATCTGCTCAGAGGTGGTGTTCTGGGCTTCGTCGAGGATGATGAAGCTCTCCTCTAATGTTCTGCCGCGCATATACGCCAAAGGCGCTACCTCGATATTCCCGCGCTCTAAATACTTCTGGAAGGTTTCCGCGCCGAGCATATCGAACAAAGCGTCATACAGCGGTCTGAGATACGGGTCTACCTTGCTTTGCAGATCGCCGGGCAAGAACCCAAGCTTTTCTCCCGCTTCGACGGCGGGGCGGGTGAGGATGATGCGGTTGACCTCCTTCGCTCTGAAGGCGGTGACCGCCATCGCGACCGCGAGATAGGTCTTGCCGGTGCCGGCAGGGCCCACGGCGATGGTGATGGTGTTATTCTCGATCGAGGTGCAGTACTTCTTCTGACCGATGGTCTTGGGCTTGATGGGCTTGCCCTTCGATGTCACACAGACACAGTCGGACGAGAGCGACTCGATCCTCTCCTGAGAGCCCTCCTTGACAAGCGAGATACAGTAGCGGATATTCTGCTCCGAGAGCTGTTCTCCGCGGTTGATCAGATTGAGCAAGCTCTCGATCACCTGAGACGCGCGCATCACATCCTCGGGCTCGCCCGAGACCTTCAGCTCGCTGTCTCTCGCTCTGACCTTGACCGAGAACTCCTGCTCGATGATCTTGATATTTTCATCGAAGCTGCCGAACAGAGCCACCGCGTGCTCCATGCGGTCGATGTTAATAACCTGTTCCATATTCGTATGCGCCGATTACCGTGCGGCCGCAGGACCGGCGCGACCTTCCTTTTCTATATATCTATACATCATATAATATAGCACAAAAATCGGATAAAATCAATGTTTCTTACCATTTAATTTGATGAAATCGGGCGAGAACGCAGAGAAAGGTTGACAAACGCATCCGCTCCTGCTATAATAGCACAGGTGTAAAGAATTTTGCTTTACAGAGGAGGCGTGTCTGTGAACGCCAAATGGGAGCTGTCACTGCTCTATGATTTTTACGGCGGACTCTTGAACCGCTCTCAGCAGCGGGTGGTTGAGCTCACTGTCAACGATGATCTCTCACTCTCTGAGTGCGCGGAGCTCTTAGGCATCAGCCGCCAGGGGGTCAAGGACGCCTTGGACAGGGCGAAGAAGAAGCTCTGCTCCTATGAAGAGAAGCTCTCACTTCTCTCAAAATACAGAGAGGAGCAGCGCGCTCTCGAAGAGATCGCCGCATCCGCTGAGCACATCCGAGCGCTGTCATCCGATGATGATATCCGTGAACTCTCACAGAAGATCCAAACACTCGCCCTGAGTATCTACGACAAGGAGGACTGAATATGGCTTTTGAAGGATTATCGCAAAAGCTCTCGAACGCTTTCAAAAAACTGAAGAATAAAGGAAAGCTCTCTGAGTCGGATGTCAGGGAGGCGATGCGTGAGGTGCGTCTCGCCCTTTTAGAGGCGGATGTCAACTTCAAGGTCGCCAAAGAATTTACGAACAAAGTCACCGAGCGCGCCATCGGCTCCGATGTGATGGAGAGCCTGACCCCCGCGCAGATGGTCATCAAGATCGTCAACGAGGAGCTCACCGCGCTGATGGGCTCCGAGAACGAGCGCATTAAGTTCTCCTCCAAACCGCCCACCGTGATCATGCTCTGCGGTCTGCAGGGCGCCGGTAAGACGACCCATGCGGCGAAGCTCGGCAGACTGTTGAAGAAGCAGGATCACCGTCCGCTGCTTGTCGCGTGCGACATCTACCGTCCCGCGGCGATCGAACAGCTCAAGGTGGTCGGCGAGAAAGCTCAGGTGCCCGTATTCGAGATGGGTACCGAGAACCCGGTCAAGATTGCGAAGGAAGCGATCAGATACGCGAAAGACCACGGCAACGATATCGTGATCCTCGATACCGCCGGCCGTCTGCATATCGATGAACAGCTCATGCAGGAGTTAAAGGACATCAAGGCTGAGGTCTCGCCCGACGAGATCCTCCTGACCATCGACTCGATGACCGGCCAGGACGCCGTCAATGTCGCGAAGACCTTCAACGAGCTCTTGGACATCACCGGCGTGATCCTGACGAAATTAGACGGCGACACCCGCGGCGGCGCCGCGCTCTCCGTCAAGGCGGTCACCGGCAGACCGATCAAGTTCTCCGGCACCGGCGAGAAGCTCGACGATATCGAGGTGTTTCACCCCGACCGTATGGCGTCGAGGATCTTAGGCATGGGCGATGTGCTCACCCTGATCGAAGAGGCTGAGGCGAAGCTCGACCAGAAGAAGGCGGAGGAGCTCGCCGAGCGCATGATGAAGAACAAGATGGACTTCAACGATATGCTCGACCAGTTCGACCAGATCAAGGGTATGGGCCCGATCAAGGGGATCCTCAGTAAGCTCCCCGGTATCGGCAACAAGCTCGACGATGTCGATATCGAAGAGCGCGCCTTAGACTGGAACAAGGCAATCATCCTCTCGATGACAGAAGAAGAGCGCAGAAAGCCGGGGCTTCTGAACCCATCCCGCAAGCGCCGCATAGCAGCGGGCTCGGGCAGACCGGTCGAAGAGGTCAACCGCCTGATCAAGCAGCTCGAACAGACCCAGAAGATGATGCGCACCCTGAACTCCAACTCCAAAAAGGGCAAGCAGATGCGCCGCATGATGAACGGCGGCGGGATGCCCGGCGGAGGGTTCCCGGGATTTTAAGTTAATGAAGAATGAATACTGAAGAATGAAGAATTAAGGGAGAATATCCTCTCCGTCACCTGACGGTGACACCTCCCCTAAGCTGTAAGGGAGGCTTTTCGGCAAGTCGTGGGCGCCTTGCCCTACAGCTTACAGCCGACAGCTGTCAACTGATGTAACTCGTTTATTAACCAATCAAACATTGGTAGATAATATATCAAAAATAAAACAGGAGGTAAAGACCATGGTAAAAATCAGACTCAGAAGAATGGGCGCTAAGAAGAACCCCTTCTATCGTATCGTGGTAGCGGATTCCCGCTATCCCAGAGACGGACGCTTCATTGAAGAGCTCGGCACCTACAACCCCACCACAGAGCCCTCAGAGGTCAAGGTTGACGCTGACAAGGTCAAAGAGTGGATTGCAAAAGGCGCTCAGCCGACCGATACAGTAAAGTCACTTTTAAAGAACACAGGCATTATCTAAGTCTGAATCGACAGGCAAATATTATTTTTTGATTCAGCAAACGCGAAAGGATCCATTATGAAAGAATTACTGTTAACAATCGCAAAAGGTTTGGTTGAAGAGCCCGACGCAGTAGAGGTTACTGCCGACGAGCCTAACGAAGAAGGCACTATCGTTTACCACATCCATGTCGCTGAGGGCGATATGGGCCGCATCATTGGAAAGCAGGGCAGAATTGCCAAGGCGATCCGTACTGTGGCGCGTTCCGCGGCGATCCGCAAAAACGAGAAGGTAATGGTAGAGATCGATTAACGAATGAAGCTCTAAAGGGCGCCCCATCGGGCGCCTTTTTGTATAAAAAAGAACCCATGTAAAAGGGTTCTTCTGTGATCATCGTTTTTTGTTGAACTGTTTGACGCGGTCGCTCAGGGCTTCTAACTCTTCCTTTGAGAGATTCGGCAGATCCTCTAACTTCTCCAAGAAGGTCGAGACGGTCTCGTTCTCTCTTATCTTGAGGTATTCGGTATAATACGCGACGACCACGCCCGGCACCATCGCGACGGTGAGGATCCCGATCAGCGTGACCACGATGGTGATGATCCTGCCGATCACGGTGACCGGCGCGATATCGCCGAAGCCGACGGTGGTAGAGGCGACGAAGAGAAAGTAAAATCCCTCGAACGGGCCGTCTACACCGGGCTCGATCAGCCACACGGCGACCCCGCCGATCAGCAGCACGCAGAGATAGGCGATGAAGATCCTGATCGCTCCGGTGCGCTTTAAGAGATTGAAGATTCGCTTTATCGGCCGCATAATTCCTCCGTTCGCTGTCGAAGCTGACAGCATTCATATATTTATTGATCATATTATATCGGGAAAGAATATACTTTGCAAGAAAGAACAGCGAATTTTCGGTTTCTTTTGAATGAATTCTCGCTTTTCGGTTGAAAAATTCCGACAGGCTCGGTATAATGAGAGAAACTACCTCAAAAGGAAGGTATCCGTATGCAGAAGCAATATCTTGAAGCGGGCAGGATCGTCGGCACCCACGGAGTCTCAGGGGAGATGCGTCTTGAGTGCTGGTGCAACACCCCCGCTTTTCTCTCAAAGTTCAAGACCCTCTATCTCGATGAGGGCAAGACGGCGCTCTCGGTCTCCTGCAGGCCGCACAAGAACATCGTGCTGATTCGGGCGAAGGGAATCTCTTCGATCGAAGAAGCGGATCTCTACCGCGGGCGGATCCTCTATATCGACCGCGCCGACGCGAAGCTCTCGAAGGGCGAGCACTTTGTGCAGGATATCATCGGGCTTAAGGTCGTCGACGAACAGACAGAAGAGGTCTACGGCGTTGTCAGCGATGTCTTGAAGACCGGCTCCAACGATGTCTATGAGATGAAGGACAGCGACGGCAGGATGGTCTATATCCCCGTGATCCCCGATGTCATCAGAGAGCTCGACTTTGAGCGTGAGCGGGTGCTGATCCATCCGATGAAGGGGCTGTTTGACGATGAGGATTGATATTATCACGCTGTTTCCCGAGATGATCGAGGCGGTCATGAGCAAGAGCATCATCGGCAGAGCGCGCAAAAAGGGCGCGGTGGATATTCGCGCCGTGCAGCTTCGCGATTTCGCCTTTGACAAGCACAGAAGAGTCGACGACACCACTTACGGCGGCGGGATGGGGATGCTGCTGATGGCTGAGCCGATCGCCTTGTGCTTTGAGCATATCTGCGAGGAAGCGGGTAGGAGACCGCGCTTCATCTATATGTCGCCCAAGGGCAGGGTGCTCACTCAGCAACGGCTCAAGGAGCTCTCAGAGGAAGAGCACATCTGCATCCTCTGCGGCCACTACGAAGGGGTCGACCAGCGACTGATCGACGAGTATATCGACGAGGAGATCTCGATCGGCGACTATGTGCTCACCGGCGGCGAGCTGCCCGCGATGGTATTCACAGACGCTTTGTGCCGCCTCTCGGACGGCGTGCTCTCCGACGACGAGTGCTTTGAGCTCGAGTCGCATTACAACGGGCTTTTAGAATACCCCCAGTACACGAAGCCCGCCGTCTGGCGGGGCAAGGAGGTGCCCGAGGTGCTCCTCTCCGGACACCATAAGAATATCGAGCAGTGGCGGCATGAACAAAGCCTCAAGGAGACGATGGAGAAGCGCCCCGATATGCTGAGGAGCAGCGAAGCGGAGCAGGACTGAAATCGTTCAAAACATTGTTTTCCACATCGTCTCTTGTGAGTTAATCACAAAATCTTCTGCGGTTATTAGTAATCTTGCACAAGATTTTTCGGACAAAAAATTTTTCGTTTATATATCAAAACAAAAATGAAAATTTAGCGTTGACCTTGTCAAAATATAGGGATATAATAACAATACAAAAAAGGCGGCTGTATCCGTCTTTGAGGGTCAATAATGATTAATCTTAGATAAAAGAGGGTTTTTTGTATGTATGTTAAGGATGTAATGGTTCAGAACAAAGCAGGCCTCCACGCTCGTCCCGCTACTTTCTTCATTCAGAAGGCGAACGAGTACAAGTCATCCATCTGGGTAGAGAAGGATGAGAGAAAGGTGAACGCAAAGAGCCTTCTCGGTGTTTTGTCTCTTGGTATTATCGGCGGCACACAGATCAAGATTTTTGCCGACGGTCCCGACGAGATCGACGCGGTAGAGGGTCTGGTTGAGCTGATCAGCACCGGCTTCGCCGAGTAATCCAAATATCAGGAATTGCGGCAGATGAGCTTCATCTGCCTTTTCTTTTTATATTGATAAATCTCTGATTATCGTGTAAAATATTGAATCAGAGGCTCCCTTTGAAAAAGGGAGGCTTTGATCCCTTCCCGCAAGAATAACAGACAGAAAGGAGGATCGCGATGAACGAGAAGATATCCGAGCTTCGCAAGAAGGCGATGGCGCTGCCTGAGCTGCCCGGCGTGTATATCATGAAGAATAAGCGCTCCGAGATCATCTATATCGGCAAAGCGAAGAAGCTCAAGAACCGCGTCAGCCAGTACTTCGGCTCTCAGAACAACCATCCCGAGAAGGTTCGCAGAATGGTCGAGAATGTCGATGACTTCTCGTATATCATCACCGACTCCGAGTTTGAGTGTCTGATCTTAGAGTGCTCTCTGATCAAACAGTACACCCCAAAGTATAATATCCTCTTGAAGGACGACAAGGGCTACAGCTATATCCGCGTCTCAAACGAGCCGTGGAGACGGCTCTCCTATGTGCTGCAGAAGGCGGACGACGGCGCGACCTATATCGGGCCGTACAAGTCGAGCTACTATGTCAAATCGTCGGTCGAAGAAGCGAACAAGATCTTCGCTCTTCCCACCTGCAGCCGCAAATTTCCCGAGGACTTCGGTAAGGCGAGACCGTGCCTCAACTTTCACATCAAGCAGTGCTGCGCGCCCTGTACCGGCAGGGTGAAGCTCTCGGACTATAACGAGCGCGTCGAGGAGGCGCTATCCTTCCTGCAGGGAGACTCCGCCTCAACCGTGAAAATTTTGCAGGAGAAGATGATGGAGGCGTCCGAGAATCTCGACTTTGAGCGCGCCGCAAGATACCGCGATCAGATCCGTGCGGTCAAAAAGATGCGTGATAAGCAGAAGGTCGTGAACATCAACCTCGACGAGCTCGATGTCATCGCAGTCGTATCCGAAGGCTCCAAAGGCTGTGCGACCGTGCTGCGCTTCGCCGATTCGCGCCTTTTTGATACAGAGAGCTTCATCGTCGACGATATCGAGAGCGAAGAAGAGCTTCGGTCACAGTTTCTCCTGCGATACTACACCCTTCGGGACGATGTGCCGAAGAATATCGCCCTCGACAGCGAGATCGAGGACATGGAGGATATCACCCGCTGGCTCTCAGAAAAGAAGAAAAGAAAGGTCACCCTGACCGTTCCGCAGCGCGGTGTGCAGAAGAACCTCGTCGAGATGTGCCGAAAGAATGCCTTTGAGACGCTCGGCCAGCGCCGCGGCGTCACCGGCAAGCAGCTCTCCGTCTTAGAAGAGCTCAAGACCCTGCTCGGCTTGGACAGACTGCCCGAGTATATCGAGAGCTACGATATCTCGAACCTCGCGGGAGAGGACAATGTCGCGGGCATGGTAGTCTTTGAGAATGCCCGCCCGCTCAAGTCCGCGTACCGCAAGTTCAAGATCAAGTCCTTTTCCGGCCAGGATGACTACGGCTCGATGAGAGAGGTGCTCTCGAGGAGGCTCGATGAGTATCAGAAGAAGCATGATGAAGGCGTGGATACGGGCTTCGGCAGACTGCCCGATCTGATCCTCTTAGACGGCGGTAAGGGACAGCTGAACGCGGCGCTCCCCGTGATCGCAGAGAGCGGTCTTGATATCCCCGTCTTCGGTATGGTCAAGGACGATCACCACCGCACCAGAGCAATCGTGGGGGAGAAGGGCGAGATCGCCCTGAAGCCCAACCGCGCGGTATTCACCTTCGTTACCGGTATCCAGGACGAGGTGCACCGCTTCTCGATCACCTTCAACCGCGCTCAGCGCAAGAAGGTCTTAGGCTCCTCTCTGGAGCAGATCGACGGCGTCGGCAGAAAGCGTGCCTCAGAGCTGATGCGGTATTTCCGCACGATCAGGAATATCTCACAGGCGAGCATTGAGGAGCTCCTCGGCGCGCCGTCTATGACCCGCCCCGCGGCATACAATATTTACCGATACTTCCATCCCGATGAGGATGAGGATCATTCATGATTTCTACTCATAAAGGAGTTTTACTATGCGCGTGATCACAGGAAGTGCCCGCGGCAGGGCGTTAGAAACCTTAAAGGGCGAGGATGTCGTCCGCCCCACCACCGATAAGGTCAAGGAGGCGATCTTCTCCGCCGTGCAGTTTGAGATTGAGGGCAGAGACTTTCTCGATGTTTTCTCAGGATCCGGCCAGATGGGGATCGAGGCGCTCTCCCGCGGCGCAAAGTCCGCGACCTTCTTAGATACCTCCGGAGAGGCGATCCGCTGTATCGAGCGTAATCTAAAGGTTACAAATCTGACACATTTAGCGAAAATCCACCGCTGTGACGCCCTCTCTTTCGTTCAGACCACGGGGGAGAAATTCGACATCGCATTTTTGGATCCCCCCTACAATTCGGGGTTGCTCCAAGAAATACTACCAAATATTGTACAAATTATGAAAAAAACAGGGGTAATAATTTGTGAAAGTTCATTAAATGATAAAATATTACAAAAATATTACAAATTCACTCTTGACAGAGAGCGAAGGTATGGTAAAATAAAGGTAAGCATTTATCGAAATGAAGAGTTTGTGCGCTGAGTTGTGAAGCAAAAACCTGACGCTCTGCGAAACGGAACCTTCATTATCGCGGGAGGCTTTTATGGAGAGAACCGTCATATGTCCCGGCAGCTTTGATCCGGTCACATACGGACATATCGATATCATCACCAGAGCGTCAAAGCTATTTGACAAGGTGATCGTCGGTGTGTTCATTAATGTTGACAAGAAGCCGGTCTTCTCCTTTGAGGAGAGAGTGAGCTTTCTCGAGAGAACGGTCGGGGACCTTCCTAATGTGACGATTGTCGGTTTTGACGGATTGCTCGCGGAGTGTGCCAAGAAGTACGGCGCGTCCGCCGCGGTCAGAGGGCTGAGAGCGGTGTCTGACTTTGAGTATGAGTTTCAGATGGCGCTGACGAACAAGAAGCTCAACGAAGAACTTGATACGGTCTTTCTGGCAAGCGACGCCAGATACACCTACCTGAGCTCTTCGATCGTCAAGAATGTCGCGACTTTAGGCGGCGACATATCGAACTTTGTTCCCGCCAGTATTCATGATGAAATTTTTAACAGATTAAACAAAACTAAAAAGGGAGAATCAGTAAAATGAGAGTGGACGAATTAATTAACGAACTGCAGGATATGATTGCTGACGCGAAGACGCTGCCCCTGTCCGGCGGCAAGGTCATCGTTGAAGCTGAGAAGGTTTACGATATCTTAGACGAGATCCAGGATACACTTCCCGCAGAGGTCAGACAGGCGAAGAACATCGTCGCCGACAGATCCCAGATCATCGCCGAGGCGAAGAAGGAAGCGGACGATATCATCCGCGCCGCCGAAGAGAGAAAGAAGGCTATGATCGAGCAGAGCGAGGTCATGAGAGAAGCGAAGAGCGAGGCGACAGAGCTCTTGAACGATGTCAAGGCGAAGTCCGCGGAGATGAGAAAAGCCGCGAACGATTATGTCGACAATGTTTTGAAGCGCACCGACGACGCGATCACCGCTCAGCTGACCGAGCTCAGAAAGACCAGACAGAACTTAAGAATCACCAAGAAATCATAATTGTATACATAACGAAAGCCGCCTTTTTGAAGGGCGGCTTTTTTTACTTTATAAGAAACTGCGCGTTTCTTATAAAGTAAAAATGATTTATAGTCCCCGCTCAGTTGCGCGCTTTCTTGGTGAAGAGGTAAGAAGTAAGAGTGAAGAGCGGCGATTACTCACTGTGTTCGGACAATTATATTGTAGCCTGACTGTAGGTATCCGAACCGTGGTTTTGCCAAGCATATTTCCGCCTGCTCTTTGTTAAATTCCTCGCGAACCCGTCAGGGTTCGCTGTGGTTTTGCCTACTTCGGCAAAACTCCGAAGGACTGAAGATGAGCAAGATTTCGAGCAGTTTTCGGTGCAGAAAACGCAGGCAGGCTGGCGCCTGCCAAGATTGATAAGTCGAAAAATGCCGAAATATTGCCATTTTCAGCAGGTTCGGATACCTACAGTCAGGCTAGGGAAGGGTCTCGACCCTTTTGCTACCATTCCGTGGTCGCACTCCCTCGGAATGACAACTGAGGACTGAGAGCCTTCACAGCCGAGACAGACAGAACAAATGCCTCCCGAAAATCGGGAGGCATCTTTGCGGTTACATCTTCTCGGGACAGTCGATGCTGAACATCGAGAGGGTGTTTTTGATGACGATCCGCGCGCAGTCGCAGAGCGAAAGCCTCGCCTGCATCAGCCTTTCGTCGCCGCACTTGACGCGGCAGGCGTTGTAGAACTTGTGGAAGAGGGTCGCGACATTGGTGACATAGCGGGTCACCTTGGTGGGATCGTATTCCTTCGCGGCGGAGATGATCTCCGCGTCAAAGGACGAGAGCAGGTGGATCAGCTCGCGCTCCTCGGGCGCTTTGAGGAGTCTGAGATCCTCATTGGTACACGCCTTGACGGCGATCCCCTCCGATTCGATATTGCGGAAGATCGAGCAGATGCGCGCGTGGGCGTACTGCACATAGTAGACAGGGTTCTGATTATCCTTCTGAATCGCGAGATCAAGGTCAAAGTCCATTTGCGTCGTGGCTTCTCTCGTGTTGAAGAGGAAGCGCGCGGAGTCGACCGGCACCTCGTCTAAGAGATCCGAGAGCTGTATCGCCTTGCCGGTGCGCTTGGACATTTTGACAAGTTCGCCGCCTCTGACCAGCTTGACCAGCTGCATGAGCAGGATGTCGAGCTTCTCGCCCGGATAACCGATG
Organism: uncultured Ruminococcus sp.; assembly: GCA_905234535.1. Lineage (GTDB taxonomy): Bacteria > Bacillota > Clostridia > Oscillospirales > Acutalibacteraceae > Ruminococcoides. The sequence continues at coordinate 37,485 of CAJOII010000041.1, forward strand.
GCGGTGATGGCGTTCTTTAAACGCATCACATGGCCGTGGTGGTCGGCGCCCCAGACATCGATCAGCCTCTCAAATCCGCGGTCGAATTTATTTTTATGATACGCGATATCGGCAGCGAAGTAGGTGGGATTTCCATTGTTTCGGATCAGGACATCGTCCTTGAGCTCGAGCTTGTCGATATATTCCTGATCCCTGCCTTCTTTGAGGAGGATATCGGTGCAGACCTCTTTGTTCTTATACCACAGGGCGCCGTCCTTCTCGTAGGTGAGACCCTTCTCGGTGAGGATATCGACCACCTTCTTGACCTCGCCCGCGCTGTGCAGATCGCTCTCCATGAACCAGCGGTCAAAGTGGATACGGTACTTCTCCATATCGCTCTGCATCTTTTGGATATTCTTCGGCAGAGCGAAGTCGACGAGCGCTTCTTTGCGCTCTTTTGAGTCAGAAGAGACGAACCGATCGCCGCAGAGATCGTTGAACTCCTTCGCGCGGTCGATGATATCCGCGCCCTGATAGCCGTCTTCGGGGAAGGGAACGCTGTCGTCATAGATCTGAAGATACCTCGCCTCCAAGGAGCTGGCGAACTTCTCGATCTGGTTGCCCGCGTCGTTAACATAGAATTCCCGGTAGACATCGTATCCCGCCTTGTCCATCACGGCGGCGAGACAGTCGCCCAAGGCGCCGCCTCTGGCGTTTCCCATATGCATCGGGCCGGTGGGGTTGGCGGAGACGAACTCTACCATCACCCGCTCGCCTTTGCCGAAGTCGGACTCTCCGTACCTCTCGCCCTCGCTCTCGATCTCTTCGATCACAGCGGCGAAGTAGTCGTCCGAGAGGAAGAAGTTGATGAATCCGGGACCTGCGATCTCGTATTTTTCGATAAAAGAAATATCCGCCGACAGGTGCGCGGTGATGATCTCGGCGGCTTTTCTCGGGGGCATCCGAAAGACCCTTGCGCCCGCCATCGCGATATTGGAGGCGATATCTCCGTGAGAGCGGTCGGCGGGCTCTTCGAGCACGAAGCGGGGGATCTCTCCCGCGGGCAGCTCTCCCGCCTGCTGTGCCCTTTCTGTTGCCTGAGTGAGCTCAAGCCTTAGTTGTTCTGTGACATTCCTGTTAGTCTTGGACATGGGTATCGTGTTCCTTTACATTTTGTTTTGGTTTCATTTCGATGAAGAATTCGTTGTTCGAGACAGCGTCCGCGAAGAAGTCGAGCTGGTACGACGCCTTAAGACTGCCGCCGGACACAGACAGCCGATCCGTGACCTCTTCTGCGAATACGCCGATCATAATATCGCCCATCGGGGTGCGGTAGTGGCACTGATGGCGCCTGCCTTTCTCCAAGATCAGGCGGGAGCTCAGCTCTCCCTTGCGGCTGATAGTGAGCAGACCGCCGTTCTCTAAGATCACCTCGGTATCGGTCTTGAGGGTGGGATCGTCGCCGGAGTACTCGGTGTAGCGGATGATCTTCTTGCGGTCCTGTTCTTCGTACTCGCCGGTGGTCAGGACCTCGACGGTGTCTTTTTCGCCCGAGATCTCCTGGGTGCCGGTGATGGTGATGATATAGTCGTCTTTCATATTAGTATTCTTCGATGTTGATTTGGGTGACTTGGTTAGAAATATTTCTTTCAAGGAATATTCCTGCGAATTTCTCGAAGTCCGCGGGCGTATCGGAGACGAAGTATCTGGCGCTCGCTTCCTCCTCTGAGAGATTCAAGAGCCCCTGTTCCTTGAGCACCTTCGCGGTGTAGAGGGCGGTCTCCTTGCCCGAGTCGATCAGCGCGACATCCTCGCCGACCTCCTGACCGATGGCGCGCTTTAAGAGGGGATAGTGGGTGCAGCCGAGGATCAGGGTGTCGATCCCGGCTTCTTTGAGAGGCGCCAAGTATCGTTTGGTGATCATCCTGACGATCTCGTCGTTCTCGTCGGTCATCCCGTTCTCCACCATCGGCGCGTAGAGGGGACACGCCTGCTCAAATACCTCAAACTCGGGATGCTTCTCCCTGATCCGCTTCTTATAGCTGTGCGAGGCGATGGTAGCGGCGGTGCCGATCACGCCGATCCTGCCGGTTTTGGTTGCCTGTATCGCGGAGTAACAGGTGGGATACACCACGCCGGTGTAGGGGAGAGAGAGCTCCTCTGTCAGGTCGGGCGCGACCGAGCTGACGGTGCCGCAGGCGGCGACGATGAACTTGACGCCCATCGACTTTAAGAACCGCGCGTCCTGCAGGGCGTATTTGGTGATGGTCTCGTTCGAC
>CAJOII010000042.1 GCA_905234535.1 uncultured Ruminococcus sp.
GACCGCGCCACCGACAAGCTGATCGAGCAGAAATCGGTACTCAAGAAATATGTCATGGATCAGGTCTTCACCGAGATGGAGACCTCTCAGTCGGCGATTGCACCTTACTATGCCGGCGATATCTATACGATGCTCGACAACAACGAGGATCTTGACTACTGTCTGCCTGAAGAAGGATCAAACCTGTTTTCCGACGCCATGTGTATCCCGACCTGCTGTCAGAACAAGGAGAACGCGGAGCTGTTCATCAACTTTATGTGTGAGCCTGAGATCGCCGCGGCAAACGCGGATTATATCTGCTACGGCACTCCTAATGACGCCGCCTTAGAGCTGATGGATGATGACTATAAAGAGTCCGAGCTGGTCAACCCTCCTCAGGAATATCTGGATAAATGTTACCGTTTCTCCAATATCGACGACGAGATCTACACCTATATGCAGGAGAAATTTGTCAAGGCTTGTTCTTCTACCGCAGAGGTGAGTGAGATCGAGGTCAAATCCTCCAACACAGCAGCGACTGTCGGTGTGTGTGTGATCTTAGGCGTTATCATTATCCTGACGATCGTGATGATCGTGCTCAATATCCGCAAGGCGATCCGCAACCGCGGAAGGATCAATAAGCTTTGATCTTTTATCATAGAATACGGCGCAGTCATTATCGACTGCGCTTTTTATGTATACCGGAATGGTAACAAAAAAGTTTCAATGTGAGGAAATCGCTGAAAACTATTGCCTTTTGTCGAAATTTGCGGTATGATTACTTCGACTGATTGTCGATAATATTGTCTGTATTCTATAGGAGGCTATGAAATGAAAAAGATATTGTCTATTATGACTGCCGTGATTCTTACACTGGCAATCTCGGTTTCTCTGACCGCTTGTTCAGGCTCCGGTGATTCTGCTCAGCCCGAGACGACCGCCGCAACTGAGGCTGCTTCGACTGATGCTCCCGCGTCCGGTGCGGTAATCTCCGCGGATGATGCTGTATTTACCTATAACGGTGTGTCGATCGCGCTTGACAGCAGTATCGATGATATGATCGCCGCATTGGGAGAAGCGAACGATGTATCTTCTCAGCTGAGCTGTCACGGCGAGGGCGAGGACAAGACTTACACCTATGACGGCTTTGTTGTCAATTCTTATCCCCGCGACGGCAAGGACTATGTCCTTGAGATCGTTATCAACAGCGAGGGTATCGCTACTTCCAAGGGCATTGAGATCGGCGCCTCTGCTGCTGATGTGATCGCGGCATACGGTTCCGATTATAAAGAGATCGGCGTCTACTACTATTATGACGCCGGCGACAGCAAGTCGCTGCAGTTCTTGATCGAGGACGATACCGTTACCGAGATCGACTATTATTATAGCGTATAATAGCTTGCAGGGACGCGTAAGCTGTCCCTGCTTTTTCTCTTAAAAAGCAAGGATTACTTATGAAGAAACATATTTTTCGAATCATCAGAGTTCTCTCGCTGGTGCTGGCGGTTGTGCTGGTTGTTGCTTTGCTGCAGGAATTTGTGCTTTGTCATGCCGACCATAACCGTCAGCGGCTCAAGGGATTCTTTGAAGAAGAGAAGCAGTCGCTCGATGTTGTCTTTTTAGGCGCGAGCGAGGTCTACTCAGACTTCGCTCCCGGTTATGCTTATGAATACAGCGGGATGACAAGCTATCTCTTCGCGACCCAGTCTAACTCTATCTTAAACTACAAGAGCCAGCTCAAGAATATCCTGAGTCGTCAGAATCCCGAGCTGATCGTGATCGAGCTCAACGGCGCGGTCTACGGCGATGAGGAAGAGGATCTCAAAGAAGCAAACCTCAGAAACTACGCCGATAATGTCCCGCTCGATACCGTGAAGCTCGAGTGGATGCGCGAGAATGTCAAAGATAATCAGTTAGAATATATCTTTCCGCTGATGAAGTATCACGGCGTATGGAGCGATTTTCCGAATGATATGAAATATCAGAAGACGATCATCTGGGATAAGCTCCGCGGATATAATTATCTCAAGGGTATCCTCAACGAGACTGCTGTCTTTCAGAATACACAGCGATCGATGAACAGCTCTCTTCCGAAATCCGCAAACAGCAAGCTGCCGCTGACAGAGACCGAAGAGAGAGGACTAAGAGACCTGCTCTCTTACTGTCAGAGTGAGGGGCTCCGTAATGTTGTGTTCGCGCGGTTCCCGCATATCGTCGTGCGCCGCACCTTTGAGCGTTTTGAACGCAGCAATACGGTGGGAGATATCGTCGCGGAATACGGCTTTGATTACATCAACCTCGAGCGTGATATTGCTCAGACGGGCTTGGATGAGTTCAAAGACTTCTATAATCTTGCAGAAGAAGTTCACCGAATATCTGACCGATTACCTTACTGAGAATTATCAGCTTTCTCCCCGTGATCTGAGCGAGAAGATCAGGACGGAATGGGATACCTGCGCGAAGTACTATGACGCATATTACCGCTACAGCGACTCTCTGATCCAAAAGGGAGACACGAGGGAGCTCTCCGAGGACTGTGACCTGATCGAAACATTAAAAGACTATCTTTGATTGATATAGCAAAAGGGCTGACGATCATCGTCAGCCCTTGTCTGTTGATATGATTATTTATACTTTTCTGCGCATCCAATCCTCTTGAAGAGATCCCGAGTAATCGACATCGCACGGATCATCGGGAGAGACGCCGAAGTGGTTATACTCATGACTGTGCATATCCCACTCGGGATCGTAGTACAGCCCGTCGATCTCGGCCCAGCCGTGACCGCCGGTGTTGCAGGCATAGCACTCTTCGTATCCGATCGCCTTGCCGATGAACGCAAACGCGGCTCCGTAGCTGAAGCAGTCGCCCTTGCCGTAGATGAACAGGTCGTTTGCGTCTACAACAGGCCAGTCGTCCTCGAGATAGGGCGGATCATGGGGGACGCCTTCGAGGTAAGAGCTCTGAAGATACTCAAAGCTTTTTCTTAGTTTTTCATCTTTTGACATACTGCTGTCGGTGCATTTTGCGACCATCTGCAGGGCAGAATGTAAGGTTGCGTCCCATTCATTCTCGGATCTCGTTGCTTTGCCGTTGATGACATTCCAATCCTCATCGTTGACGGTGACTCCGTCACAGTAGCCCATATCGACCACACCGTCGGCATTCGCGTAGTAATAACCGTCTTCATCGTTTCCGGCTACGGTATCCTTCTGCAATACACCATCAACATAGTAGAAAGAGACGCCGCCCTCGGTGACTAAACCGTTTTTCTTGACTCCATCCTGAGTGACTGTCTCCTCTGCCGGTAGGGGCGAATCCGAAGGCCGATCAACAGAGCTGGACACATCGGTCGACAATGTGGAATCGGCAGCAGAATCAGACGCTTTAACTGTATCGTTACTTTTATTCATAGAGACCGAGCCGACCGATAAGAGTCCTGCTATGATCAGCAGCAGTACCAAGCAGATCGTCCATTTTTTAATCATTTTTTTCTCCTGTAAACGCTGTTTTGACAAATGTATACAAATTATTCATTTTCAATTATAGATGAAAACAGCGATTTTTTCAATATGGATTTGCAATAAACAAATTCATATTTACATCTTTTCTTTACTATAATTTTGACAAAGTATATCATAATATCATTTGCAAAAAATCGTATCATAATGACATATTTCTCTTTTTCTATTGAAAATACGACAATAATTCTGTATAATAATATATTGAAGTATTATGAAATGTTCAGGATGATAGTATGGAAACATCGATTTTAAACAGGCTGGACAGAACAGCGGCTCAATATGCCGATAAAGTCATTTTTAAAGATCACGAGTCCGAGATCTCCTTCTCGCATTTTAACAGCGTTACCAAATCTGTCGGAACTTATCTTTCTCACTTGATAAATGATGGCAGCCCTGTCGCTGTGATGTCAGGCAGACATATCCTGACGCCTGCTTTTTTCTTGGGCGCTGTGAGAGCCGGGTGCTTCTATGCGCCGATCGACGGCGATATGCCGAAGGCGAGACTCGATCAGATACTCTCTGTGATCAAGTCGCCTCTGTTGCTGACGGACAGAGCGCATATAGATCTTGCGAGAGAGCTTGACTTTGACGGAGAGATTGTAGTCGCGGAAGATATCATTGATACGCCGATTGACGATGAGCTGCTTTCTAAACGAGCTTTATCTTTAACGAGTACTTCTCCGCTGTATGTGATCTTTACCTCCGGATCTACCGGAAAGCCCAAAGGGGTTATCACCTCGCATCTGTCGCTGATGACCTATATTGACGCGGTCGCGAAGGTACTGTCTGTTGACGAGAATGATATCCTCGGCAATCAGTCGCCGCTTGATTATATTGCCGCTGTCAGAGATATCTATCTGCCGATCTCTTTCGGCGCTTCGACCTATATTATCCCGAAGAACGAGTTTGCGATCCCGACGAAACTGTTTGAGACATTAAACAGAGAGAAGATCACCGCTTTGTGCTGGAGTGTCGCGGGGGTAGAGCTTCCCGCAAAGCTCGGCGCCTTTGAGACCGACAGACCCCTATATCTCAAGAAGCTCTGTTTCTCCGGCTCGGTGATCTCATCGAAGTATCTGAAAATCTGGCAGGAGACTCTGCCCGATGCGCTTTTTGTGAATCAATACGGCCCGACAGAGGCGACCGCGTCATGTACCTACTATATTATCAGGGATCGTGTGAGTGATGATACCATCCTCCCGATCGGCAAGCCGTATGATAATTACAAAATCATTTTGCTTAATGATGACCTCACACCTACAGAACGCGGTCAGATTGGTCAGATCTGTGTCGGCGGTTCTTGTGTGACGCTCGGATATTACGGAAACAACGAGTTGACCGAGAAGTCATTTATACAAAATCCGCTGAATCCGAACTTCCGTGAGATCATCTATCTCACCGGTGACCTCGGCAGTTATAACGAAGACGGCGATCTGATGTTCCACGGTCGTATGGACAGACAGATCAAGCATCTCGGACACCGTATCGAGCTCGGCGAGATCGAGAGCTTTGCGATGGGAATCGATGGGATCGATGAGTGCTGCGCGCTGTATCATAAAGAGAAAGAGCATCTTTATCTCTTCTATGTAGGTAAGGCCACCTCCAAAGAGATCGTCCTCGCGTTTCGCGCTCAGATGCCCGCGTTCATGGTGCCGAGAAAGCTCGTTAGCTTAGATCAGATGCCGACCCTCCCGAACGGCAAAATTGATATGCAAAAACTGAAAGAGTATTTTAAATAAAAGGAGAATTATGATGGAAGAATTAATGCAGATTTTAGAGGAACTCCGTCCCGATGTCGACTTTGAGAGCGAGACCGCTCTGATCGATGACGGTATCCTTGATTCTTTTGATATCGTTGCGCTTGTCGGTGAGCTCAACGATGCCTTCGACATCGAGATCAAGCCGAACAATCTGGTTCCCGCGAACTTCAACTCAGCACAAGCGATGATGGCGCTGGTAGAACAGCTTCAGGACGAATAAGATGGATTCTCAGAAACTCAGAGAGCTGCTGCCGTCTGTCGCTACACCGAGCTATATCTTTGATCTTGACGCGTTTCGGTCGCGCGCTCAGATGGTGAAACGGCATTTCGGAGAGAATATCGGACTGTGCTTTTCGATCAAAGCGAACCCCTTTTTGCTCAAGTATCTGCCGGATGAGTTTGACCGTATCGAGGTGTGTTCTCCCGGAGAGCTGACCATTTGCGAGAAGCTCCATATGGATATGGACAAGGTGATTTTCTCCGGCGTCAACAAGTCGTACGGCGATGTAGAGCGCGCCGCTGAGGACGCGGTAGGCGTTTTCACCGCTGAAAGTATGCTCCATTTAAAGAGGATCAACGACGCGGCAATTAAAAGAGAAAAGATGTTTGACCTATTGATCCGCGTCACGGACTGCAAGGGCGGGTCCCAGTTCGGTATGGATGAAGCGCAAGTATTTGATATTATTCAAAACCGCGAACAGTATCAGGGAGTCAGGATCGTGGGCCTTCACTACTTTACCGGAACCTCAAAGAAAAAGGCGAAGGTGATCGAGAAGGAGCTCGACTATCTCTCGGATCTGATAGATCGCATTTCTGCTGATTTATGCTTTGAGATCGAGCGTATCGAATACGGAACCGGCCTTGCGGTGGACTATTTCTCCGATGATGCTGACGCTCTCGAGGAAGAACGCCTGATATCGATCGTACCGAAGCTCAGAGAGCTCTCACAGAAATGCTGTCTTACCGTAGAGATGGGGCGTTTTTTCGCCGCGCCCTGCGGTTATTATCTGACGCGTGTGGTCGATGTGAAGAAGAATATGGATATCAACTACGCGATCATTGACGGCGGTCTCCATCAGCTCAAATATAACGGTCAGTTCCAAGGAATGCAGATCCCGCAGATCATCCATCTTACCGAGAACGACCCGAATGGAGAAGAGGAGAGCTGGAACCTCTGCGGCAGTCTGTGTACGACCGCGGATGTTCTCGCGGTATCCTGTCCCTTCGTCGGTCTAAGTATCAATGATACACTGGTGTTCTGCCGTACAGGCGCGTATTCGTGTATGGAAGGGATGTCGATCTTCTTGAGCAGAGATCTTCCATTGGTTGCTTTATACAGTCAGAAGAACGGTCTCGAGATCGTCAGATGGCCTTTCCTGACAGATATTTTCAACACTCCCATAGAATGAGAAATATTCCTTTATGAATTATACATCGATTAATTTTCTTCTCTTTGTACTGATAGCGGTTATCATATACTTTGTGTTTCCTTTCAAGAAATACCGCTGGACGGTACTGCTTGCGGCGAATGTTGTTTTCTATGCGCTGGCAGGATATAAATACTCGGTATTTATTCTTTTCACGACGCTGTCCACCTATCTGATTGCGCTGTGGATCGAGAAAGTTTCCGATCACTCCAAAGCAGAGCTCAAAGCGAACAAGACAGAATGGAGCCGTGATCAGAAGAAAGCGTACAAAGAGAAGATCAAGATCAAAAAGCGCCTGATCATGGCGCTTGCGCTGGTGCTCAACTTCGGCATCTTAGCGTTTTTGAAATACTTTAACTTTTTCTCCGGGTCGCTCAACGATCTTCTCGGCGTACTCAAGATCGACTTTTCGATACCGACCTTACAGCTTTTCTTGCCGCTCGGTATCTCTTTCTACACCTTCCAGAGCATGGGATATGTCGTAGATGTTTATCGGGAGAAAAGCACGGCGCAGAAGAACTTCTTCAAACTGCTGCTGTTTGTGTCTTTCTTTCCGCAGATCATCCAGGGACCGATCAGCATCTACGATCAGCTATCGGGGCAACTGTATGAGCCGCATGATTTTGATTTCACACGCTTCAAACGAGGATGTGAGCTGATCCTGTGGGGCTTTTTCAAGAAGCTCGTGATCGCGGATCGCGCGGTGATTGCTATCAATACCGTTACCGCTGATTACAATGCGTATAACGGCACGACCCTGACCTTTACCGTACTGCTGTATTCTTTGCAGCTCTATATGGATTTTTCCGGCGGTATCGATATCTCCCGCGGTGTGGCGCAGATCTTCGGGATCGATATGATCGACAACTTCAGACGACCGTACTTCTCGAAGTCAATCAACGAGTACTGGAGACGCTGGCACATCTCCCTCGGCGCGTGGATGAAGAACTACATCTTCTATCCGTTAGCTACCTCCAAGTCGTTTTTGAACGCGAGCAAAAAAATGAAGAAATCCCGCTTCGGCTCAACCAAAGCGGGCGCCCATATCTCTAAGGTTCTGCCGACAAGCATCGCGTCGCTGATTGTCTTTCTGCTGGTCGGCATCTGGCACGGAGCATCGTGGAAGTATGTCGCGTTCGGTGTATGGAACGGCGGTGTCATCATGCTGAGCATCCTGCTGCAGCCGATCTTTGACGGTATCACCGACGGCCTTCATATCAACAGAGATAACTTTTTCTTCCGACTGTTTCAGATGGCGAGAACCTTTATCGTTGTAATGGTGGGATATGTCTTCGATGTCGCGCCGTCCTTCTCACAGGGGATGCGGACGATCGGGATGTTCTTTACCGGTCAGAACTTTGAGACAGGCTTCGCTCAGATCATGGATCTCGGACTTGGTGTGACTGACTTCGTTATGATCGGTATTTGTACCGTACTGATCTTCATCGTCAGCGTGGTCCAGGAGAAAGAGGAACCGAAGGGGAACGATATCCGCGGGCTTCTGGACAAAAAGCCCTTTATGCTCAAATGGGCGGTACTTTTTGTCGGTCTGCTTGCGGTGATCATCTTCGGTATCTACGGTTCGGGCTATAACGCCGCGGACTTTGTCTATATGCAATTTTAATGATAAATAATATAAAAAATAAGGCATCCGTTAAGGATGTCTTATTTCTTTTAGCTGTTTTGTGTTTTCTTTGATCAGTTCATCCGAGATCGCGATTTTCTTGATCAGATTGTGGACGGTGCGGTTGAGCGCTGAATCCTCGCGATAATCAGCGGGGAAGATGAAGTCTACGCGGTCGTTGAGGAGAAGCTCCTCAACCTTGGAGCGATTGCTCTCCTGATAGACAGCGATTGCGGTACCTCCGTATGCTTTCATCATTTTCATACAAGGAACATCCGAGAGACCGTCGCCTATGTAGATCATATTGGAGAACGGTACCCGTTTTGAGTCATCGGGCATCGAACGGTTGAGATCGGTATCATTGCTGACATCCAGCACCCCTTTGTTGATCCTATAGACGAACTGGGTTTTGTTGGTATAGTTGACGGCGGTCTTCGGCCAGAGGGCTTCGCCGTTCTCGTCATAAAGAAACTCGCAGGCAAAAATCTCTTTGAACTTATCCGCGATGCCGGAGCCCTCGATAATCTCTCTTAGCCCCGAAGAGATCACATAATGTTCTACCTGAACACCCTGCGCCGCGCCGTAGAGGTTAACTCTGTCAAAGAATTCCCGGACGCCCTCGAACAGCACGATATCTTCGCCGTTATGATACAGACTCTCTCTTGTGATCGGCAGTCCCTGCTTCTTTTTCTCTTCGATCATCGTATACATATAAGCGAGGATCGAGTCCATCTGCTGTGTCCTGCCAAAGCCGTTTGCTTTTTTCCAGAACTCAGCCGGCGGCATGCTGAGACCGGGGATAAACCCGTAGTCCTGCATATCCTTGGTGCATAGAGTCTTGTCAAAGTCGTACATGATGGCGACGATCGGTTTGTCCATAGCTGTACCTTTATTTCTAAAAAAGAATAATTATTCGTATGTCTGAATTTCTACACTTTCGAGGACGACATCGGTCAGCGGTCTGTCGGAAGAATTGGTATCAACGGATGCGATGCTGTCCACAACATCCATGCCGTCATATACCTGACCGAATACGGTATAGCCGCCGTCAAGGTAGTTGTTGTCTACTTGATTGATATAAAACTGTGAGCCGTTGGTATCGGGACCGCGGTTTGCCATTGCGACCGCTCCGGTGATATTCTTAAGGAACTCAGTAGTTTCGTTCTTGAATTCCATCCCGTACGCGGATTCGCCGCCGGTACCGTTATAGTCGGTGTAGTCGCCGCCCTGAATCATAAAATCGGAGATAACTCTGTGGAAGATGGTGTTGTCATATCTGCCTGCGTTTGCAAGAGCGACAAAGTTGTTGACTGCCAGAGGAGTCGCTTCAGAGAAAAGCCTGAAAGAGATATCGCCGTAGCTGGTATGCAGGATAGCGACGGTATCGCCTGTCTTGGGATCTCTCTCCTGGTAGTCTTCGTCTACGCCGTCATAGGTAGGATCCTTGATATCCTCGATGTTTAAGATCGGTTCGGTTGATTTGGTTTCATAATTCATGGTAGGTGCCTCCGTTTCTACTGTTGTTTCGGTGGGAATGTTATCGGTAGTTGTTGTTGAGATGGTCTTTTTGCAGCCGGTCAACAACAGAAGTGTCATCATAACCGTGAGTGAAATAGCGATTGTTTTTTTCATATTGTCAGTTCCTTTCCGTTTCTGTCTGAAGACTATTTTAAACTATTATCATTTGTTTTTCAATAGGGAAGAGAAAAATTGTGGTATAACAAAGATGGATTTTTCATATTTTTTATTGTATGCATTTTTGTGTATATGAAAATTGATCGATGATTGAAATGTCATTGATCAGTGAGTGATCAAGCAGGAGGAGCATTTCATGACTTCATTTCTTCCCGAAGGAAAACGAATCAATACATCAGAAAATCTACAGCGGATCAGTGATATCGAATCGATCAGAAAGGCGATGACTGACCGAACGATCCTCGAAGCCAGAGCCAAGCTGTGTGATAACGAACACAACCTGATCGTCGATCTCGGCGCGTATAGAGGAGTGATCCCGAGAGCAGAATGCGCTGTCGGGATCAAGGAGGGTACCGTCAGAGATATCGCGATCCTATCGCGTGTCAATCATCCGGTGCAGTTTATCGTTACCGATATCAAAATGGATTCAAACGGCATTCCGCTCCCGATATTATCCCGCGAGAAAGCACAGCGGATATGTATAGATAATTATATCAGTCGCCTTTCGGTCGGAGATATCATCAAGGCGCGCGTGACTCACCTCGAGCCCTTTGGCGCATTCTGTGATATCGGCGCGGGGATCGTCGCTTTGATGCCGATCGATACGATCTCTGTCTCAAGAATCGAGCACCCCGATGAACGATTCTCGGTCGGGATGGATATCCGATGTGTTATTAAGTCAAAGGAGAACACCCGCATCACCCTCAGTCATAAGGAGCTTTTAGGCACATGGGAGGAAAACGCCGCTTTATTCTCGGTAGGGGAGACAGTATCGGGAGTGATCCGCTCGATCGAGAACTACGGCGCGTTTGTGGAGCTCAAACCGAACCTCGCCGGTCTTGCGGAGCTAAAGGACGATCTAAGAGTCGGTCAGCAGGCGTCGGTTTTTATCAAAAGCATTATTCCGTCAAAAATGAAGATTAAGCTGATCGTGATCGATAACTTTTTCTCAGATGAAGAGAGACAGCCGCTTCATTATTTTTTGGAGGAGGGGCATATCGACCGTTTCGTCTACTCTCCGCCGTCATGCGAAAAGTATATATGTACTGAGTTCATCTGACAGTATCATTATTGACAGGATCTATATGTGGTGTTAAAATATAATAATAATACTACATAAGAGGGATAATATGTCAGATACACAGTTTTTGTTATTAATGATTTTATGCGCCGCCATATTGATCGTCGGGATCGTTATGATCATCCTGATTTCAAAGAAGAACCGGAAGATCGACCTCGAACAGCTCAAAAGAGATCTTGATCAGTCTGATGAACTCAGAGCGCTCCGACAGGATGTCGTCTCATCTACGCAGGAATCCGTCAAAAATATGGGGGAGATGATCTCGACCAACCAGCAGAGCTTCTCGTCCGCTCAGTCGGAGAAGCTCAGTCAGTTTGAGAACCGGCTCCAGACCTTCTCGCTCGAGAACGAGCAGAAGCTTGAGAATATCCGCCGAAGCATGGAGCAGAAGCTCTCTGACATCCGAGAGGATAACAACAAGCAGCTTGAGCAGATGCGCTCCACTGTTGACGAAAAGCTGCAGAAAACGCTTGAAGATAAAATGAACCAGTCGTTCGCGCTTGTCAACGAGCGACTTGAGCAGGTGTACAAGGGTCTCGGAGAGATGCAGAACTTGGCTGTCGGTGTCGGCGACCTGAAGAAGGTTCTCTCCAATGTCAAGACCCGCGGCATCTTAGGCGAGATCCAGCTCGGCACGATCCTCGAGGAGATCTTGGCTCCCGAGCAGTATGAGACCAATATCGCGACCAAGCATTCTTCCCGCGATGTGGTTGAATTTGCCGTCAAGCTCCCCGCAAAGGATGACGGATATATCTATCTGCCGATTGACTCGAAGTTTCCGGGAGACAGCTACTCCGCTCTCAGAGACGCCTACGAGTCGGGATCCAAAGATGCGGTCGACGCCGCCGCAAAGCAGCTCATCACCACCATCAAGCGAGAGGCGAAGGATATCCGTGATAAATATATCGATCCGCCGAACACGACAGAGTTCGCAATCATGTTCCTGCCGTTTGAGGGGCTCTACAGCGAGGTCGTCAACCGCGGGATGGTAGAGGTGCTTCAAAAGGACTTCAAGGTGAATATCGCCGGACCGTCCACCATGGCGGCGCTGCTCAATTCGATTCAGATGGGCTTCAAGACCTTAGCGGTTCAGAAACGCAGCGCGGAGGTTTGGAAGGTGCTGGGTACCGTGAAAAAGGAGTTCGATACCTTTAATTCTGTCTTAGAGGCAACTCAGAAGCGAATTACACAGGCGAATGAGGAGCTTGATAAGCTCGTCGGCGTCCGCACCAGAAAGATCCAGCGTTCTCTCTCTGCGGTGGAAACTGACTCTGCTTTGATTGAAGAATTCTCTGATAATTCTGATTTAGAATAAAAAAGTATCACAGGCAGATAACCTGCCTGTGATTTTTTACAGATCCTTCTTGATTGAGTTCAGAGCGCCCTTTTCGATCCTACTGACCTGTGCCTGAGAGATACCGATTTCATCAGCGACCTCCATTTGAGTCTTTCCTTTGAAGTATCTTAAGTTCAGGATCTTTTTTTCCCGATCGGAGAGATTTTTGATCGCCTCTTTAATGGCGATCTCTTCGAGCCAGTCGTTATCGTCCGTCGAATCTCCCACCTGATCCATCACATAGATGGTGTCGGTACCTTCTGAGAACACCGGCTCATACAGCGACATCGGTTCGACGATCGCCTCTAACGACAGCACCACCTGCTGCTTATCGACGCCCATTTTCTCTGCGATCTCTTCAATCGTCGGCTCTCTTCCTTTGAGATTCGTCAGTTCTTCTTTGATCTGCATTGCGTGATAGGCGGTATCTCTCATTGATCGGGAGACACGGATCGAGTTGTTATCGCGGAGGTACCTTCTCAGCTCTCCGCAGACCATCGGCACGCCGTAGGTGGAGAACCGTACATCAAGAGACGGGTCGAAGTTGTCGATCGCCTTGATTAGTCCGATGACCCCGACCTGAAAGAGATCATCGAGATTCTCGCCTCTGGTGACGAACTTCTGTATCACAGAGAGCACCAGCTTGAGATTTCCGTTGATCATCTCTTCTCTGGCTTTCTTTCTCTCCTCAGGGGTACCGTTGTGGATTAGCCCGATCAGCCGCTTCTTTTCTTCTTCGCTGAGTACCTTCAAAGAGTTGGTATTGACGCCGCAGATCTCTACTTTATTGTAATGCATTCGCTCACCCTTATCTTTGCTTGCACTTAGTATTGCCGCGTAGATAGGGGTTTTATTCAGTTTATGGTATAGAAAAAGCTCTCCGGAAAGGAGAGCTTTTTGATGTGTCTGAAAAAATGATGGATTATTCCGCTTCTTTTGCTTTGATGACCAGCGTGTAGATACCCGCCGCCAGCGCGCCGCCGACCAAGGGAGCTACGATGAATACCCACAGAGAGGACAGAGCGTCGCCGCCTGCGAAGATCGCGGGACCGAAGGAACGCGCGGGGTTGACGGAGGTGCCGGTGAAGTGGATACCGAAGATATGTACCAGTGTGAGGGTGAGACCGATGATCAGACCGGCGCATTTCTCATATTTCTTCTTGGATGTAACGCCGAGGATAACGAGAACGAATACGCAGGTGAGAATGATCTCGATCACTAAAGACTTAATCATATCGCCTTCAAAGAGACCGTTTTGACCGAGCTTTGTAAAGTCGCCGGTAAGAGCGCCTAAAACCGCAGCGCCTGCGGTAGCACCGGCAAACTGAGCAACGATATAAACGATGAACTCTTTGATGCTCATGCCGCCTGTCAGCAGAACGCCTAAAGAAACAGCGGGATTGATGTGGCAGCCGGAGACATTACCGATCGAGTAAGCCATCGCGACGATCACCAGACCGAACGCCAGCGCTGTCAGAAGATACGCGACATCTGCGGAAGCTGTGTTGCATCCCGCGACGACCGCTGTTCCGCAAGCAAACAGAACGAGGACAAACGTGCCGATGAATTCAGCAAAGAACTTTTTTACCATTTTTTACTCTCCTTAATATTTTTTCAGGATAATATTCCCAAAACCATTGTACCAAGTATGATTCGGGATTGCAACAATTATTAAAAAGAATTCATTTATATTACATAATTATTACATTCATCAGACGCTGATAAGCCCTGTGTATCCCGCGATGATACCGAGCGCCGCAGAGATCACGATGATCAGTATCGGATTGAGTTTTTTATATAAGAGCAGAAACAGCATTGCGGCAAACACCCCGATCGAGAACCAGAAGTTCGCAGAAGAGACAGAGGAGCGGATGATACTCCACTGATCCTGTCCGTTTTGAAAGAGAACACTGACACCGACGGATATGACTGTCGCGCCGATAAGTCCGACCACGGTGGACTTGAGCCCGAGCATCGCTCCTTTTACGATGATGCTCTCCTTGAACTTTTCATAGCATCGTGCGATGATCAGTATCACGATGAACGGCGGCAGCACTAATCCTAAGGTCGCGCAGAACGACCCGAACAGTCCGCCTACCTCTGAGCCGACATAGGTAGAGATATTCACCGCGAACGCGCCGGGAGTAGATTCCGATACGGCGATGAAGTCGACTAACTGAGGCATCGTCATCCAGTGATGGCTGATAACGGTTTCTTCGACGAACGGGATCATCGCGTATCCGCCGCCGAAGGTGAGCGCGCCCATCTTGAAGAATTCGAGAAAGAGGATCAGGTAGGTCATACGATGTTTTTACCCGCCTTTCTCGCAATCAGCGCTGCGCAGATGCCGATCACAGCCGCACTGACGATTACGACGATCACATTCACAGAGAAGATGACTACCGCAGCGAACGAGAGCGCCATCACGATATAAGCAACGATATTCTTCGGAGCTTTTTTGAACATGGTGATGACCGCTTTGACAAGCAGCGCCAACACCCCTGCCCGGATCCCGAAGAACGCGTACTTGATCGCTTTGATCTCTTCAAACTCCCGCAAAAAAAGCGAGATCAGATAGATAATCACAAACGACGGCAGCACCACTCCGAGGGTGGAGCAGAACGCGCCGAAGATACCCGCCACTTTGTAGCCGATGAAGGTGGCGGCGCAGATCGAGATCGGTCCCGGAGTAGACTCTGAGATCGCGATCACTTCGATCAGATCATCTCCCGAGATCCAGTCTTTCTTCTTGGAGGTCTCGTTCTCGATGATCGGGATCATCGCGTAGCCGCCGCCGAAGGTGAACGCGCCGATCTTCATAAATGTCAGAAATAGCTGTAAGTATAATTTGAATCTGTTCTTCATGTCTTTTCTCTGAAATCAGTTTTGTTTTTTGACGATCTTGTAGTCGTCCGAGAACCGAAAGTAGGCGCAGTTATCTACGCTCGACTGCATGAATCGCGCGAGATCATCCTCGTCAAGATTAACCTCACATTCGTAACAGCCGTAGTACTCGTTGTAGTTATAGTATGCGCAAAATTCGCAGGTTTTGGAGCTCATATTTCATCACCGATGAAATTATATCAAGAAAGCGGATTTTTTTCAACATCAATTCTCAAAAACGGTTGCAATTATCAAGTTTTTTCGGTATACTGTTTATAATCTAACGCGAGAGGTTTTTCGCGAAAAAACTTTAGGAGATGAAAAGATGAAGATTACCAATGACATCAAATATGTCGGCGTC
The DNA here is from genome assembly GCA_905234535.1 of uncultured Ruminococcus sp. Taxonomy (GTDB): domain Bacteria; phylum Bacillota; class Clostridia; order Oscillospirales; family Acutalibacteraceae; genus Ruminococcoides. The sequence goes on from CAJOII010000042.1 coordinate 15,669, forward strand.
AATGATCACGAGATTGATCTGTTTGAGGGACAGTATGATGTGCCTAACGGTATGGCGTATAACTCTTACCTGATCATGGACAGCAAAGTGGCGGTTATGGACTCCGTTGACAGACGCTTCGGCGCTCAGTGGATCTCTAATATCAAGAATATCTTAGGCGACAGAAAGCCCGATTTCTTGGTGGTTCAGCATATGGAGCCCGATCATTCCGCGAATATCACCACATTTCTGAGTGAATTCCCCGAGGCCACTGTTGTCTCTTCTCAGAAGGCGTTCGCGATGATGGGAAATTTCTTCGGAACCCAGTATGAGGACAGAAGGATCGTCGTCAAAGAGGGGGATGCCTTGGAGCTCGGCAAGCATACTTTGAACTTTGTCGGCGCACCGATGGTCCACTGGCCTGAGGTGTTGATGACCTATGATTCTACCGATAAGGTGCTGTTCTCCGCTGACGGCTTCGGCAAGTTCGGCGCTTTGGATGTAGACGAAGACTGGGCGTGTGAAGCGAGACGCTACTATTTCGGTATCGTCGGCAAGTACGGCGCTCAGGTGCAGGCGGTGCTAAAGAAAGCGGCGAATCTGGACATCCGGGCGATTTGTCCCTTGCACGGTCCGATCCTTCTCGATAACTTAGGCTACTATCTCGATCTCTACAACACATGGTCGTCCTACGGCGTTGAGACCGACGGCATCATGATCGCGTATACCTCCGTCTACGGCAACACCAAGAAGGCTGTCGAGCTGCTTGCCGACAAACTCAGAGAGAACGGTTGTCCCAAGGTCGCCGTCAACGATCTCGCGCGCGAAGATATGGCGGAGTGTGTCGAAGACGCATTCCGCTACGGCAAGATCGTTCTTGCTACCACCACTTACAATGCTGAGATTTTCCCATTTATGAGAGAGTTTATCAACCATCTTACCGAGCGCAACTTCCAGAATAAGCACATCGGTTTTATCGAGAACGGCTCGTGGGCGCCTTTGGCGGAGAAGACCATGAGAAAGATGCTCGAGGGCTGCAAGAATATTTCTTATACAGAAAATAATGTTCACATCAAATCCGCGGTAAACGACAAGAACCTCGAAGAGATTGATGCGCTCGCGTTAGAGCTTTGTAAAGATTATCTCGCGAAGCAGGACGAGACTGCCGACAAGAACGATCTGACCGCGCTCTTCAATATCGGCTACGGTCTGTATGTCGTTTCCGCAAAGGACGGCGACAAGGATAACGGCTGTATCGTTAACACCGTCTCTCAGGTGACCAACACCCCGAACCGCATCGCGGTATGTATCAATAAGAAGAATCTGACACATGACATGGTCAAAAAGACCGGTGTGATGAATGTCAACTGTCTCTCTACCGAGGCGCCGTTCTCCGTGTTTGAGCATTACGGCTTCCGGACCGGCAGAGATGTCGACAAATTTAAGGGTGAGGACTTCCTCAGAAGCGACAACGGTGTCGCGTTCTTAGGCAAGTACATCAACTCCTTCATGTCCCTGAAGGTCGAGAGCGAGGTCGATCTTGATACCCATACTATGTTCATCTGCGCTGTTACCGAAGCAAGAGTGATCACGAATGTGGAGACCATGACCTATACCTACTATCAAAACTTCGTCAAGCCGAAGCCCGCGACCGAGGGCAAAAAGGGATGGGTCTGCAAGATCTGCGGCTATATCTATGAGGGAGAGGAGCTTCCCGATGACTTCATCTGCCCCCTGTGCAAGCACGGCGTTGCTGACTTTGAACCGATCGGTTAAACTTTAATATAATTAATAAAGGAGAATTACTATGAAGTATATCTGTGATGTCTGCGGTTATGTCTATGACCCCGAAGAGCACGACGGCGTACAGTTCGAGGATCTTCCCGATGATTTCGAGTGTCCTCTCTGCGGCGTAGGCAAGGACAGCTTCTCACCCGCTGAATAAGTGACGAAAAGAAAGAAGACGGCGTTATCCGACGCCGTTTTCTTCTGCGTTTTATATCTTAATACACGAAGAAGGCGCTGTGAAGAAATGAAGTAGTTTGCTTCAACCTTCACAGCGCTTTCCTTTTTATGTTGAAAAGTACGGTGGACTAACGCCAAAAGGGTATAACT
>CAJOII010000043.1 GCA_905234535.1 uncultured Ruminococcus sp.
CCTGCTTTGTTCACCGTGTGTTCCCATTTGAAGTCATCTCCTCTTTTTCATTCTACCATTATTAACTTCAAATGTACACTTTTATTATACAGGTTCAATCACTTATCATTTATCATTTATCATCTTTCGTTTATCATTTATCATTTAAATAATCTGTCTATTTTACAGTCTACTTTGATTATCCGTATTAAACTCAGGTTTAATGCGGATTTTTTGCATATTATTCTGTTTTACTATGAAAATCAGTCTATACTTCATTCTGTATTGCATTTCAGTTTTATCTGTGATATAATAGCCGCGTTGACACGGTTACATCCGCCACTCGATCTGCTACAGAATACAGACGGGCGGCGGTTGAAATATACTATATATGGTTTATCAAAACATAAACGGAGGGTAAACAATGTCAACCAACACCATCATCATTCTTGTTGCTTTCATCGCTTATATGGCGCTGATGATCATGATCGGCGTTTTGAACTCGAAGAGCAAGAACAACGAAGACTACTTCTTAGCGGGCAGAGGTCTCGGCTCCTGGACCGCGGCGCTCTCGGCGCAGGCTTCCGACATGAGCGGATGGCTCCTGATGGGTCTGCCGGGCGCGATCTACTTCGCGGGTACCGGCGAGGTGTGGATTGCGATCGGGCTTCTGATCGGCACCGTCCTCAACTGGTTTTTGGTCGCGAGAAGGCTCAGAAAGTACACCATCGTCGCGAACAACTCGCTGACCATCCCGAGCTTCTTTGAGAACCGCTTCCACGACAAGAGGGGCGCCTTGAAGATCGTCTCCTCAATCGTCATCATCATTTTCTTCGCGGTATATACCGCGTCGGCGTTCTCATCGGGCGCGAAGCTGTTCGCGAATGTGTTCGGCGCAGGGGGCAACGCTGACACCATGTACATCATCGGTCTGATCGTCGCGGCGGTCGTCATCCTCATCTACACCTTCTTAGGCGGATTTCGCGCGGTATGCTACACCGACTTCATCCAGGGGATGCTGATGCTGGTCGCGATCCTCGCGGTCCCGATCATCATGTACATCGGCGTCACCAAGGACTACGGCTCCCTCTCCTCGGCGCTCTCGGCAAAGGGCGTCTCTGATCCCGCGGGTTATCTGAGCCTGATGAAAGACTCCGAGGGCAACCCGATCACTGCAGTCTCCGTTATCTCGAACCTTGCATGGGCGCTGGGATACTTCGGTATGCCGCACATCTTAGTCCGCTTCATGGCGATTAAGTCCGACAGAGAGGTCAAGAAGTCGAGAGTCATCGCGATCGTTTGGGTCATCCTCTCCTTAGGCGCCGCCTCTCTCTTAGGCGTGATCGCAAGAGGCTACCTGAACGATGTGCTCGACGCAGATACGAAGGAGACGGTCTTCATCAAGTCGATCCTGCAGGTGTTTGACGGAAACTTTGTCCTGATCTTCATCGGCGGTATCTTCCTGTGCGGAATATTAGCGGCGATCATGAGCACCGCGGACAGCCAGCTGCTCGTCACCGCCTCCGCTGTGTCCGAGGATATGTATAAGGGCGCGATCAAGAAGGACGCCTCCGAGAAGAGCGCGCTGTGGGTCGGCAAGATCGCGGTCGTTGCGGTCGCTGTGATCGCGTTTGTTATCGCGCTGAATCCGAAGTCCTCCATCATGGATCTGGTATCCGACGCGTGGGCAGGCTTCGGCGCGGCGTTCGGCCCGATCATCCTGCTCTCCCTGTTCTGGAAGAGATTCAACCTCCCGGGCGCGGTATCCGGCATGGCGATCGGCGCTTTGACCGTCATCGTATGGGACTACATCCCCTTCTCAGGCGCGACCTTAGGCTCTTCAACCGGTCTCTACTCTCTCGCGATCGGCTTCCCCGCGGCTTTGGTCGTTGCGGTCATCGTGACCCTTATCACGAAGAAGCCCTCGAAAGAGATCACGGACGAATTTGAGAAGGTCAAGACCGTCGAGATCTGATCATAACAACGACATCCCCATCCCCCGGACAAACTGTTCGGGGGATTTTTTTCGGTTTACTCCAACGCCTTCCCGCAGTTCGCGTTTCCTCATTCCTGATTCTTCCCTAAATAAAGTATTACAAAGAAGTTACACCACTATATCTTGTGGTTACAAAAATTTAAGACACAATTTTTCGTTATAATTCTTTTTGGGATATCATTTTCTGTTTTGTATTCAAAATATACGAAAAAAATATTTTTTATCGGTGAAATTAACAATTGAATTTTGCAGTTGAATCTGCTATAGTATTTCAGGATTTTGAACCAAACACAATATATTGTGGTTTTAGCATTAACAATTACAGATTTGTTACAAATTGTTGTGCTCAGGAAAAACAAACAGAAACAAAGGCAGAGGTAAGAGAAATGATCACAAAAATCGTAAAGCGTGACGGACGCGCGGTCGCGTTCGACATGGAGAAAATCACACAGGCTATCTACAAGGCGGCTGCCGCGATCGGCGGCAGCGACTATGACGCCGCAGAGAGACTTGCGCAGAAGGTCTGCGAATACTTAGACGCCGAGGGTACGGACAGCCCCTCGGTCGAGCATGTGCAGGACACCGTAGAGAAGATTCTCATCGAGAACGGCCACGCGAGAACCGCGAAGGAGTTCATCCTCTACAGAGCGGAGAGAACCAGAGTCAGAGAGATGAATACCAAGCTGATGAAGGTCTACGAAGAGCTCACCTTCAAGTCCGCGAAGGATAACGATGTCAAGCGTGAGAACGCGAACATCGACGGCGATACCGCGATGGGCACCATGCTCAAGTACGGCTCCGAGGGCGCGAAGGAATTCTATCAGATGTATATCCTGAACCCCAAGCACGCGAAAGCGCACCGCGAGGGCGATATCCATATCCATGACCTTGACTTTCTGACCCTGACCACCACCTGCTGCCAGATCGATCTTTTGGAGCTGTTCAAGGGCGGCTTCTCCACCGGTCACGGATTCATCCGCGAGCCGAACGACATCGCGACCTACGGCGCTCTTGCCTGCATCGCGATCCAGTCGAACCAGAACGACCAGCACGGCGGCCAGTCAGTCCCGAACTTTGACTACTCGATGGCGCCGGGCGTCGCGAAGACCTACAGAAAGCGCTACAGAGCGAACCTGTCAAGAGGCGCGGAGCTCCTCTGTGACGACGAGAACGCCGAAGAGAACATCAAGGCGATCTGTGATCAGGCGGAAGAAGCTACCTCCTCCAAGCCTCAGCTCTCTCCCGACGAGAAGTACGAAGCGAAAGAGCTCGAGCTCCTCTCTGAGAAATACGGCGAAAAGATCTCAAAGAAGCTCCAGCGCTTTGCGACCAAGCACGCCTCCTCAGAGACCGACCGCGCGACCTTCCAGGCGATGGAAGCGGTCGTTCATAACTTAAACACCATGCACTCGCGCGCGGGCGCTCAGGTGCCGTTCTCCTCCATCAACTACGGCACCGACACCTCTCCCGAGGGCAGAATGGTCATCAAAAATATCCTGCTCGCGACCGAGAAGGGCATGGGCAACGGCGAGACCCCGATCTTCCCTGTGCATATCTTCAAGGTCAAGGAGGGCATCAACTATAACCCCGAGGACCCGAACTACGATCTATTCAAGCTCTCTTTCAGAGTATCGGCGAAGCGTCTCTTCCCGAACTACGCGTTCATCGACGCGCCGTTCAACCTCCCCTACTACAAGGAGGGTCACCCCGAGACCGAGATCGCCTATATGGGCTGCAGAACCAGAGTTATCGGTAATGTCCATGACCGCTCAAGAGAGATTACCTATGGCAGAGGTAATCTGAGCTTTACCTCGATGAACCTGCCGCGCCTCGCGATCCTCTCGAACAAGAACATCGACTTCTTCTTTGAGCAGCTCGACCGCCTGATCGATCTGTGCATTGATCAGCTCTTGGAGCGCTTTGAGATCCAGTGCCAGAAGTGCGTCAGAAACTACCCCTTCCTGATGGGTCAGGGCGTATGGATCGACAGTAAAAAGCTCTCCATCGACGACGAGGTCAGAGAAGTCCTCAAGCACGGCACCCTGTCCTTAGGCTTCATCGGTCTTGCGGAGACCTTGGTCGCGCTCATCGGCAAGCACCACGGCGAGTCGGAAGAAGCCCAGCGCCTCGGCCTCGAGATCGTCTCCTTCATCAGGAAGAGACTCGACAAGGCGTCACAGGAATATCAGCTCAACTTCACCTGTCTCGCGACCCCCGCAGAGGGTCTTTCCGGCAGATTCGTCAGGATCGACAAGGAGCGCTTCGGCATCATCAAGGGCGTGACCGACAGAGAGTACTACACCAACTCCTTCCACATCCCGGTATACTACCCCATCAGCGCGTGGGATAAGATCAAGTTAGAAGCGCCCTATCACGCGCTGACCAACGCGGGTCATATCTCCTATGTCGAGCTCGACGGCGATCCGTCCGAAAACCTCGACGCGTTCGAGCAGGTCGTCAGATGTATGAAGGAAGAGGGCATCGGCTACGGCTCGATTAACCATCCCGTCGACCGCGACCCCGTCTGCGGCTACACCGGCATCATCGGCGACTACTGTCCCAAGTGCGGCAGAAAGATCACCGAGCACGGCACGCAGGTGGAGAGGATCAGAAGGATCACCGGCTACTTAGTCGGCACCTTGGACCGCTTCAACAACGCGAAGCGCGCCGAGGTAGAGGACAGAGTCAAGCACAACCTCGTCTGTGAATGTGAGATGACTGAGGCGGTATGAGCACCAAGATACGCCTCGCCGGCATCATCAGAGAGTCCATCGTAGACGGTCCCGGGATCCGGATGACCGTCTTCACCCAGGGCTGTCCTCATCACTGCAAGGGCTGTCACAACGAACAGACATGGGACTTTGACGGCGGCTACGAGACCACTGTCGAGCGGATTATCGAAGAAGCGAAGAAGGACAAGCTCATCAAGGGCATCACCCTCTCGGGCGGCGAGCCGTTTATACAGGCTCACGCGTGTGCTGAGCTCGCGCGTCAGGCAAAAGCGATGGGGCTTGATATCTTCTGCTACACGGGCTACACCTTCGAGAAGCTGTACGCGGATCTTGACCGCCATCCCGAGTGGGAGGAGCTCTTAAAGCTCTGTGATATGCTCGTGGACGGGCCGTTCATCTTAGAGGAGAAGAGCCTGATGCTCCACTTCAGAGGCAGCAAGAACCAGCGGATCTTAGATGTCCCGAAGTCTTTGGCCGAAGGCAGGGCGGTACTGTCTGAGTATCACTGAAGAAGTGAAGAAATAAGAGTGAAGAGGTAAGAGTTGCGGGAGGGCTCCGCCCTCACCTGATCGGTAGGGCGCTAATCAAAGGGTCGTAGGGAACGGTCTTGATCGTTCCGCCTCGCAGAAATCTTTTAATGAACAGAAGTGTCCGGAAGGGTCGAGACCCTTCCCTACGGTATGACAGAAAGGTATCCCGCCTCATTACCATATAAAAAACAGAAACCTTACATAAAGGAGTCGTGAGAAATTCTTCTCACGGCTCCTTCTCGTTTTATAAAGATCCCAAAAACCGGCTTCAAAAACACCGAAATCCCAAACGCCGCAAGAGGTTAGCGGAGACTAACCGAAAATGTCAAAAAAGTTTACTTGTTTTCTACCTTTTTCCGCCCGAAAATCACAAAATTTTTATAGACAATTGCATAAAAATATGCTATATTATATTTGTGTGTATGTATCATTTTCCTAAATTGTCCGACAGGAGGTTTTATGAACCGCTTCCCGCGGGATTTTCGGTTTTGCGGGAGCATGTCAGACAGGATACAATCATGATTTTTCAATATATTTGCACATCAAATTCTATATTCAGGGAGGAAACAAGATGCAAAAGAAAATCAGCAGCATCCCCTTTCAGGGAACACCTGAGCAGGAAGCGAAGCTCAGCGCAGTCATTGAGCGCCATAAGAGCGATCCCGGCGCCGTGATGCCGGTTTTGCAGGAGGCTCAGGAGATCTACGGTTATCTGCCTATAGAGGTGCAGACAATGATCGCTAAGGGGCTGAATGTTCCGCTTGACGAGGTCTACGGAGTATCCACCTTCTACAGCCAGTTCGCGCTCTCTCCGAAAGGCAAATACCACATCAGCGTATGCTTGGGTACAGCCTGCTATGTCAAGGGCTCCGGCGATGTTTTGAACAAGCTCTCGGAGGAGCTTGGCATCGACGCGGAAGAGTGCACCGCAGACGGACAGTTCTCACTCACCGCCTGCCGCTGCATCGGCGCGTGCGGTCTGGCTCCGGTCATCACCGTCAACGATGATGTCTACGGCAGACTGACGACCGACGAGGTTCCCGGTATCCTCAAGAGATACAAGGAAGCATAATGAGAGAGCTGTCTCTCAATGTCATGGATGTGGCTCAAAACTCTGTCAGAGCGCAAGCGACTTTGGTGGAGATCGCTGTCACAGAGAGCGACCTCAGGGACAACCTGACGATCGTGATCTCTGACAACGGCTGCGGCATGACAGACGAACAGGTTCAACAGGTCATTGATCCGTTCTTTACGACGCGCACCACCAGAAAGGTCGGCTTAGGGGTCCCGCTGTTCAAGCTTTCTGCCGAACAGACGGGGGGCTCCTTTGATATCCGCTCCAAGGTCGGTGAGGGCACCGCTACCACCGCCTCTTATGTCAAATCGAGCGTCGATATGACGCCGCTCGGGGATATCAACGATACGGTAAAGATCCTGATACAGTGTAATCCCGATATCGACTTTATCTTTACCCATACGACCGACCGCGGCAGCTTTACCCTCGACACCAGAGAGCTCAGAGAGGTTCTCGACGGAGTCAGCCTCGATACGCCGGATGTGCTGGAATGGATCAAGGCGTTCTTAGAAGAAAATACCCAAAACATATATGGAGGTTAGAAAGTTATGAAATCGTTAGCTGAATTACAGGCTATCAGGGACAGAGCAAAGGCACAGCTCGACCTCAGAAAAGAGAATCCCAACGCTGCCCGTGTACTGGTAGGTATGGCTACCTGCGGTATCGCCGCCGGCGCGCGTCCCGTACTCAACGCGTTCACCGAAGAGATCTCGAAGAGAGAGCTCACAGACAGCGTTACCGTCACACAGACAGGCTGTATCGGCATCTGTCAGTATGAGCCGGTCGTTGAGATCGAGGTCCCCGGACAGGAAAAGGTCACCTATGTCAAGGTCGCTCCCGAGATGGTCCCCCGCATCGTCAACGATCATCTTGTTCACCATCAGGTCGTGACCGAATATACCATCGGCGCTTTAAAGTAAGGAGGACTCTGAATGTATCGTTCTAATGTGCTGGTTTGCGGCGGTACCGGTTGTACCTCGTCGCACAGCTTGCTGATTGCCGAGAAGCTCAAAGAAGAGATCGCGGCAAAAGGACTTGAAAAAGAAGTTAATGTCATCACCACCGGCTGTTTCGGTCTGTGCGCTTTGGGTCCGATCATGGTCGTCTATCCCGAGGGCTCCTTCTACTCGATGGTCAAGATCGAGGATGTTCCCGAGATCGTTGAGGAGCATCTTTTGAAGGGCAGAATCGTCACCAGACTCCTCTATCAGGAGACAGTCGAGGAAGACACCATCAAATCATTGAGCAAGACCGCTTTCTACGCGAAGCAGCAGCGTGTCGCGCTCAGAAACTGCGGTGTTATCGACCCCGAGAAGATCGACGATTATATCGCGAACGACGGCTACGCGGCACTGGGCAAAGTTCTCACCGAGATGTCGAGAGAAGAGGTCATCCAGACCATGCTCGACTCAGGTCTTCGCGGCAGAGGCGGCGCGGGCTTCCCGACCGGTCTTAAGTGGAAATTTGCCGCGGCGAACGACGCGGATCAGAAATATGTCTGCTGTAACGCGGACGAGGGCGACCCCGGCGCGTTCATGGACCGTTCCGTCTTAGAGGGCGACCCCCATGTCGTTCTTGAGGCGATGGCGATCGCCGGCTACGCGATCGGCGCCTCCAAGGGCTACATCTATGTCAGAGCGGAGTATCCGATCGCTGTCAAGAGACTGCAGATCGCGATCGATCAGGCTCACGAATACGGTCTGTTGGGCGAGGATATCTTCGGCACCGGCTTCAACTTTGACATCGAGCTGCGTCTCGGCGCGGGCGCGTTCGTCTGCGGTGAGGAGACCGCTCTGATGACCTCGATCGAGGGCAAGCGCGGCGAGCCCAGACCCCGTCCCCCGTTCCCGGCGGTCAAGGGTCTGTATCAAAAGCCCACTACCCTCAACAATGTTGAGACCTACGCGAACATCCCCCAGATCATCTTGAAGGGCGCCGACTGGTTCGCCTCTATGGGCACCGAGAAGAGTAAGGGCACCAAGGTATTCGCATTAGGCGGCAAGATCAACCACACCGGTCTCGTAGAGGTTCCCATGGGCACCACCTTAAGAGAGATCGTTGAAGAGATCGGCGGCGGCATCCCCGGCGGCAAGAAGTTCAAAGCGGCGCAGACCGGCGGTCCCTCCGGCGGCTGTATCCCCGCAGAACACCTCGATGTCCCGATCGACTATGACAACCTGCTCGCCATCGGCTCGATGATGGGCTCCGGCGGTCTGATCGTCATGGACGAGGACAACTGTATGGTCGACATCGCGAAGTTCTTCTTGGAGTTCACCGTTGACGAGAGCTGCGGCAAGTGTACTCCCTGCCGTATCGGCACCAAGAGACTCTTAGAGATGCTCGACAAGATCACCAAGGGCCAGGGCTCCTTAGAGATGCTCGACGAGATGGAGGAGCTCTGCTACTATATCAAGGCGAACTCCCTCTGCGGTCTCGGTCAGACAGCTCCGAACCCGGTTCTCTCCACCTTAAGATACTTCAAGGACGAGTACATCGCCCATGTCGTGGATCACAAGTGTCCCGCCGGCGTATGTAAAGACCTGCTTGAATATACGATCATCAAAGATAAGTGCTTTGGCTGCGGTATGTGCGCGAAGAAGTGCCCGGTCGGCGCGATCACCGTCACCGACTACACCGCTCCCGGCAAGAAGAAGCCCGCTTACGAGATCGACCACTCCAAGTGCATCAAGTGCGGCGCTTGTATCGAGACCTGCAAGTTCAAGGCAATCATCAAAGGCTAAGGGAAAGGAGATTTGACTATGGAAATGCTTAACATCAAAATCAACGGCAAAGACTACACCGTTGAGAAGAATACCACTATTCTTGAGGCCTGCCATCAGTTCGGAATCAAAATCCCGACGCTGTGCTACTTAAAGGACATCAACGAGATCGGCGCCTGCCGTATGTGCCTCTGCGAGGTAAAGGGCGCGCGTTCGTTAGTCGCCGCCTGTGTCTATCCGATCGACAGAGACGGCACCGAGATCTTCACCAACACCCCCGAGATCAGAAAGAACAGAAAGACCACCTTAGAGCTGCTTCTCTCGAACCACGACAAGAAGTGCCTCTCCTGCCCGCGTTCCGACAACTGCGAGCTGCAGACGCTGTGTCTTGAGTACGGTGTTGACGAAGTCAAGTTTGAGGGCGAGTCCAACCACTATGAAGAGGATCTCTCCACCCTCCACCTCGTCAGAAACAACAACAAATGTATCCTCTGCCGCAGATGCGTCGCCGCGTGTAAGGATCAGTATGTATCCGTTATCGGCGCGAACAACAGAGGCTTTGACTCTGTCATCGGCTGCGCGTTCAACAAAGAGCTCGCCGATGTATCGTGCGTCTCCTGCGGTCAGTGTACCGTTGTCTGCCCGACCGGCGCTTTAGTCGAGAAGGACGACACCCAGAAGGTATTTGACGCGATCGCGGATCCGACAAAGCATGTTGTCGTTCACACCGCTCCCTCGATCCGCGCGACCTTGGGCGAGTGCTTTGGTATGCCGATCGGCACCAATGTCACCGGCAAGATGGTCTCCGCTCTGAAGCTCTTGGGCTTCGATAAGGTATTTGACACCAACTTCGGCGCTGACCTGACCATCATGGAAGAGGGCACCGAGTTCATCGAGAGAGTCAAGAACGGCGGCACACTGCCGATGATCACCTCCTGCTCTCCCGGCTGGGTCAAGTTCTGTGAGCATTACTATCCCGACCTCATCCCCCACCTCTCCACCTGTAAGTCCCCGCAGCAGATGCAGGGCGCGATGATCAAGTCCTACTACGCCGAGAAGGCGGGTATCGATCCGAAGGACATCGTCGTCGTATCGGTCATGCCGTGCGTCGCGAAAAAGTTCGAGATCACCAGAGACGATCAGGGCAGAGACGGCATGCAGGATAACGATATCTCCATCTCCACCAGAGAGCTCGCGAAGATGATCAAGTCCTCCGGTATCCAGTTCACCTCCCTGCCTGACGGCGAGTTCGATCCCATCATGGGCATCGGTACCGGCGCCGGCACCATCTTCGGCGCGACCGGCGGCGTTATGGAAGCGGCGTTGAGAACCGTCGCGGATGTCCTTACCGGCGAAGATCTCAAGCAGATCGACTATAACGAGGTCAGAGGCACCGATGATATCAAGGAAGCTACCTATGATGTCGCGGGTATGCAGGTCAAGGTCGCTGTCGCGTCCGGTCTGAAGAACGCCGCGAAGATCCTCGACAAGATCAGAGCAGGCGAAGCGGACTATCAGTTCGTCGAGATCATGTGCTGCCCCGGCGGCTGTGTCAACGGCGGCGGTCAGCCCATCCAGCCCGCTCATGTGAGAAACTTCGTTGATCTTAAGGCAAAGAGAGCCAAGGCGCTCTATGACGACGATCTGAATCTCCCGTTCAGAAAGTCTCACGATAACCCCGAGATCAAGGCGATCTACGACGAGTACTTAGAGAAGCCCGGCTCACACTTAGCCCATGAGCTCCTCCACACCTCCTATGTAGAGAGAAAGAAATATTGATTATACTCATAAAAAAGCCCGAGGTTCTGAACCGCCTCGGGCTTTTTTTACTTTATAAGAAACGAGCAGTTTCTTATAAAGTAAAAATGATTTATAGTCCCCGCTCAGTTGCACGCTACGCGCGCACGAGCGATGGGTACAGGATAAGCCGCTTGGTACGCGCGCTTTCTTGGTGAAGAAGTAAGAGCTAAAAACGGTGGGAGGGCTTCGCCCTCACCTGATTAGCAGGGCGTTCCTTTGAATCGCAGGGAGAGGTCTTGACCGCTCTATATCGTAGAAAAAGTGTCAGTGCAGTGTGCGGAAGGGTCAAGACCCTTTCCCTATAGTATTCAAAATTGTCCGAGCGAAGCGAGAAACCACCACTCTTAGCTCTTCACCCTTACCTCTTCACTAATTAAATTATGTCACGATCAGGTTGAGGTCGTCCGCCTGAGGGGTGAACGCCTCGTCGGGCTCGACGGTCTTCTTCTCGCTGTTCGGGATCTCATCATCGTAGATCTCTCCCCTCTCGGGCTTTCGCTCGCGCTCGGGGAGCTCCTCGGGATATCGGTACGGTTTGGTCGTGTTGATCATATTTTATCATCCTCCTGAGAGTAGGATGTGACGAATCAAAAGATTTTATACGCGATGAGACAACGCCTTTTTCATGAAAAAAGCATAAAAGAAAACCCGAAGATCTTCTCTTCGGGTTTTGACATATTCGGGATCGAATTACTTGAGCTCGACCTCAGCGCCTGCCTCTTCGAGGGTAGCCTTGAGAGCCTCGGCCTCGTCCTTGGAGATGCCTTCCTTGACAGCCTTGGGAGCGTTGTCAACGAGCTCTTTCGCCTCTTTCAGGCCGAGACCTGTCGCAGCGCGGACAGCCTTGATAACATTGATCTTACCGGAACCCGGGGACTTGAGGATAACATCAAACTCAGTCTTCTCTTCCTCGGCGGGAGCAGCCTCAGCGGGGCCTGCAACCGCAACAGCGGCAGCAGCGGAAACACCGAACTCTTCCTCAACAGCGTGTACGAGATCAGAAAGCTCTAAAACTGTGAGGGTCTTTAATTCTTCAATAATAGCAGTAATCTTTTCAGATGCCATTGTAATTTACCTCCAATTTTTTTAAGTTAATAGTCAATTTGATGTGTGAAGCAATTATTCAGCTGCTGCTTCTTCAGCGGGGGCCTCTGCGGCTGCAGCTTCCTCTGCAGGAGCTTCAGCGGGCGCCTCGGCGGGAGCCTCTTCTGCTTGAGCTTCTTCAGCTGCGGGAGCGCAGGCTTCTACGCCGCCTTTATCAACGATCGCCTGGATACCTCTCGCGAAGGACGCGATGGGAGCCTGGAACGCGTTGAGAACTGTTGCGAGAAGGATCTCTCTGCTGGGCAGCTTCGCAAGATGATCAAGAGTCGCTAAATCGATGATCTCGCCATCGAGATAACCGCCCTTGAGCTCGAAAGTCTTGCTCTTCTTAGCATAGTTGCTGAGAATTCTGGCAGCAGCGGTGTAGTCCTCCGCGCTGGTCGCGAGAGCGGTAGTGCCCTCTAATGTGGTCTGTAAACCCTGAAGGTCAGCGTCTTCGCACGCTCTGTAAAGCAGTGTGTTCTTGACAACACTGTACTGAACGCCCGCTTCTCTGAGCTCTTTTCTCAGAGCGGTGTCATCGGCAACATTGATACCCTTATAGTCGACTAAAACGCCTGTGCAGGAGTTCTTCAGTCTGTCGGATAAGTCCTTGACGATCGCCTTCTTGGATTCTAATACCTTAGCGCTTGGCAAATTTTTCACCTCCGTAATAATGATGTTACGCGGTTCAAAAAAACAGCCTCTCCTTTTTCGAGGAGAGGCGGAAGTTACATAGCAGTACCATACCGGTACAGTGTAACCGCTTGAAGCGGCGCGGCGCTTTTGTCACGCCCCGTTTCGCTTCTTACTCCTCGGCAGGCGGATAACCCATTATATCACCTATCGGTGAAACCTGCTGTCTTTAGAACAGCGATTATATTAATTTCTTCAAGAGAAAATTAATATCGATCAGATAAATTTGGTCGGGTTGATGCGAACTGACGGGCCCATAGTGGACGCGACAGCGCAGCTCTTGACATACTGACCCTTGGCAGCGGCGGGCTTCGCCTTGACGATAGCGCCCATCAGGGTGTCGAAGTTCTCGACGAGCTTCTCGGTACCGAAGGAGACCTTGCCGATCGGGCAGTGGATGATGTTGGTCTTGTCGAGACGGTACTCGATCTTACCGGCTTTCGCCTCTTTGATCGCGCGGGCGATGTCGGGAGTAACGGTGCCTGCCTTGGGGTTCGGCATCAAGCCTCTGGGACCTAAGATCCTACCCAGACGGCCTACCAGACCCATGCAGTCGGGAGTGGTAATCAGCACATCGAAATCCATCCAGTTCTCCTGCTGGATCTTCTGCGTCATATCCTCAGCGCCGACGAAATCTGCGCCGGCTTCCTTCGCGAGCTGTTCGTTCTCGCCTTTGCAGATCGCAAGAACTCTGACATTCTTACCGGTGCCGTTGGGGAGAACGACCGCGCCTCTGACCTGCTGGTCAGCGTGACGGGAGTCAACGCCTAACTTGACATGCAGCTCAACGGTCTCGTCAAACTTCGCGGTAGCGGTCTTGATGACGGTGTCGAGCGCTTCGTTGGTGTCATATAATTTTGTTCTGTCGACGAGCTTGGCGCTGTCGACATATTTTTTACCGTGTTTCATAGTTGTTCCTCCATTATTAGGTGGTTAAACGGAAATTTCCTCCCACCCGGAAAATTCTCAGTCGACGACCTCAATACCCATCGAACGGGCTGTACCCATAATCATGGATGTAGCGGTATCGATGTTCGCGGCATTCAAGTCCTTCATCTTCTGCTCTGCGATCTGCTGGCACTGCGCCTTGGTGATTTTGGCGACCTTCTTCTTGTTGGGTTCGCCGGATGCCTTCTCGATGTTGCAGGCCTTCTTGATCAGAACGGGAGCAGGCGGTGTCTTAGTGATGAATGAAAAAGAACGATCGGCATAAACGGTGATGACGACGGGGATGATCAAACCGATGTCGTTCTTGGTGCGCTCGTTGAACTCCTTGGTAAAGGAAACGATGTTAACGCCGTGCTGACCGAGTGCGGGGCCGACAGGCGGTGCCGGAGTCGCTTTTCCGGCAGGAATCTGTAACTTGATAAATCCTGTTACTTTCTGAGCCATTATTTTTCCTCCTAAATTCGTGGTGTACTCGGAGATTCTCTCCTCCCACAAGGGATAAATCCCTCATATAAAAAGCAATACGCTAATTATTCCAAAAGTAAAATCAAATTAATCTTCTATCTTCTCTGCTTGATTGAGCTCAAGCTCAACAGGCGTCTCTCTGCCGAACATCGAGATGGTGACCTTGACATAGTTCTTGTCGGTGTCAAGCTCGTCGACGATACCGACGAAGTCCTCCAAGGGACCGTCGATGATACGCACCTGATCTCCTACATCGTAAGAGACCTCTACGACTCTGGTCTCAACGCCCATCTTGTAAACCTCTGACTCCGTGAGCGGAACGGGCTTTGACGAAGGTCCGACAAAGCCGGTGCAGCCTCTGATGTTCCTGACCACATACCATGTCTCGTCGGTGTAGACCATCTTGACGAATACATAGCCGGGAAACAGCTTGCGCTCGACCTCTTTGGTGGAACCGTCGTCCTTGACCTCGGTGACAATCTCGGTGGGAACCTTGACATCCTGGATCATGTCGGTCAGTCCGCGGTTCTCAACGGTAGTCAGCAGTGTGGACATTACCTTATTCTCATAGCCTGAGTAGGTATGCACCACATACCATTTTGCTTCATCAGCCATACATTTTCTCCTTTGTACTGACAGGATACGGTCTTGAATCGTCTATCAGACGCCGGTATTCATTACCAGATTCAAGAGAGCGTACAGACCTCTGTCCAGTCCAAAAATGAAAAGTCCTGCAACGAGGATAACAAGCACAACAACACCGAAGTTCTTGGTTGTCTGAGCAGCTGTAGGCCAGGTGATCTTCTTGATCTCACCGACGCAGGCTCTAAAGAAAGAGCCCATTCTTGCGAAAACGCCCTTTTTCTTCGCTTTTGCTTCAGCCATGATAATCCCTCCGTACGATTACTTTGTCTCTCTGTGAAGAGTGTGCTTCTTGCAGAATCTGCAATACTTGTTCATCTCTAAACGGTCGGGACTGTTTTTCTTGTTCTTCATTGTGTTGTAGTTGCGCTGTTTACATTCAGTGCAGGCCATTGTGATTTTTACTCTCATTTCGGCACCTCCCGGTATTTTCTCGGAAAGCCTCCCTCAAAGACTTAGGGACTCGCGCCCCTGAAAAGGGCACAAAAATAAAGCCCCCTTATACGAGGTACTACATAGTATAACACAATGTCAAGCCCTCGTCAAGGGAAACTTTTGAAAAAATCGGGATTTTTTTGTCATATTCCGGCTGCGGGTTTCTCCGTGATGATTTGGGTGCAGAGCGTTTCTGCAACACCGCAGGGAACGGTCTTGACCGTTCCGTCCGGTGAAGCATTGATATAACAGAAAGAACTCACAAGGGTCGAGACTCTTCCCTACAGTATCATTGCTCGAGCGCAGCGAGAAACCGCCGTTCTTCACTCTTACCTCTTAGCTCTTCACTGAAAAAGCCCGATGCGGGCTTTTCTCACTGTCCCTGCAGACGCTGGGCGATGGTCTTCTTCTGGGGCTTGACCTTCTCGGGCTTGAACTCTTTGCCGCGGAACTTCTTTGCGGTCTTGAATGCGAGCGCGAGATCCTCACCCATGAAACCGATCAGCTTCTCGTCGTATTTTTCGTTTAAAGAATTAAGAATCACGATGGTGATGATCGCTCTGGTATCGGCGTCGCCGTTGTTATACTGGGTGGAGAGCAGTCCCATCATCTTCTTGAGATCGCTGTCGGAGGCTCTGATCACAAAGTCCTTGACCCTCGGCACGACACTCGCTTTGAAGAAGGTGACCGAACGGAAGGGATAGTAGCAGTCTTCCTCGTTCTTGATCTCGTCCTTGAGCTCGGGGAAGAAGGTGACGAAGCGCTTGGCCAGAAAGACGGGGTCGGCGTTGCCCTCGTCGTCCTTCTTTGCTTTCGACTTCTTCGCGGTCTTGACCTTCTTGATCGCCTTGGGAGCAGAGATCGCGTCGACAAAGTCACCGGCGATGGAGTTCGCCTCTTTCATCGTATCATGCTCGGGATCGAACATCCAGGTGGCAAGGGTCTTCCAGTCGTTATCGGGGCCGTCGTCGGTCATACCGCACTCGCGCATCACCATGTGCATCTTGTCGGTATAGTAGACGACAGAATACGCGAGGTTCTCGGATACGAACAGCGCGACCATCTCGTTGTTATCGACCGCGCCGGCGTTGACCTTCGAGAAGCCCTGCTCCTTCAGCGCTTCTTCGACCTTATCGCAAATAGCGGAAAAAGCCTGATTGATCATCAAAATCATTCCTTTATCATGAATTCAATTAATCATAACATAAAAGTCGGAAGAATTCAAGTAGAAAGAAAAAAAGACGCTACTAAGCGTCCTCTCTTTCCTTGATACTCTTGATATGCTGTTTCAGCACGAGATTGATATACTGCGAAAATGACCTGTCATCTTCTTCGCTGAGTTCCTTGATCTTGGACACAACATCATCATCCAACGTGATGCTCACTTTGCTTTTCATCGGCTTCATAGAATGTCCTTTCCGTCACAATAAACACAAACAAGTAGAAATATGATATGCGTGTTTTTATTCATTATAACTTAAATGGAAATAAATATTGACAAATACGATAAAGTAGGATAAAGTAGGATGTGGCGAATTTTACCGCAAAACTCTCATCATGAAACGGAGAAAGAGAAAATGAAAACACGCAAAATACTCAATCTGTTTTTTCCCATTCTGCTGATCGCCTGTATTCTGGTTCAGAGCTTCCTTTTTTCCGCCGACGCCGCCGGATCGAAGAAAGAATGGCTTATGGGCGATGTTGACTCAGACTCAGAAGTGACCGTCCTTGACGTCACATGTATTCAAAGGATCCTCGCACAGATCCTCTCCGCCGATAAAGGGATGCTGACCAGAGGACGCGTCTGCGGTAACGATACCCTTTCCGTTATCGACGCAACTGTCATTCAAAAGTTCTTGGCAAAGCTTCCTTATCAAGGTACAGTCAACGAGATCATCCTTCTTGACGATCCGCCCTATGTCAGCATCTTAGGCGCTTCCATCTCCACCTTTTCGGGATATATTCCGGAAGGAAACATTTCGTTTTATCCGCGTGAAACAGCAAACCCGAATCCTGTCACCGATGTTCACGACACCTATTGGCAGAGGTTTATCGACTCCATAGACGGTCAGCTTCTGATCAATAATTCCGACTGCGGAACCTGTTGCACAACGGGACACGGTGCCGACAAAAAAGCAGGCTGCGGGATCAAATGTGAATCACTGGACAACGGTGTTGATATGCCCGACGTCATCGTGATCCAGCTCGGAGGAAATGACTTTACCCGTTCCACGCCGATCGGATCGTATGACGGTACACAGGAGTTCCCCACACAGACCGACACCTTCAGAGAAGCGTACGCCGTCATGCTCAAAAAGATCACGGAGAAATATGAGGACGCCGTGGTCATCTGTGAAACAATCACGATGATCAGAGGCGGAAACTATGTGACGAATGATTATCCGCCGAGAAACAAGCCCTTTAATTCAAACCCCGGCGGGATTGAGCTTGAAGAATACAATAACGCGATCAGAGAGATCGCTCCGCTGTTCGGATGTCGCGTTGCGGAATTTGCGCGGTGCGGGATCACCTTTGACAACATTCCGACCTATATGCAGGACTATAGCCAGAGAGGAAACTTGATCTATGGTCAGCATCCCAACAGAGCCGGTCACGCTCTGATGGCGGACGAACTGCTGAAAGCCTATTACGAAGAATAAGGCACTGAAATATCATCTTTTAATGAACTGCTGCACAAAAAGTACAGCAGTTCTTTTTTCTGACAGCTTTTTGATAATCGGATACTTGCATCATAACAGGCTTTGTGATATTATATAAATGTATATGCACTTGAAGAAGTTTTCACAATAAAAAAGTCACTCGGAGGGCTTCATCCTTGGGCAATCTCCTTTGGCCGGAAAACGGCAGTAATGACACGGGGATTCTCACGGTCGCTGCACTCCCTCGGAATGACATCGAGGTAATTCTATGAACAAAGAAGCGATCGGGATCTTTGACTCGGGACTCGGCGGTCTGACCGCGGTGCGCCAGATGCTCAAGATCCTCCCTCATGAAAATATCATTTACTTCGGCGACACCGGCAGGGTCCCCTACGGCTCCAAGTCGAACGAGACCATCACCAAATACGCCCTGCAGGACGCGCGGTTCTTAAAGTCGATGGGCGTCAAGTTCATCGTCGCCGCCTGCGGCACCGTCAGCTC
>CAJOII010000044.1 GCA_905234535.1 uncultured Ruminococcus sp.
AATCGCCGACTGAGAGGTCTCCATCTCGGTGAAGACCTGATCCATGACATATTTCTTGAGTACCGATTTCTGCTCGATCAGCTTGTCGGTGGCGCGGTCAATGTCTTCTTTTGAGAAAGACTTTGAACCGGGATCGATTGGCGGATCGCAAAGCTGCATCGAGATCGCTGTCGCGTCTCTCGAGTTATTGAACATTAAGATGCTGCCCTTATAGTCGGAGTTCCACAGATCGGAGAAGCCTTTGACGCTTCCCTCCTCAATCAGTGCGGTATTATACACCAAAGCGACAAATCCCCATGTGTAAGGGACAGAGTATTTCTCTTCGGGATCATAGTCGAGACCCTTGAACCTGTCGGAGATATACTTGTAGTTCGGGATATTCGAGAAATCAAGTTCTTCGAGCATTCCTTCCTGTCTGAGGCGCTCAATCATATAGTCAGATGGAATGATTACATCATATGCCGCGTTGGAATTTCTCAGGATATTATAGAGCTCTTCGTTGGTCTCGAAGTTCGTATAGTTGACCTTGATGTGATAGCGGTCCTCAAACACCTTCGTCACCGGGAGAGATATACTCGCCCCAGTTATAGACATTTACTTCACCCTCATACTCGCCGATCCCCGACGAAGAACAGGAAGAAAGCGCACAGGAGGATATGATCAGCAGGATGGACAAAACAATCGGAATGATTCTTCTCATCTTTGCGCCTGCCTTTCTTTTCTTGCCGATACGACATTGGAGACGATCAGAATCGCAAGAATCACCACAAACATCAGCGCCGATAGGGCGTTTGCCTTCGGGTTGATGCGCTGATGCGTCATCGTATAGATCTGGATCGGCAGCGTCTGGAACTTAGAGCCCCTTGTAAAATATGTGATCACAAAATCATCCAGTGAGTAGGTAAAGCTGATCAGAAAACCCGACAGGATACCGGGCATCAGCTCGTGGATCACGACCTTGAAGAAGGCTTGTACCGGAGAACATCCCAAGTCAAGCGCCGCCTCATAGATCGACGCATCCATCTGCCTGATCCGCGGGGTGACATTCAGGATCACATACGGCGTACAGAAGCCGATGTGCGCGAGCAAAACGGTGACAAATCCCATCTCAAAGCCCATCATCACACCCGCAAAGGTGAACAGAAGCATCAGCGATACACCGGTGACGATCTCGGGGTTGATGATCGGAATATTCGAGACATTCTGAATCGCGCTCTTAAAGCCGCCCTTGAAGTTATAGATACCGATCGCGGCAGCGGTGCCGAGGATCGTAGAGATCACGGAAGCCAAAATCGCGATCAAAAGCGTATTATAGAGGCTCGACATAATCTGCGCGTCCGAGAAGAGCGCCTCGTACCATTTGAAGGTAAAACCCTTCCAGACGGATGTCTTGCCGTTGTTGAAAGAATAAGCAATCAGATATACGATCGGCAGATACAAGAACGCCATGATCACGCCGAAGTAGATCTTCTCAGATACTTTCTTCATCGCGCTACCGCCTCCTTGTCTCCGAATCTGTTCATAAAGACCAAGAAGCCTAAGATGACCACCATCAGCACTAAGGCGATCGCGGAGCCGGTGTTGTGATCCGACTGGAAGACGCGCTCGATGACATCACCGATCATAAACTGTGTTCCGCCTAAATACTGAGCGACAAGGAAGGTGGACGCTGTGGGGACGAAAACCATCGTGATCCCGGAGATGATTCCGGGCACCGACAGCGGGAATATCACTTTTCTGAACACATAAAACGCACTGCAGCCTAAGTCTTCAGCCGCTTCGATCAGCGAATCATCGATCTTGCTCATCACAGAGTGGATCGGCAGGATCATAAACGGCAGAAACTCGTAGACCATACCGACGATCACCGCGCCGGTGTTGCCGATCAGGTTCAGATGCAGCCCAAAGAAGCTGAGCATAGTATCGAGGGGTCCGTAGCTCTGAAGGATCAATACCCACGCATAGATACGAAGCAGAAAGTTCATCCACATCGGCACCATCAAAAACATGATGATCATGCTCTGCTTTCTCTCTGTGCAGCGCGAGATAGAGAAGCTCAGCGGATACGCGAGCACCAGGCAGATGAATGTAGAGATCAGCGCGACATACAGAGAATATAAGAACACCTCGCTGTAGTCGGATGCGTTGACAAAGTTATCGAGCGTAAACGCTCCTGTTGTATCGGTGAACGCATAGTAAACCACCATCACCAGCGGGATGATGGTAAAAACCAGCATCCATAAGAGATAGGGATAAGAGGCAGCTTTAGACTTCATCGCTTACCTCCACCCTCTCTACCGTCGCTTTGGAAAAGTCAAAGCAGATCGGAACATATGTGGCTACCTGCTCGTCGGTATCGCTCTGCATGATCCATTTTCTCTCGTCGGATTCTAAGATAATCTCGTTGTGAGCGCCCTTCCAGATCACCGACTCGATATAAACCTCATCAAGCTGACCGATTCCGTCGCCGGCGATATACAGCGCGTCGGGAGGCAGAACAATATGGATCCTTTCCCCTTCGGCAAAATACATATCGGGGATCGTGATCTCACAGCCCTCTAAGAGGAAAGTGGTGGTGTTTTCTTCTTCTGAAGAATAATAAACCTCCGTAAATATCTCATTATTCGGATTCAGGAACATCTTGTTCATAATGTGAATATTGTCGGGAATCACAGTCATGCCGATCTTATCGCCGACCTTCTGCGCGACAGTAGAATGGATTAGCCACTGGCAGTTCTCACACATCACGGACATCTCAAAGTGAACGCCCTTGAAGACGGTATCAGTGACAACGCCGACCAATGTCGCCTGATCCGCAGGAACCACCTCGATATCCTCGGGACGGATCACGACATCCACAGGGGAATTCTTACCGAAGCCCTTGTCGACACAGTTGAGCGTCTTGCCTAAAATGCTCACTTTACAGTCATCGAGCATAATGCCGTCGATGATATTCGCCTCGCCGATAAAATCCGCGACAAATGCGTTTGCGGGCTCATTATAAACTTCTTCAGGGGTGCCGATCTGCGCGATCACGCCGTTATTCATAACGACGACACGGTCGCTCATGGTCAGCGCCTCTTCCTGATCATGGGTAACATAGACGAAGGTCTTCCGGGTCTTCTGCTGGATCTGCTTGAGCTCGATCTGCATATCCTTTCTCAGCTTCAGATCCAGTGCGCCCAACGGTTCGTCGAGAAGCACGACCTTCGGATCGCACACCAGCGCTCTCGCGATAGCGACACGCTGCTGCTGACCGCCCGATAAAGCGCGGACAGGGCGCTTCTCGTAGCCCTTGAGATCGACGATCGCGAGCATCTCTTTGACCTTCTTCTCGATCTCCTTTTTGGGGAGCTTCTTGATCTTCAGACCGAAGGCGACATTGTCAAAAACATTCAGATGAGGAAACAGCGCGTATCTCTGAAAAACGGTGTTGACGCTTCTCTTATGAGGCGGAACATCGTTTATCTTCTTTCCCTCAAAAAAGACATCGCCCTCGAGCGGCGTCTCAAAACCGGCGATGATCCTCAGCGTTGTCGTTTTACCGCAACCCGACGGACCCAAGAGCGTAATAAACTCTTTGTCATAGATTTCGAGGTTAATATTGTTGAGAATAACCTCATTTGAATACTTGAAATCAACATTTTTTAAACTTACTACATTTTCTTTCAACATTCCGACCTCCTTAAGAATAAACCCGTTTGTTAACCGAGAAAGCGGATGGGATCTCCCCCGCTTGAGACTAGACCTCGCTGATCTCTGTAGTTATCCAGGCTAACTGATTAATGATTATATATTCTATAGGCTGTAAAGTCAATAAATGAGAAGAAATTCGTAATGTAAAATTTTGGGTCGAAACAGTGAGATACTTTATGAAATATGTATCATTCATTCTTCCTCGATTATATTGACAAAATCCTAAATTGTTATATAATATTAGTGTTTATATCAGGATGGGTTATTATGGATAATTATGTTATGTTATCCTTTTTCGACCTTTAGGAATTCATCCTGACCGCAGAGATATTCTCTATGAAAAAGGTCAGGTTATCCATACATTTGCAATTAAAGGAGATCCTTTATGTTTCAGATAGCTAAGGAACACAGCCACTTCGGTAAACAGATCTTACTGCTGGCAAAAAATGAACTGATCAAGAAGTACAAGGGCGCTATCATCGGGCCGTTCTGGTCTGTTGTCAAGCCTCTTTTCACCCTTTTTGTATACTGG
The DNA here is from genome assembly GCA_905234535.1 of uncultured Ruminococcus sp. Lineage (GTDB taxonomy): Bacteria > Bacillota > Clostridia > Oscillospirales > Acutalibacteraceae > Ruminococcoides. Next base: position 4,229 of record CAJOII010000044.1, read on the forward strand.
TTCGCCTTTGAGATCGGCCTCAAAAGCGCCGGTAATGTCAAAGTAATCTTTCCTGAGCTCGGCAGCGCAGGCGGCACCTTTGAATACAGCCGATTTCTGTTTATGCTGATCGGCTTTATCCCGTGGTTCTTCATCAACGAAAGTATCGTTCAAGGCGCGAAGTCTATTCGCGAGAACCGCCAGTTCGTCAACAAGGTCAGCTTCCCCGTATCTACGATCATGACCTACACCTCGGTCGCAAGACTCTATGTGCATATCTTCCTATTGGGACTGATGTATTTATACATCACCTTTATCGGCGGCAGCATCAAACTCCCCGGGATGGAAGAAGCGGTATCGGGCGGTATCGCCCCGAGTATCTATAATATTCAGATACTGTTCTATATGCCCTTGATGTTCATATTCTTCCTCGTGCTCTCATGGTCAACGGCGCCGATGTCGGCGTTCTCTCGCGACTTTGAGAATATGATCGTCTCCGTGATGTCAGGTATCTTCTGGCTCTCCGGTATTATCTATGACTCCTATCTCCTAACCGGCAATAATCCGCCGTCCGAATGGCTCAGGCGCGCGATGCTCTTTAACCCCATCAACTTCTTTGCCAACGGCTACCGCAACTGTTTCTTATATAACCGCTGGTTCTGGGACTATAAAACAGAGCTTTTCGTTTTTCTCGCCGAATTCGCTGTCGTCATCGCACTGGGCATCTTCAACTATAACCGTCTGCGTAAGAGACTGCCCGATGTACTGTAAGGAGGCGTTAGGATGTCAGATGTGATCATCTCTTTCAAGAATGTTTCGAAGGAATATACCCTATATAAAAACGATCAGGAGCGCTTTAGGGCGCTGTTTATCAAACCCCGCAACGCAAAGATCAATAAGGCGCTCAAGAATGTTTCCTTTGATGTGCACCGCGGCGAAAGCATCGGTATCATCGGCGATAACGGTGCCGGCAAGTCCACTATTCTCAAAATGATCACCGGCGTTGCCTTTCCGACAGAGGGCGAGGTCGAAGTAAAGGGCAAGGTCGCGGCGCTCTTGGAGCTCACCGCGGGCTTCTCTACCGAGATGACCGGCAGAGAGAATATTTATCTGAAAGGCTATATCCTCGGTCTGAAGGACGCCTATATCCGCGAGATCGAAGAACGGATCATCGACTTCGCGCAGCTTGGCGACTACATCGATCAGCCTGTCAGAACTTATTCCAGCGGTATGAAAATGCGCTTGGGCTTTGCGATCAATGTCAACATCGATCCGGATATCCTTGTCGTTGACGAGGCGCTGTCGGTCGGCGACGCCAGCTTCAAGCGCAAATGTAAGGATAAGATCAACGAGATCATCGACAGCGGAACCACGGTGCTCTATGTTAGCCATAATCCTGAATCGGTGTTCGAGATCTGCGACCGCGCGCTCTATCTTCGCAAAGGCGAGCTGATGTTTGACGGCAATGTGCAAGAAGCATATGATATGTATACCAAGGTCAAAGAAGCCGAAAAATCAAAGAAAGCCAAGAAGAAATAACCGATATCCGTATCCTTTGAGGTGACTATGAACTCCTTCGTCACAAACGAACTGTTTCTGTCAACTGAATATATCAGGAATCACTCCCTCCTGTACACGGGCTCAGTCTGTGTAGAGGGAGATTCTCTTATCTGCGATTATCTCAAAAATACCGCAAAATCGCTCGGTCTGTCTCTTTCTGATCAGGATTATAATGAGAAATGGGTCGTGCTGAACCTTGCCCATTATCAAGACAACGATGTTCGCATTTACCTTGATAATTCTATCAAAGAAAATAAATCATTATTATTTATAATTCTTACAGAGAATATTCCGCAGAATGCGATCGTTCAGAGGTATGCCGAAATGGAGCTTCTATCCGTCTATGATAAACTTTCTCAGCTGATCTCTCTTATAAAAGAAACACCCAATCACGAGAATGTCAAAGCGGTGATCTGCGACAGGATATTCGGCGCGGAATTTGATGCGCTCTCTCTGAAGGAATATCTCAACGAAGCTGAAAAATATCAAACAATCACAGCTTCTCAGAAAGATATCGCAGATCACTTCTCAGCGCTCTATATCAGCGACCTTATCGACGCCGTATTCACCGTATCTAAATACGGAAAAGTCGGAAATATCTACAACGCTTCTTCCTATCCGTTCGACACCTTTGAGCTGAAATCCTCTTTATACCGTCTTCTTCCTCCTTGTGTCAGCTTCAAAATGGATAACAACGCACACGAACAGCCTCACTACAGCGCGCTCTCTAACGGAAAGCTCTGCTCTATAGGATTTAAGAATGCCTGCACTAAGGAAGAAGCGCTTCGATATACCCTGAGCGCATATACACAGAAATTTGACCTTTTCCCCGGATTTATCACATCACAGTACGACGGCAAGCTCTCACTGCTCAGATCCTTACAGCTTGATATGCTGAGAGAATTTGACAGGATCTGCCGAAAATATGCTATCCCCTACTTTCTCTCCGGCGGCTCCATGCTCGGAGCGGTACGGCATCAGGGATACATCCCGTGGGATGACGACATCGATGTCTCGATGCTCAGAGAGCATTATCGCAAATTCAAGGTAGTTGTCAGAGATGAGCTGTCTCAGGAGTATCTGTATCAGAACTTCGAGAATCATAACGGCTATCACTACTTCTTTGACCGGATCACCGCGAAGAACACTTACTTTGCGACCAAATACTCCGATGCTTATGAGATGCCGAAGGGCATTTCCGTGGACATATTCGTCTTTGATAACGCGCCCAAGAACCCTTCGCGCTTCTTCAAAAAGCTAATGCGAAAGCGCCTTTTGATGAATGTCAGATGGAAGAACAGAGCGAGAAAGGACAAGGCGTATCTGCTCTCCAAGCTTCTTTTGCCGATCCTGAGGCTCAAATCCATGAACAGCTACTCGGCGTCGTATGATAAAGCAGTCAGAAAGTACGAGCATAAAGAAACCGGCTATGTCTTACCCCCCGCCACCGATCACACCTACAGAGGCAGTATGCCAAAGGAGTGGTTCTCGGAGGTGATCCCCGCGTCTTTTGAAGGCGTAGATACCTTCATACCGAAAGGATATGACAACTACCTCAAAATCTGGTACGGCGAAAACTACATGACACTATTGCCGCTTAGCCTGCGGCAAAGCTACCACGACTATTACCGTCTGGATACAGGAACACATATCAATCACAGCGATAAAGAATTTGACTACAGAGGTGAACTACTATGACCTTCGCAGTAATCCTTGCCGGAGGAACAGGAGAAAGAATGGGTGTCGCGGACACTCCCAAACAATTTTTAGAGATCAAGGGAAAGCCCATCCTGATCTATACGGTAGAGAAATTCCTGCTGCACGCGGAATTTGAGAAGATCATCGTTCTCACACCGAAGGACTGGGTCAATCATACAAAACATATCCTCAGAAAGTATTCAGCTGCTTCAGAGAATATCGCCGTGATCCCGGGCGGCGCTACTCGCAACGAGACCATCATGAACGCGATCGATTATATTGAGAAGGAATATGCGCTCGATGACGATACCGTGATCGTCACCCACGACTCTGTGCGTCCGTTCGTCACGCACAGGATCATTGAAGAAAATATCGCCGCTGCAAAAGCATTTGGTGCCTGTGATACCGTTATCCCGGCATCGGATACGATCGTTGAGAGTACAGACGCAGATCAGATCTCGTCGATCCCCTTAAGACAGAATATGTATCAGGGACAGACCCCGCAGTCATTCAAAGCAAAGGCGCTCAGGGATGACTATCGCTCTCTTTCCGATAAAGAAAAAGCGATCCTCACCGACGCCGCCAAGATCTGCGTCATCAAAGGCAGACCTGTCAAATTGGTTCAGGGCGAAACCTATAATATCAAAATCACCTATCCGTATGATCTGAGGATCGCGCGGTCACTCTTAGAGGATACAGACAATGATTAACACCATCTATCGGCTCAAATCTCCGAGAAGATTCGAGATCGCTTTTGAGGATATGCCGATCGGAGAAGACATCATCGTCAGACCGCTCCGGCTCTCGATCTGTAACGCCGATCAGCGATACTATCAGGGCACAAGAGATGCGAAGGTCTTAAAAGAAAAGCTGCCGATGGCGCTGATCCACGAAGCGGTCGGAGAGGTCGTCTACTCCCCTTCTCCCCTGTTCAAGCCGTCTGACCGTGTGGTGATGGTTCCGAATATCCCGACCGAACAGGACGAATATATCGCGGAGAACTATCTCAGATCATCAAAATTCTGCGGCAGCTCCGCGGACGGCTTCATGCAGGAGTATTATTCCATCAGTCCCGAGAGATTGGTAGGCCTCCCCGAGAACATCGACCTTGATGTCGCGGCGTTCACCGAGATCGTCTCGGTCAGCGTTCACGCGATCACCCGCTTCCTCTCTATCTCTCATCAGAGGAGAGACGATATCGGCGTATGGGGCGACGGGAACCTGAGCTTCATCACCTCGCTCTTGCTGACAAAGATGCTTCCCGACAGCCGCGTCCACATCTTCGGAATCAATCCCGAGAAGCTCTCTGACTTCTCCTTCGCTTATGACACGCACCTCACGACCGATATTCCGAAGAACCTTACGCTGGATCACGCGTTTGAGTGTGTCGGCGCATCAGGATCTCCGATCGCGATCGAGCAGATCATCGGACTGATAAGACCCGAGGGTACCATCTCGATCTTAGGCGTCTCAGAATATCCTGTTCCGATCAACACGAGAATGATCCTCGAGAAAGGGCTTCGCCTCTTCGGAACCAGCCGTTCGGGAAAAGTCGATTTTGATAAGACGATCGAGCTGTATCAGCAATATCCCGATATCCCCGAGAATCTGAGCAGACTGGTAGGCAACATTGTCGAGATCAACGAGTTCTCCGATCTCAAGAAAGCGTTCGAGACAGATATTCGCAAATCGCTCGGAAAAACGATCATGCACTGGAACATATAAACAGTTCTCAGTTTACAGTTCACCATTAAGATAAGAAATCCATATAAAAAACACCCTTCGTCTTGAAGGGTGTTTCTTCTTATGCTTTCAGCGCTCTTTCAAGCCAGACATCGGCGATATCGAGAGCGAGGTACAGCCCGTTCTTCTCGGAAGATTTGACAAGCTGTTTTCTCGGGCTTAGGTCGGGGTCGGTGCAAAGAAGCTGGATCGCAACTTTATCAGCGACCTCCATGCCGTTGACTTCCTTTTTGGATTTGATCTGCATTCTGATCACAAAGCGTTCTGCCATCGAACCGTAATACAGCTCATCGCCGACACGGACAAGCGGCTTGCCCTTATAGGTAGAGAATTCTTTCTCAGCCAAAGTATCAGTCCTTTCCTTAGATATTCAGATATGACTTCAGCATAGCCTCCAAAAGATCATCGCGATCGATCTTGCTGATAATGTTTCGGGCGTTTCCGTAAGTCGTGATATAAGTAGGATCCTCAGAAAGAATATAGCCGACAATCTGGTTGATGGGGTTATAGCCTTTCTTTCTTAACGCGTCATAGACCGTGGTGAGCGCCTGTTTGAGCTCATCATCCCTGTTGCCGCCTAAGGAGAATACCATTGTTTTATCTAACATAGAAACACCTCCGTTAATTACTTACAGCTCATTATACAACATATTGTGGAAGAATGCAAGTATTAAACAATTGTTATTTTAGATGGTCAGCCTTTCAGCAGGATACCGTCCTTCGCAAGATCGTTGACGATTGCGTCGGTGACCTCAGTGACCTCTTCGCGCTTTAAGGTTCTCGTCGGATCCGAGAAGGTGATGCGGACAGCGATGGAAGACTGGTTCTCCGCTTCGTAGATATCAACTACTTCGACATTCTTGATCAGCGCACAGGCGGTATTCTCGATTGCCTTCTTGATCGGCGCGAAGCGGGAAGTGATAAAGCTCAGGTCGATTTCGATATTCGGGAACTTCGAGGGCGAGTTATACTGAATGCTCTTGTTCTCGATCGAGCTAAACTTCTCAACATCCAACTCCGCAAATACGATCGATGCGCGCTTGTCGATCTTCTTCTGCACCACGGGATGAACGATTCCGATCTTACCGATCACGACATCGCCGCAGAGGATCTCGTTGAGATTAATCGGATGCTCATACTCTCTCTCCGGTTGAACCTCACGGAAAGATACAGTCTCATGCTTCAGCTCATCAAAGAGTACTTCGATGATATTCTTGAGCTTGAAGTAAAGCTCTCTGACGAACGGCGTCTTCTGATACAGGGTGATGCCGAGCATCTTGTGCTCGACGCAGAGGTCGTTCTCGTCAAGACCGGAAACCACTCTGCCGACTTCAAAGATACCGAACTCATCCTCAAAACCGATATTGGTCTTGAGCTGCGCGAGCTGTGTCGGGATCATCGTCTTACGAATGGTTTCGATATTAGGATTGGACGCTTCTTTGAGCTTGATCTCTCCGATATTCTCTATACCGATTGCCTTAAACTCGTCTACATAGTTCCAAACATAAGAATGAAGCTCATGCAGAGCGTACTTCTTGACCAAGATATCCTTGATGTTGTCCTCGTCCTTCTTCGAGGGTTCGGGACGGGTTGGAAACAAGGGCGCGGACGCGGTATGGATCTCAAAGTTATCATAACCGTAGATACGGGTGATCTCCTCGATGATGTCCGCCTTGATAGTGACATCCTTGGTAGATCTCCATGAGGGGACCTTCACCTCAAACTCACCATCGTGGTGAGACGCCTTGAAGCCTAAGCGTGAAAGAGTAGAAATGATCGTATCGTCATCAATCTCGATACCGGTATAGCGGTCTACATACGCCTTGTCAAAGCTCAGTGTGATCTCGGGATAATGATACGCGTAGTCGTCAGTCAGCGAAGACACGACCGTGACCTGATCATCGAACTTCTTGAGCAGATAGACGAATCTTGCGATCGCCGGAACCGTCAGCTCGGGATCGAGCGACTTCTCATATCGCATAGAAGCGTCGGTGCGGTGAGAGAGCCTGACGGTAGACTTGCGGATAGATGTCGCATTGAAGGTAGCGGACTCTAAGGTCAGGGTGTGGGTATCCTCAACGATCTCAGAGTCGAGACCTCCCATGATACCCGCGATCGCAACGGGAGTATCACCGTTACAGATCATCAGCGTATCGGTATCGATATGGCGCTCGACGCCGTCGAGAGTCTTAAACTTAAATTCTTTATCAAAACGCTTGATGCGGATATTCTCGACCTTTCTCGAGTCGAACGCGTGCATCGGCTGACCCATCTCGAGCATCAGATAGTTCGTCATATCCGCGAGGAAGTTGATCGCTCTCATGCCGCAGTAATACAGACGGATACGCATATCGACAGGCGCGATATTCCTCTTGATATTCTCAAACTGCAGACAGGAATATCGCTGGCACAGCTCGTCCTCGATCTTCATGTCCACCTTGGGAAGAGCGTCATACTTGCTCAGATCGTCAAAGTCAAGCGGCTTTAAGGGGCGCTTCGCGATCGCCGCGAACTCTCTCGCGATACCGTAATGAGACCAGAGATCCGGACGGTTGGTGAGAGATTTGTTATCTACTTCAAATACGATATCGTCGATTGCGTAGATCTCCTTGAGATCGGTGCCGAGCGCAACATCGTCAGTGATTTCCATGATACCGGAGTGATCATCCGAGATGCCGATCTCGCTCTCCGAACAGCACATACCATAGCTCATGAACCCCGCCAAAGGTCTCGGTGCGATGGTGATCTCACCGATCTGTGCGCCCACCTTCGCGAAAGCGGTCTTCATACCGACACGCACATTCGGCGCACCGCAGACGACATCCACGAGCTCCTCTTCTCCGATATCAGCCTTGAGCAGGTGGAGTTTCTTTGACTCGGGGTGGTTTTCGACAGACTTGATCTCGGCGACAACAATACCGGAGAGATCTTTGCCCTTAAACTGAATATCGTTCTCGACCTCAGCGGTAGAAAGGGAGAACTGATTGATGAGGGATAACTCATCCAAGCCGGACAGATCAACGAAGTCTTTGATCCAATTCATCGATAAAAACATAGTTCATTCTCCTTTCTTATTTATCGTCGGTGAACTGCGAGAGCGCCTTTAAGGAGCCCGAGTTGAGGTCTCTGATATCTTTGATGCCGTATTTCATCATCGCAAGTCTGGTCAAGCCCAACCCGAACGCGAATCCGGTGTACTCTTCGGGATCGATGCCGCCTTCTTTGAGCACCTCGGGATGGATCATACCGCAGGGACAGAGCTCAAGCCATCCGGAATGGTTACACGAAGGGCATCCGGTCTCGCCGCCGCAGATCAGACAGCTGATATCCAGCTCAAAGCCCGGCTCGACAAACGGGAAGAAGCCCGGGCGCAGACGCACCTTGATCTCTCTCTGGAATACCTCGGAGAGCATCGTCTTCATAAAGTAGATCAGGTTCGAGATGGAGATGTTCTTATCCACCATCACGCCCTCCATCTGGAAGAAGGTGTTCTCATGCGTTGCGTCGGTCGCTTCATTCCTGAAGCATCTGCCGGGAAAGATCGCCCTGATCGGCATACCGTCTTCGATGAGCTGCTTTCTGTACTTCTTGAGGATCGCGTTCTGCGCTGCGGAGGTCTGAGACTTTAAAAGTTCTCCGTTCTCAAGGTAGTAGGTATCCTGCATATCTCTGGCGGGGTGATCCTTCGGGACATTGACCGCTTCAAAGCACTCATAGTCGGTGACGACCTCGGGATAATCCTCGACATGGAAGCCCATCGTGGTAAAGATACGCTCACACTCGCGCGATACCAGTGTGATGGGATGATAGGATCCTCTCTTCTCCTTAGAGGGGATGGTCAGATCAAACTGAGGCATCAGCTCGATCTCTTTTTGAATCTCGAGTTCTTTTAATTCCTGAGACCGCTTTGAGATATTCTCGGACGCCTGCTGCTTGAGCTCGTTGACAAGCTGGCCGAAAGTCTTCTTCTCTTCATTAGAAAGAGACTTCATCCCCTTGAGAAGATCGGTGATCGAGCCCTTCTTGCCGAGATACTTGATGCGTAAGTTCTCCAGCGACTGCGCGTCTGCGGCAGCGCCGAGCTCGCTCAAGAGTTCTGCTCTGAGCTGTTCTAATTTTTCTTTCATACTAACCTCCGTGTATTTGAATTATGTTTTTTCAAAAATAAAACCGCCCCTATGAGGGACGGAGATTCCGCGGTACCACCCTGATTTCCGAAATATTACGGACACTCAAAAGCCTATAACGGAGCCTCCCCGTCACGGACTACTGTCTTTCACCCGCGCCGCTCAAAAGTGAACTTCATCTGCCGTCCCCTCTATCCGCTCTCAGCCTATGACGGATAATCTCTGAAAAGTTTCGGGACAGACTACTCTCTTCGTCTTCGCGTTTATTATATCGCTAAGAGGTATTTTAACATTATCCCGATGTTTTTGCAAGAGTTTTGTTGAAAAATCCTCTCTTTTATGTTATCCTAAATTCAGATGAATTTGAGGTGATAATATGGACAATTTAACCGAACAGGTCGTAAAAGTCAAAAAAGATGCAAAATACTACATCAATCTGGTGCTGATCATCTTCTTCGCGGTTGCGATCCCCGTAGGGCTGATCGTGCTCGCGGAAATCATTCAGAGAGCGTATCTGATCTATATCGCGTTGTTTTTGGTTCTGATATTCGCCTATCTCTCGTGGCTTTTGATCACATCGCTGAATATCGAATATGAGTACGCGCTGTTAGGCTCTACGATGCTGATCGACAAGATCATCGCAAAAAGAAGAAGAAAAAAGATCTTAAAGCTCGAGGTAAAAGAGATCGACGACTTCTTCCGCTATGATGATCAGGAGATGGGTAAGCGAAAATACGCAAAAGTATATGAAGCCGCGGGCGTCAGATACAGCGAAGAGAACTATGTCGCCTGCTTCTACTCACAGGCAAAGGGTAAATGCGCTTTGATCTTCTCTCCGAACGAGAAGCTCCTCAAGGCGATGAAGCCCTACTTTAACCAGGACATCACGCTGAAAATCTATAAAGAAAAGTTATTCTGATGAACACGATCCATTTAAATTTCATCAAACAAAATATGCCATCCCGTCCCGACAACGCTCATAAGGGAGCGATGGGATCGCTGTGCTGTATCACAGGCAGCTTTGGCTACGCGGGCGCCGCGGTGCTGTGCGCGAAAGCCGCGCTGAGGACCGGGGTCGGGCTGCTGTATCAGGTATTGCCGGAGAGTATCTATCCGATCTTCGCTTCTTCTGTCAGCGAAGCGGTGTGTGTCCCGACTGAAGACTCAGCGGATCGAACCGTTTCACAGAACGCAGCAAGTTACATCCTCTCTTTGATCAGAAAATCAAGCGCTTGCGTCATCGGCTGCGGAATGAAGAGCACAGAGGATACGAGGATCATTGTTGAAAGCATCCTCAGAGAAAGTGATGTTCCGATCCTTTTGGATGCGGATGGCATAAATGCGCTGTCAAGGAATATACATTTATTAGAGAGCTGTAAAAGTGAAGTCGTACTGACGCCCCATGTCAAAGAGTTCTCGCGGCTGACAGGGTTAGACACCGCCTATATCATCGAGAACAGGGTCAGAGTTGCAGAGGAATTCTCGAGACAGTATCCGAACACCACGCTGGTGCTCAAGGGTCACCGCACTCTGATTGCGAAAGACGGTGAAATATATGAGAACCACTCCGGTAACGCCGGAATGGCGAAGGGCGGCTCGGGAGACGCGCTCTCAGGCATCATCGGATCTTTGATCGCCCAGGGGGTCTCTCCTTTCAAAGCGGCTGTAATGGGCGTCTTCATCCACGGTTGTGCGGGAGATATCGCGGCAAAGAAATATTCAAAGACCTCTATGCTCCCGACAGATCTGATCTCATGTCTGCCGGATGTCTTCTCAGAAGCTGAAAAATAAATACAGATTAAAGCACAGGAATGTTAAAGATATTTTTTCGGAGGGATTTGATGAAAAAAATTCTGATAACATTCCTGCTTTTTATTGCCGTGTTCTCCTTTTCTTCATGTAAAAGCGAGGAAAAGACACTTGATGATATCTTTTCGGCAAATGTTACGATCAAAAGTGACAACGAAACATATGAGGCGCTTGTAGACAAATCCGGCGCGGAGGATCTGACCATCACGATGA
>CAJOII010000045.1 GCA_905234535.1 uncultured Ruminococcus sp.
CTCAAAAATATGACAAAAAATCCCGCCACATATGTGACGGGATCCTTGTCTGGAGGCGACACCCAGATTTGAACTGGGGAATCAGGGTTTTGCAGACCCGTGCCTTACCACTTGGCTATGTCGCCGAATGCCTGATTATTAGAAAAGCACTTAACAAGTAAGTGCTCTTAAAATCTATGGAGCGGATGACGGGGCTCGAACCCGCTACCTCCACCTTGGCAAGGTGGCGCTCTACCAGATGAGCTACATCCGCAAATATTTGGTGCCTCCGGACGGAATCGAACCATCGACACGGGGATTTTCAGTCCCCTGCTCTACCAACTGAGCTACAGAGGCAAAAGTGGCGACCCGGAACGGGCTCGAACCGTCGACCTCTAGCGTGACAGGCTAGCGTTCTAACCAACTGAAATAATGGTGGGAACAACAGGGCTCGAACCTGTGACCCCCTGCTTGTAAGGCAGGTGCTCTCCCAGCTGAGCTATGCTCCCCTACCGTTCGCCTCTTTCTTTGCGACTTAGTTATAATACTATAATTTCAGACGGTTGTCAAGAGCTTTTCTGTTTTTTTGCGAATATTTTTTTGAGGTCATCTTCGGAGAAGTTGTATTCTTTGTTACAGAAGCGGCAGCGGGTAGACGCGCCCTTGTCTTCTTTGATCATCGAATCAAGCTCCTCTTCGGGCAGATTCATGATCAGCCCTTCGATCTTCTCACGAGAACAGCCGCAGACATATTTGACCTCTGACTCGTCGAGCACCTCGACCTCAAAGCCTTTGAGCGCCTCCCTGCACATATCGAGCGCGCTCATGCCTTTCGCGAGCATCGTGGTGACGGAGTCAAGATGAGAGACATTCTGCTCGATCCTGTCGATGGTGCTGTCATCAGCGCCGGGGAGCAGTTGAATCAACAATCCTCCGGAGAGCAGCACCTGAGCGGATTCTTTATCGATCAAAACGCCTAAGGCGCAAACGGTGGGGATCTGCTCGGAGGTCGCAAAGTACTCGGTGATATCCTCGGCGATCTCTCCCGAGACGATCGGGGTCTTGCCGATATACGGCTCACCCTCGCCGAAGTCCTTCATCACGGAGATGATGCCTCTGCCCACAGCGGCGGCGACATTGAGCTTGCCGCTGTGATAGTGGGTCGTCTCGCAGGAGGGATTCTCAACATACCCCTTGACATTGCCAAAGCTGTCGGCGACCGCCATAAAATGTCCCAGAGGACCGTCGCCCTCAAAGCGGACATTCAAAGTCGCCTTGGAGGACTTGAGCTGAGCGCCCATCATCGACGCGGCAGAGAGCAGTCTGCCCAGCGCCGCGGACGCAACGGGAGAAGTCTTATGAATCACGCTCGCCTTGTAGACGATATCGGTAGAGTCGATCGCGCACGCCATCACGGCGCCGTCGGATGTAATACATCTTATGATTTTATCCATGGTGTTATGCCTCAAAATTCGTTTGTTCTTTCTTTCTTGCCACAAGTACGGCGCGGTCTGAATTTTCTTTTAAAGAATCAAAAGTCATATCGGCGAAGATTCCCTCCACCGAGAAGCCGGCCTTCTCCAGCATCGATGAGAGCTCCTCGATCTCATACGCGCGCTCAGAGAAGCGCTCGCTGCGGCGATAGTAGCTCTCCCCTTCGCGCTCGAAAAGGTCAAGCTCAATATTGACAATATTATTTTCTTTTAAAGAATTTTGCCATACACAGAAGACCTGATCGGTGTCGTAGACGAAGGTGTTGTTCCCTAAGATTTCCCTATGCTTACAGACGGTGTTGACATCGAAGACGAATAGCCCGTCCTTATCCATAAAGAAGCTGACGCGGTCGAAGGTCTCTTGTACCTCTTTCTTCGAGGTCAGGTGGTTGATGCTGTCGAGGGTGCAGATGCAGGTGTTGATAGTGCCGTAGAGGTCGATGCGCTGCATCGGCTGGCATAAGAACAAGATCTCGAGCCCCTTCTCATACGCCTTCTCGTTCGCCAAAGAGAGCATATCGGGAGAGCCGTCGATACCGTAGATATCGACCCCTCTCTCCTTTAAGAGAAGCGTCAGGCTGCCGGTACCGCAGGCGAGGTCCAGTGTGATCCCCATATGATGAGAAAAACGCGCGCAGATACTTTCGATATAATCCGCGCGCTTTTTATAATCCACATTGAAGGTCAGTCCGTCATAGAACTGAGAGAAAATGCCGTAGCCGTTCATCAGTCTTTCTTCATGCGCTCAAAGACAAGACCGTATCCGCCGGCGTTCTCATAATCCAGCGAACGCTTGACGCGGCTGATGGTGGCGGTCGACGCGCCGGTAGCCTCGACGATCTTGTTGTATACCATATTGCGTTCGAGCATCTCCGCGACAGCAAAGCGCTGAGAGAGCGCCTTGAGCTCGGGGATGGTGCATAGATCCTTGAAGAACGCCTCGCACTCTTCCTCGGTCTCTAATGTCAAAATCGCCTTGTACAGGTCATGAGTGAATTCAGTATTGGGACGCGATGCCATTTCGGATACTCCTTATCACATTTTAAACTGCTACAATTGTAGCATATGAAAAAAGAAATGTAAAGGATATATTTTGCACAACACAACGGAGGACAAGCATTTCTTTCGGTTCACAGTTGTCATACAAATTCGGGTGAGGGCAGAGCCATCCCCTATTTTTCATTCATCATCTATCATTTATCATTACCATTCAGGTGAGGACGGAGTCCTCCCGCACCTCTTCACTCTTACCTCTTCCCTAAAAGTAAAGCCTGCCGAAGGAGGCTCTCATCTACCATATCAGACCGGTGACAAATCCGAGCGCGACCGCACAGACATACAAGAGCGCGGTGATCAGCAGATTCTCTTTGACCTTTTTGTTCAGTCTGAACAGCACCAGAAGTCCCACGCCTGCGTTCGCCATCAAGCCCGCGATCATCGGACCGGCGGTGATCACATTCTCCACATAGAGGTTCGTGATCAGCACCGAAGCGGAGCAGTTCGGAATCAGTCCGATCAGCGCGAGGAGCGCTTCGCCGAACACCGGTACCGACGCGATCATATTTCTCAGAAGATCCGCTCCCCAGAACTCAAATACCACATTGAGCAGGAGAGATACGATGAAGATCAAGAGCATCACCTTGCCGGTGTGCTTCAAGGCGGAGATGAAGATGCTCTCCTCACAGTCGCAGTGCTCCTGCTCGCAGAACTCATGGATGTGCTCGGAGTTGGTCGAGCGCTGCTTTCGTAACAGTCTTAAAACGATATCGATCAGAAATCCCGCGACGATACCGCCGACCACCTTGAACGCTAAGATCTTGAGTATCTCGGGGATCGCGATATGAGAGGACAGCAGGATCGGCAGCATCTCGTCGCTTGTTGACAGAAACACCGACATCAGCGTGCCGAGCGTGACGATGCCCGCGGCGTAAAATCCCGCGATCGCTCCGGAGAACCCGCACTGAGGCACCGCGCCTAAGAGTCCGCCGATCAAAGGCCCCAGAGAGCCGACCTTCGCGACGACCCGGTTGAGCTTTTCTCCCGCCTTCTTCTCGATGAACTCCATCAGAAGATACGCGAGGAACAGGATCGGCAGCATTTTCAGACAGTCGAGCACTGTCTCAGACAGTAATTCCCAAATCGTTTCCCACATATCAAAACCTTCAAATCTTTCAAAGCGTCTTTTTATTTCAGTATAATGTATCATAGCAGAAGATCGTCGATTCGTCAAACTATTTTGTATAATGCTTGCATTCCCGATGGGTATATGATAGAATGAAGGCGAAAAAATATAGATCGGAGAGATTGCTATGACGAAAGATGTTTTCTTCTATTATCCCTGTGAGACCGGCGCTGTATATCAGGCGTACTTAAGAACGGCAAACGAGCAGTTCGCGAAGGTGTGTAAGGAAGAGATCCCCGGCGCTGTGATCTCGTTCGGGCTCGACTTTTCGTTCAAATACAACATGAACGGCGGCGCGTGCACCATTCACTTCATGCCGCATCAGAGCGGCACCGCTGTCGCGATCCGCTATACCGTCGTCCAGCTCTTGGGCGCAAGGGTCTCAAAGCACAGTTCAGACCTGACCTCCTACGCCGACCGTATCTTGGGCGCTGCGGCGCAGCCCGCACAGCTTACTATGAATCTCTTCACGGGATATGAATCTTCATACACGCCCGCTGTTGTAAGACAGCCCATCCCTCAGGTCGCGCCGGCAGGTGCGAGAATGTGTCCGCACTGCGGCGCTCCTCTGAGCGAGAACGCGCGGTTCTGCTCCTCCTGCGGCAAGGCGGCTGATGCCGCACCCCAAAGAGTGTGCCCCTCCTGCTCGCGACAGCTCTCGGAAAACGATATCTTCTGTCCCGCCTGCGGAACCAAGTGCCGCTGATTTTTGTGCGGAAATATCCTCGCTGATCAAAAAGCAAAAACAGAATAATTACGATTGCTCCTTGACATTTTCACTTGGGTGTGATAGAATTTGTTGTACTGTTTGGAGAGGTGTCCGAGTGGTTTAAGGAGCTAGTCTTGAAAACTAGTGATCCCGCAAGGGACCAAGGGTTCGAATCCCTTCCTCTCCGCCAATCTCTTCTTAAAAACACAACACTTCACACGGAGGATTACTCAAGTGGTGAAGAGGCTCCCCTGCTAAGGGAGTAGGTCGCTAACGCGGCGCGAGAGTTCGAATCTCTTGTCCTCCGTCAGAATGTCGAAAGCTGTCGAAATAGATCGGCAGCTTTCTTCATTATTCAGCCAATAGCGGTACGAAAACCGTTAGAATTATTACAATTTCTATAAAGTTGCATAAAAACATGCAATTTTTCTTGATATCTCCTCTTAAGTGAAAGGGTGTTTTCCTTTTACTATATTTTGGAGGCGATTGATTGTATTTAAAAAAGCAATTTTATAACCCAATTATTGATTCTCGCAGCAATAAAGCAAGAGATGATACTTTTATCAAGAGATGATACTTTTATTCCGATCACGGAACCGAGTCAAAATTTTAAAACATGGCGAGCAGTTTTGGATATAAAGACCTGCTTCAACTGCGCAGACAACCACGGCAGGGTCTTTGATATTCATGACAGTACTGTACTGTTGCCGCCGCTTCACTTGCGCTGTCGCTGTACACTTGAAGAAATGGAAGCGATCAAAGCAGGCAACGCGACGAATAAAGGTGATGACGGCGCGGATTATTGGCTAAAGCACTACGGACATTTACCAAGCTATTACATATCATGTCCGCAACTTGAGTCGTTAGGTTGGGAATATGGAGACAGACCATCCAAATTTGCTCCGGGGAAAATGCTGGGCGGAGACATATATTATAACGACGAAAGAAAATTGCCGCATAGAATCGGCAGGATATGGCGAGAGGCGGATATCAACTATACACGAGGCAGACGAAATAGACATAGAATACTCTGGTCTAATGATGGATTAATCTTCGTCACATACGACCATTACCACTCATTTTATGAAATATTATAGGAGATATAAAGATGAAAAAAGAGGTTATTGATTTAACAAATTGTAAATACTTAATGGAATTACATGAAAGAATTAAAGCCGGCTTGAAACTGGATGATGGATACGGCAGAAACTGGTCTGCTTTTTGGGATGAAATCAACCGTAATATCAAGTCTGATTTCATCACGGTTAAAGGCAGCAAAACAGTAGCAAAAGAACTGAAAGGTTCTGTTGAAAAGATGCGCGAAATACTGGAAAGGAACAAACAAGACTGGGCACATTCAAAGCATCCTTTTGACTATGAATTTATTGATTAGTGATTCTTAACGCATTATCCTGATCGGACTTTCACGAGAGTTCAGATCCCTAACGGCTTTTTTGTCGAATGTATTTTTTTGTTCGATCTTCCCAAAGCAAAATGCCTGTCACAACGGTGGCAGGCTTTTCGCTTTGTATTATTCACTATTCAGTTTTCAGTCTTAAGTCTTCAGTTTTCGGCACCCGCTTATCGGGATCATCAAAATAAAAACGGAAAGTTCAGTGACTGCAAAAATTTAGGCTTACGCGAGAGCGCAAGCCTTTTCGTTTTAATCTATAATTATTTGAATCTGACGCCGTCGTCGCCGAAGAAGAAGAGCGCCAAGGTGCCGGGGCCGACATGAGAGCCGGTGACGGGCTCATACATCACAGTCAGGATCTCCTTCGGGGGCTTCTTATTCAAAAGTGAGATCAGATACTCGACATCCTCCATACAGTCCGCGTGGGCAATACCCACGGTCTGCCGCTCGGGGTCTTTGACCAGCGTGCGGTATTTGAGCGCCATCATCTCGATGGACTTCTTCCTGCCGATCGCCTTGGAGAAGTTGACGATCTGACCGTCCTCGTTGCCCTTTAAGAGAGGCTTGATCTGCAGCATATTGCCGAGCACGGCGGCAGAGCCGGAGAGCCTGCCGGTCTTCTTAAGATATTTCAGGTCATCTACGGTAAACACCTGATACATCCTCTTCACCTTGGATAAGAGCTTCTTATAAGCGGTGAGCGCGGAGAAACCTTTCTCCCTATAGCGGATCGCCTCCATCACGAAGAGCCCCTCGCCCAGAGAAGCGCCCAGGGTATCCAAGAGACAGATCTCTCTGTCGGGATATTTTTCTTTGAGCTCGTCTCTCGCCAGTGTTGCGCTATGAAAGGATCCCGAAATCCCCGAGCTCATCGCGACAAAGAGAATATCCTCGCCGTTCTTCAGGATCGTTTCGAAGTGATCGACATATGATTGCGGATTGATTTGAGAGGTCGTGATATCCGCGCCGAGGCGCATCGCCTTATAGAACTTTTCGCCGTCAAAGCCTTCGGTGTCGACGCAGGAATACTCCTTGCCGTTGATATAATAAGAGAACGGAATCACCGAAATATCATTTTCTCTCAGATAGGATGTATCGAGATTGGATGATGTGTCTGTAACAATTCTGAAACTCATTTTCTCACCTTCATGATTATTCAGTCGCCGTACGCGCCTTGGATATATCATATTATACACGCCCCCAAAATGCAATCTACACTCTTCTCTTCTACTCTACGCGTGATCTCTCCTTCAAAATCGGCGATAGAATCCCTATCTAACAACGGTAGAATCCCAACTCTACTGATCGGAGAATCCCGCTGTTTGAGCCGATTTTCGATCACATCCTCCGCATGAGGATGTTCGACACAGCTTCTTCCTTCGAAAAAGTCAGTTCTTCTTCCGTTCCGGGAGCCGTGCTTTAAACGACTGAGAACATCGGCATAAAATCAAGGAAATATCTTGAAATGATAACAAGAATGTAATATAATAACGATGATTATAGTATTTACGGAATTTATGACCGATGAAAGGAGAAACGAATATGAAAAATCTCAGAAAAGGTATCAGCGTGATCCTCGTCTTCTGTCTGCTGACAGCGATGCTGTCTGTCTCCGCTTTCGCGCTGTCGCTCGCAGTAGAGAGACTGCTGGGAGACGCCAACAACGACGGTATCGTCGATGTCGGCGACGCGACCTTCATCCAGCAGGCGATCGCGTATATGCTCCCCGATCCGACAGATCCGAACGAGCCGTATCTCGACTATGAGAAGCATGGCCCCCAATCCATCGAATTTAAGGCTGCCGATGTCAACAAAGACAGCTTAGTCAATGTCGGCGACGCGACCCTGATTCAGATGTGGACCGCGATGATGCCCGAAGCGGATAACCGTGGGATAAGCGAGCCGATCGAGTCCGAGCCCGCGGCGCCCTCCGGTGATGACGCCAGAATCAGTATCTATGATCTGAAGGGCAATCTCGATCAGACTTTGGAGCTGAATATCGGTGATCAGTTCACTGTGATCACCTACTTAAACGCGGCTGATATCAACGGCGGCAAGATCCAGTCTCTTGACGGCCGCGTAAGCTACACCGCACCCATGCTCAAGCTCGTCTTAGACGATCCCGAATTCTTTGAGGACGATATGTTCCCGCTGCTCACTTCTTCACGACTCGGTATAACCGCAAATTACGATGTCGACGCCGGGGACGGTATTTACGAAGTACAGTACAACGCCTCAGACGCGAAGAGATACGCCGTATTTGATAATGACAACGCCGTTCTGACACTGGTTCGTTTTGAGGTCACGGAGGTCGGAGAGGGCATCATCCGCAACTCTCTTGTCACCCTTGCGGGCGCGGATGAGGATCTCACCAAAATCATTGATCACGGAGAGCTGATCGAGGGCTTCGACTATCAAACACGCACCATTGTCGCAAACTATGTCCCCGCAGAGCCCGTTGATCATCCTACACAGGCTCCCACAGCTCAACCGACAGAACCTTTGACCGAACCCACTGAGCCCACCGCTCCGGTCAATCCGACCGAACCCACTTCTTCAATCGAGCCCACTGAACCTACTGAGCCTGTCACCGAGCCGACCGATCCCGTCACTGAGCCAACTGAGCCTGTCACGGAAGATCCCACTGTGACTCCGACGATAATTCCTACTGTTCCCACCGAACCGTCCTTTACGGGAGATGACGCCGAGATCAGCATCTACGATCTTGAGGGCAACCTTTCTCAGACGATCAATCTGAATATCGGCGATCAGTTCACTGTTCTCACCTATCTGAATATTAAGGACATCAACGACGGTAAGATCCGCTCGATCGACGGCCGTGTAATCTACACTTCCCCGCTTTTAAAGCTCGTCTTGGATGATCCGGTATACTTTGAAGATGATATGTTCCCGCTGCTCAGCTCCTCAAGGATCGGGATCACCGCAAACTATGATGTCGACGCCGAGGACGGTACCTACGAGGTAAGATACAACGCCTCCGACGCAAAGAAATACGCGACATTCGCAAGCGACGACGCGGTCCTTACGAAGGTCCGCTTTGAGGTCACCGCAAGCGGAAAGGGCGTTGTCCGCAACACCCTTGTCACCCTTGCGAGCGCGGATGATGATCTCACCAGGATCGTTAATCACGAACAGTTAACGGAGGGCTTCAGCTATAATTCTCAGCGCTCTGTTATCTTCGGATACGACCCCGCAGATCCCACGACAGTTCCCACCGATCCAACCGAACCCGCAACTAATCCGACTGAGCCCGCAACTGATCCTACCGAGCCGGCAACAGAACCCACTCAGCCTACAGAACCTCCCACAGAAGATGAGACCAAAGAGGCAGCTGTCGTCAAGCTCTATGATCTCGAGGGCGAACTCGCCGGAACCTACGAGGGCTATGCCGGCGACACCTTCACCGTCTATACCTATCTGAATTTGAAGGATATCAATAACGGCAGGATGCTGTCCATGGAGGGCAAGGTCAGCTACACCGATCCGAACCTCGAGGTTGTTGTTGACGATCCGGATGAATATGAAGATGATATGTTCCCCGTCCTCACGAGAAGATCCGGTCTGACCGCGAATTATAACGCAGAAGGCGATGAAGAGGGCACCAAAGAAGTCATCTACAACTACTCTTCTGCGCAAGCTAAGAACGCCTGTGTATTTGATTCTGACGACGCTGTCCTCACCAAAATCACCTTCCGCATCACCTCAGGCGGCGAGTCGGAGATCAGAAACTATATCAGGACCATGGCCGCCGCAGATGATTATCTGACACGCGTCATGGTCAACTATCAGTTCGAAGAAGGCTTCTCCTTCACCTATCAGAAGTCCGTCATCGCGTAACGCGCCGAACAAACGAATATCAGCAGCCTGCCCCGCGGCAGGCTGTTTTTTGTCTGAAAGATTTCGGAAATCGAGGAAAAGAATAGGAGATTATCCCCGGCAAATCTCAAAAGCCGGAAGAGCTGCCATTATTTGCGGTTTGATAGCAGAACGCGCGGATGTTACAATACGCGTATGAGATGCACCCCGCGCATCTCAGAAAATTTCACACAGGAGGTATGATTGTGAAAAAATTACTTCGACGACTATCCGTATTTGTCCTCATGCTGACGATGCTCTTCGGCTTCACCCTGCAGACATCGGCGGCTTCCGTAAACCTTCAGGGCTACTGTCCCGCCGGACTGAACATTGAGGCCGTTCTAAGCAGGTGTGGCTGCTCTGATCCTTCAGCGGTACTTAACCTCTGTCAGAACAACGGTTCCTGTCAGGATCTTCAAGAGCTTCTCAAGCAGTGCGGCTGCAGCGACGAGAGCTGCAACAGTATCATCAGCGTCTTAAACGGATGCGGTTTCTCTCTCACAGAGTCACCTGCTCCGAATGGGGGATCGAGCACACCGACCCCTCAGCCGACCGCTCCCGTGTCGGATCCTGAGAAGCCTCAGACACCTCCGGTACCCGCTCAGCCCGCTCCCGCAGAGCCCTCGGAAAGTGAGAGCGGCTATGCGCTCAACGAGTACGAGAAAGAGGTCGTGCGTCTTGTCAACGATATCCGCTCATCCTACGGTCTCGGAACCTTGAGCATCAACACCGAGCTCTCGCGCGTCGCGCGCATCAAAGCGCAGGATATGAGAGAGAGGGGCTACTTTGACCACAACTCTCCCACCTACGGCACACCCTTTGAGATGATGAAGAGCTTCGGCATCACATACCGTACCGCGGGTGAGAATATCGCGATGGGCTACCAGACCCCGCAGGCGGTCGTCAACGGATGGATGAACTCCGAGGGTCACCGCAGGAATATCCTGAACGCGTCCTTTACTGAGATCGGTATGGGATATATCGAACAGGGTCATTACTGGAGCCAGATGTTCATCGGATAAGTACCTATTCTCTATAGCTGAGAACCATCTTCATAAACTCCCTTGGATTTTCAGGACATCCCCGAGCGATCGGGGATGTTCTGTTTTTCTTTGCAGGAAATATAAATCCTTATGCCTTCAATAGTGATATTTTTCTTTTTTTGAATTGTCGTTTTTTATCGCAATTGTTCTTTTTTCTCTTTTGAAATTAAAAGATTACAAGGTGTAACCGGTCGAAATGTGAACAATTTTTGTACATTTTGTATACAAATATGAATAAATTCTTAATTTTACTGGCAATTTAACAATATTTTCCGAAAAAAGGTTGCCTTTGGAATAATTCTTTGATATAATAATGACAGTTTTGTTACCAGTGGAAATATCTAAATCCGAAAATATTAAATTTCTTTTGAAGATTTTTGAGTTCGGATGTGATGGCAGACGGTCATCACAATGAAGAATCGACAAGTTCAAGGTGAACTGCCACTATCGAACATTGGAGGTTTATTATGAAGATCAAAAAAATTATTTCAGTGGTTCTCGTTGCCGCTCTGATCGCGAGTGTTGCCGTGATGGGCACCATCTCCTCAAGCGCTTCGGGAACAGGCACAGGTCTTGCCGAATGGGCGCTGAACGCATACTACTCTAACTGGTCATATGTATACGGCGGCTCAGAACCCGGCGCAGTTGACTGCTCAGGTCTTATCTACTCTTATGCGGGCGGCTATCGCTGCGGCGATGATCAGACCTTTAACGCAAGCTACAGAGGCTACCTCTCAGACGGTATCCCCAATATCCACGGCCTGGGACTGTACAAGCCCGGTCATGTCGGCGTTTATGTCGGCGGCGGTATGGCGGTCGACGCCAGAGGCAGTGACTACGGCGTATGCTATGAGAGCGTCTACAGCCACGGCTGGACACAGTACTTCAAAGTACCCGGTGTCTCCTACCCCACCACCGGCTGGGTAGAATTTTCCGGTAATTCCTATTATTATGAAAACGGCGAGTACCTCGCGGACACATCCAGAGAGATCGGCGGCGAAACCTACTACTTCGACTCGAACGGTATCTCAAACTCCACTCCCTCCGACACATCCGCTACCGCGTCGAACTCTTCACAGAGCAGCTCTTCCGAGAGCCGCGATAACGATGACAACAGCTCCACAGGATCGTTAAGATTAGGTTCTCATGGAGAGAGAGTCGAAGCTCTTCAGGAGAGACTCGCAGAGCTCGGCTACTACAACGGCCCCATCGACGGTGACTTCGGTACAGGCACCGAGGCTGCGTTCAAGCTCTTCCAGAGGGCGATGGGTCTGACCGAAGACGGTATCGCAGGCTCCGACGCCGACCTTCTCTTCTCCGAGGATGCTCCTTACTATCAGGCAGAGACAAAGATAGAGAAGCACAACTCTGACGAGGAGCTCGCAGAATCAGCGGCGGAAGAACCCGCTGAAGAGCCTGAAGAAGAGCTTGCTACCACCTTCAAGATGGGCGACTACACAAATGATCTCGTTCCCGTACAGGAACGATTGATCGAGCTCTCCTACCTGCCCGAGGGCGAGGCTGACGGCTCCTTCGGCGAGAAGACAGCACAGGCAGTCAACCTCTTCCAGGATGTCAACGAGATCGAGAAGACCGGCGAGATTGACGAGAACACCTATGAGGTACTGTTCTCCGATGATGCGATCGAGAATCCCAACCCCGTAGAAGCGGCGACAGAAGCTCCCACCGAAGCGGTGACCGAGGTTCCCACCACTGCGGCGGCTCTCCTCGCTCCCACCTCCGCTCCCAACACCGAAGCGCAGGTCAAGGCATCTCAGCTTTCGAACAAAGCGCTCATCGGCGTCACCGACACCACTCAGGCGGCACGAGGCGCGTCGTCTGCAAACTTTGAGTTCATTCTCTGGCTCGCGATCATGATCGTTGTGATGCTCATCACCTTTGCGATCGTCTACGCGGTTGAGAAGAGAAAGAACAGAGGTTATGTCGGCACAAGATATCAGTAATCTGCTGATCAATCAGACCGTCAAAGCGGCACCGATCCCGGTGTCGCTTTTTTCGCATCGCTATATTCAAAAATGAACCTTTCGCCCCTCTCCCGACTCTAATAGACAGAATCGATTCAAAAAGCTGAAAGGACAATGATTATGAAAAACGATAAAAGATTATTCAAGGAGACCCCTGTGCGCTTTCACTACCGTCTCGAGAGCGCAGTCAAAGAGGCTGTCTATTCAGAGAGAAAAGAGAGAAAGCGCCTCTCCCGGCCGCTGAAGGTCATACTCGCCTGCGTGCTTATCGCCGCCCTTCTCCCCTCTGCGGTGTTCGGCGCTTCAAAGCTCTACGGCCTGATCACAGATAAGGAGGGCATCTTTGGCGCGGCGCTGACCGCTCCGTCACAGTCTAAACACTATGTTCCCGAATATGTCAAGGTCACCGTCACCCCTCCCGCGGGCTTTGAGACACGGCCCGAGCTCGGCGATCTTAAATACTGCCATGTCGGACAGGAGCCGACCGACGGCTTCTCGATCATGCCGATGCGCATCAAAGAGGGCGAGGACTGCCGCGAGATCATCCCCGAGGTCAAGAGTATAGAAGAGAAGACGGTCTCGGGACTGCCCGCGTACTTCATCACCCCGACCGCAGGGTATGGCGGGTTTGACCGCGCATATGTCTACTATGAGGAGATGGATGTCACCCTGCTGATCTTCTATAAGAATGTCACAGAGGATGAGCTCTCCGCCTTCATCGGCGGCATCACCGTCTGTGAGGGCACGAAGGACGACCACACCGCGCTTACAGAGACCGAACCCTCATCTGATGAAGATGTCACCTATGAATTTGAACGCATTCAGAAGGAGCTTCCGGCGGACACTGTCATCACCTATCAGGACTTCACCGAAAGCGGCGAAGAGGTCACTCTCTCTTCCTACATCTCCTCTATACATACCGTCACCAATATCGCGGACCTCGACCCGGAGGATTTCACCGACCTGTACCCCCTCGACGAGATCGCGGACGAAAACGGCGACCTGCTTACGAAAAAGACGGAGATCATCGAAGAGGGTGACGGCATCAACACCGCTACTAAGATCCTCTCCTCAGAGGACGCGCCCCAGACGCTGATTCTCGCAGACATCACCTACACCAACCACAGCGACATCGACACCGTTCTTTATGTCGACTACTGGCAGGATACCTTGAAGAAGAACGCGGACGGCAGCTTCTCTCCCCTCGGGATCATCGACAAAGAGAACCATATCTTCGCCACTGAATATTGCGACACAGAGCGCATCTTCCAGAGCGATCACATGGAGAATATGACGGACTTCTTCTGCGCACCCATCAAAGCCAATGAAACCAAGACCATCACCGTCGGCTTTCGATGCAATACCGATAGGCTCGACAACGCTTATCTGCTGCTCTACGCAAACTCCTCCGGAATCACCTCGGTCGATACCGATAAGGATCTCTCCGGCGCGACCGAATACATCTTCAAGGTACAGTGATATGGACAACCTGACCTTTGAGAAGCTGGTGCTCTGCTGTGAAGACACACTCTACCGCGTCTCGATGTCGATCCTCAAGAACGAACAGGACGCCGAGGACGCTGTCAGCGAAGCGATCCTCAGAGCATACGAGAACCTCAGAAAACTCAAACACGAAGAGTACTTTCGCACCTGGCTGATCAGGATCCTGATCAACTGCTGCAAGAGACAGCTGCGTCTTCGCTCACATTACACGGATATCGGGGATCATCTCCCCGATATCCCCGCGTCTGACAATCCCTACAGCCGGATCGAGACCGGTGAAGCGATCAATCGCCTGCCGCCGAAGATCCGCATTGCCGTCATCCTGTATTACAGCGAAGATTATTCTGTAAAAGAAATAAGCGAGATTCTGCACATCCCCGAGGGCACCGTCAAAAGCAGATTAAACAAAGGCAGAACCCTGCTGAAAGACGAGCTGATTCTCTGATACAATCCCTTCCACATGACGAAAGGCTGCTCCGAAGAGCAGCCTTTTGTTTTTTAACGATATTCCGTTATAAATGGATCAATACCATTCGCCTGTGGAGTTTCCTCCCATATCGCCCCATCCGGTGATGTGGTAGGTCGAACCGATCTCAACCGTGAGGTCTTCGGTCTGGTTCCACTTCGCATCCCATGTGTTGTCTCCGTATTCGGGATTGAGACGGACAAAGATCATGTTGCTGTAGCCGTCGGGGATCTCAACCGAGTAGAGACCCTCGGAATAATATCTCATGTCGACCCAAGTGTAGTCATCGCCTTCGAAGAAGTATACCGCGAATCTCGCGCCGTCGATATCCCATTCGCCCGGATCGAGGAACGCCATGTTGGCCGGTGTGGGCGCGTAGGTCGGATCGGGCGCGTAGGTCGGCGCGCTTGTCGGAAGAGCGGTAGGCGCAGTGGGCGCCTGAGTCGGAGCGGATGTCGGCGCCTGAGTAGGCTTCTCGGTCGGAGCCGAGCCGTTGATATATCCGCCGATGTTATACGGTACCGAGATAGAAGCGAGCTTCTTCTGGATATAGGTGACATCCACGATGGTGCCGCGCAGAGCAGCGCGTCAGCGGACAGCGTGACCATAGACGCCAAGTGCTTCTGCAACCATGTCGCGTCGACGATCTCAACCTTGCCGTTGAGGTCTACATCACCGAGCATCAGTCTGCCGCCGGAGGTCGGAGTGGTCGGAGGCGTTGTCGGGGTGGTAGGCTTTGTTGTCGGAGTGGTCGGAGGTGTAGTCGGGGTCGTCGGAGGTGTAGTCGGGGTCGTGGGCTGTTGTGTAGAATCTGTGTAGAGATAGACAACATTGGTGACGCCCGCCTGATAGAAGCCTGTCGCGTTCGCGGGAACGATGCACTCCTTCTGGATAGAAGTATTCTTAGAGGTCGTATAGGTCTGATCGGAACGGATCGCGGTGTTGCTCTTTGTGACATCGCTTGCGAGCTGTTTACCGGTCTTCATATCGATATGCGAGGTAACGATCGTGTTGTTGAACTCAACAACGCCGTTCTTGATCCACGCTTCACCCGATACGGAGTAGCCCTGCTCACCGGCGCCGGGAACCTGCTTGCCATCAGCGTTGTGGAACATGACATAGAACGACGCGGCGTTGACTGTCTTGACATACCAGCCGTTCTCTTTTCTCGCGGTATTGGTGGCGCTGTCAACGCTCATGCCGTTAACGGTCTTCGAAGCGGTCCACTGACCCGCAGGCTCGCGGATCTGACCATCGTCACCGGTATAGTAAGCGTAGATCCTGACCTGCTTCCAGGAGTTGGAGTTGTAGTAGTGAACAGTGGTCGTGGTATTCTTGAGCGGTGTGTAGTAGAAGTTGAACGACGCGGGAGATGAGGCGCTGAAGGTGCCGATGGTGCCGCCCGGATACTTGGAGGTGTCGAGCTGATAGCCCTGTACCAGCGTATTCGGAACAGAGTAGGGATCGCCGTTTCTCATATGATACCGCATCGAGGTCTTGATCTTCGCGTTTGAGGAAGAATTGAGGAAGTTGACGGTCAGATACGCCGATGTGGTATAGCGTGTGTAGTAGAACTTAACGGTGATGGACTGGCCCGCTACCGCCTTACCGTAGGTAGTGCCGGAGGTAGACTCAGAACGGTCAAAGTTGTGGTCGAATAGAATCGAGAGGCTCTTCGAGGCACGGTAGGTTTGGCCTTCCTTGTACTTTGCGGTCTGGGTCTTGACGAGCTTGTAGGAGCCGGAGGCGGAGTCTCTGGTATAGTGCTCGACCTTCAAAGAAGCAGTACCTGCAGAGGGCTGGGTATAGTTCGAGAAAGAAGCGGAGTCGACCAGTACAACGCCCGAGTATGCGGGAACGGAGTAAGAGCCCGAAGCGTTTCCGAGGCTCGTGGTGCCCGCTGTCTTGCCGTTCGCGACAACGACCCATGAGCCGGAGAGGGAGATGTTCTGCGCCGAGGACTTGTTGTTCAAGGCGACGATGATACTCTTCCACTGGCCGGACTTGTTGTTATTGATGCGATACGCGGTGCAGCCGCCGGAGACAGTCGTGATCGCGTCGGAGGTGCCGTCGCCGAATGCGGAGAACGCCTTTCTGATCGCGGCGAGGCCGGCATAGTAGTCAGCGACTTCTTTATAGGTAGAAACGCGGGTCCAGTCAATGGAGTTCATGTTGTCGGGTGAACGGTAAGAGTTCGCCTCGCCGTACTTGGTACGGCAGAACTCGGTACCCGCTACGGTGAACGGTGTGCCCTGAGAGGTTAAGGCGGAGGTCAGCGCGAGCTTCATCTGTCCTAAGATGTTCGCGCTGGTGTTCTTGACCGCGTTCTGGTTGGTGTTGTACAGAGAGTTGTTCTTCTCGCCGGTCTTGATGCCGGTCTTGTTGACGGCGAGGATCTTATCGAACAGGATCAGGTTATCGTGGTTGTCGGTATAGTTAATCAGCTGATTGACCTTGGAGCCGGAGAGGTAGGTCGAAGTACCTCTTGCGGCGTTGAGAACCTCAGTCGCCGAACCGCCGGAGACAAAGCCCGAGGAAGTCGCCATCGCGACCTCGTGGTTACCTTTCAAACCGTCGGAGTACCCTTGGTTGAACGCGCCGACACGGGTGAGGCTCTTGAGGTTGGAGTTATTCATACCGTTGGTGATACCGTTGTTGGAGCCGCCGATCCAAGGCTCGCCGTACATCAGAATACGGGTGTCGATCTTGTCGAGGGCAGAACGCCACTTCGCGATGTTGGGGGTATCATGACAGCCCATCAGGTCGAAACGGAAACCGTCGATATGATACTCACTCGCCCAGTAGCACAGAGAGTCGGAGATGAACTTCGAGGTCATTTTCTTCTCGGAGGAGAGTACATTACCGAGGCCGGTGCCGTCACAGTAGTCGTTCGCGGACGACATACGGTAGTAGTACTTCGGCGTGGTCAAAGAGAGCGGAGAGCCCTCGAGAACGAAAGTGTGGTTGTAGACAACATCCATGACGACCGAGATACCTCTGTCGTGGAGCGCCTGAACGAGCATCTTGAACTCGGTGATTCTGGTGTTGCCGTTGTAGGGATCGGAGGAGTAGGAGCCTTCGGGAACATTGTAGTTTTTCGGATCGTAGCCCCAGTTGAACTGAGCGGCGTCGGAGGTCTCGTCAACAGACGCGAAGTCCTCGATCGGCATCAGCTGTACGCAGTTGATGTTATGCTCAACAAGATAGTCTACGCAGGTTGCGATCTTGCCCTGAGAGTTGACGGTGGTGTCGCCCTCGGTGAACGCGAGGTACTTACCTCTGTTCTCCTCAGAAACGCCTGATGACGCGTTGATGGAGAAGTCACGCACATGAACTTCCCATACGACCGCCTGACCGGGATTGTCAAAGAGGACATGCTTGTCGCTCGACCAACCCTCGGGGTCGGTAGCGTCGAGGTCGACGACCATCGAACGGTCGCCGTTCGCGCCGACAGCCTTGGCATAGGGGTCGACAGACTCTTTGGTGGTGCCGTCACGGGTGACGAGGTAGGTGTAGTACTGATCCTTGTGATCGCCCGAAAGGGTCAAAGACCAGATACCGGTGGTCTTGTTGTAGGTCATGTCCTTTGTGTCGATCGTCTTGGCGCCGGATTCGGCGTCGGTGCCGGTCGTATAAAGGCGAACCTTGACGGTCGTCGCCTCGGGAGCCCATACCTTGAAGGTGGTGGCCGTCTTGGTATAGGTGGCGCCGAGAGCGGTCTCGTTCTGCGCCTGAGTCGCGTAGGTCTCATAGAGATTCTGATTGTAGTATCCCGATGAGGCGAGATCGATCTCCTCCGCAAAAGCAGAGATACCGAGAGACGATATCACGAGCAGCGCGGCTAAGAAACAGCACAGAAACTTTCTCATTTTCATAAAAACCTCTCCTTCTCCAAAACACCCGTTCAAACACCTTTCTGTATATGGAAAGGGATTTGTAAACGGTGTTTTGATTTATTAAAATTAACCTAATAACAGTTATAAAGATTATACCATATTGTTGAAAAATAATAAATAAAAAATGCTAAATTTGACGCTCGCTTTTTGCACAATCTTTTCTTTGATTATTTGTATATTATTACAAAGGCGTAATCAAATTACACAAAAATTATTTTTCCGAAACGAAGGAGATGTTTGATTTCACCCTGTATAACACCGTCATATCTGCGTATACTACCGTTACCAAATACAAGGAGGTAATCTGATGACCGACAAAGAACTGCTTTATATTGAAGACGCTCTCGGACACGAGCAGTATTTTCAGTCAAAGTGCAAAGAAACCGCAGAAGGGCTCTCCGACATGGAGCTCAAACGATGTGTAGAACAGCTTGAATCCCGCCACGCGCAGATTTTCAGACAGTTCTACACCCTACTCTTGGACGACAAAAATTTGATGCAGGATCTCTTATTGCTCGAGAAAGGCGCCTGTGATCTCTATATGCACGGCGCGGTGGAATCATCGACACAGAATGTTCACCTTGCGTTCAACTCAGCGTTTACGGACTCTTTGAATATGCAGAACGAGATCTACTCGAAGATGCAGACCAAGGGCTGGTACCCCGCAGAACAGGTGGAGCAGCAGAAGATCGACAAGGTCAAGAATCAGTACTCTCCCATGCAGGGATAACAAAAAAGGAACAGCTTCGGCTCAATATCATTAAGATAAGAAAAGAAAACAAGACAAAAATACAGACGAGACGAGAGTCACGGCTGTATTTTTGTTAAAAAGACGCAACAAATAGACCAAC
>CAJOII010000046.1 GCA_905234535.1 uncultured Ruminococcus sp.
GTCATATCGATATACGGCTTGCTCTCTACGGGAGGGATCAGGCGGATCTCGCTGTCGCCGTCTAAGAGCGGGAGTGCGAATAACAGTCCCGAAATAAACTGAGAGCTGATGTCGCCCGGGATCTCGAAGACGCCTGTCTGAAGTCTGCCTTCGATCCTGAGCGAGGTCTCCCCTCTCTCATAACGGATCCCCTGCTTTTGACAAATCTCCTCATACACCGACAGAGGTCTTGAGAACAGCCGCTCACTGCCCGAGAGGGTCTTCTCTCCCTCTGAGAGCAGACATAAGGGAATCATGAAGCGCAGGGTCGATCCGCTCTCGCGGCAGAAAAGCTCTGCTGTCCTCTCCACTTTGGGATCTGCGCCCCTAATCACAGCGGTATCTCCGCTGATCCTGATATCCGCGCCGAGTGCGCGCAGACAGTCAACGGTCGCAGAAATATCTTCGCTCAAGGCGATATGACGGATCACGCTCTCACCCTCAGCGAGCGCTGAGCAGATGAGCATGCGGTGCGCCATACTCTTCGACGGCGGGGCGGTGACCTCTCCCCTCGGCTTGGAGGGTAAAATACGAACCTTCATCTTACTCTCCTAAAACACGCAGAAGCTCGTCGATCGCGTCAAGATAGCCCTGAAATCCCCTGCCGGAGATCGTCTTAATACACGCCTCTCGGATGAAGCTCAGCTGACGGAAGTCTTCTCTCTGAGAGACATCCGAGATATGTACCTCGACCGTCGGAACGCTCACCGCCTTGACAGCGTCCAAGATCGCGACGGAGGTGTGGGTGTAGGCCGCGGGGTTGATAACGATGCCGTCGAACTTCTGATAACAGTCCTGGATCATATCCACGAGATCTCCTTCGTGGTTCGACTGGACGATCTCGACCGCTATCCCCTTCTTCTCGGCGTGCTCTTCGATCATGCGGCATAGGGTCTGATAGTTCTCAGCTCCATAGACAGACGGCTCGCGGATGCCGAGCATATTCAGGTTAGGTCCGTTGATGACTTTGATCTTCATAAATCATTCTCCGTTGATGATGCTGTCCGCGACATCCGATGGCTCACAGTCGCCGTCGATGATGAAGTCCGCGGTACTCATATAAATATCGATGCGCTTATTGTACAGTCTCTCTAACTTCTCCCTCTTATCGGACAGGGGTCTGTCCGAAGACGGGATCAGAGAATCGAGCGACCGATCAATAAAAAAGATATCGCCGTTTCGTCTCAGGGCGTCGATGTTCTCCTCTCTCAGGATCGCGCCGCCGCCGGTAGAGATCACCGCGCCGGTAACAGAAGACAGTTCTTTGATAGCAGCGGTCTCATAGTCTCTGAACACCTTCTCTCCCTTCTCTCTGAAGATCGCGGGGATGTCGCCGTGCTTCTCGGTTATGATCGCGTCGGTATCGAGGAAGGGGCGCCCGAGCTGTTCCGCGACGATCCTGCCGACGGTCGACTTGCCCGAGGTGGGCATACCGGTGAGAACGATATTTCTTTTTTCGAAATATATTTTATCATAGATCTCATTGATGACGCGGTCGGTGTCAAGCTCCTGATCCATAAAGAACTGCGCCGCATATACCGCCTGCGCCACCAGCATATAGAGCCCGCCCTCAGCGGAGATATCACGCTTCTCGGCACTCAACACCAGAGAAGAACGCAGCGGGTTATACACCGCGTCGGCCACCGCCTCTAAGCGTTCAAAGCGTTTTATATCGACCGGGCAGGAGAAGATGTCGGGGAACATCCCGCAGGGGGTGGTGTTAATGAGGATCTCGGCGTCGGCGTGACGCTGATACATCTCTTCATAGGTGACAGAGCCCTCTCTGCCGGTTCTGCTGACGCGCAGGATCTCCTTCGCGCCCAGTCGCTCGGCTACCGCGCGGGCGGTCTTCGAGGTGCCGCCGGTGCCTAAAATCAGCACCTTCTTGTACTTTAACACCGCGCCGATCCGCTCGATCAGCGCTTTCATCCCGAGAAAATCGGTGTTGTACCCATACAGCCTGCCATCCCGGTTGACGATGGTATTCACCGCGCCGATGCTCCTCGCCTCAGCGCTGATCTCATCCAAGAAGGGGATCACCGCCTCCTTGTACGGAATGGTGACATTTAAACCTTTATAATTCTTTGAAAGAACAAAATCGCTTAATTCTTCTTTTTTTAATTCTTTCAACGAATATTCATATCCGCCGATCTGCTCGTGGATCTCTTTGGAGAAGCTGTGCGGAAGCCGCTCTCCGATCAGTCCGTACTCCATCACTGCGCCATCCAATCTGTGCCGAATCTGAACGCTAACATATCAGCGATACACAGCGCCGCTACCGAGTCTACGACCACGCGCGCACGGTGGATGACCGCGGGGTCGTGTCTGCCCTTGAGTTTGAGGACTGCGTCTTCGTTCTTCAGAAAATCGACGGTGTGCTGCTCTTTGAAGATCGAGGGCGTGGGCTTGACGGCGCAGGAGAAGAGGATCGGCATACCGTTCGTGATACCGCCGCCCACGCCGCCGTTATGATTCGTTTTTGTCTTTATTTCCTTCTCAGAAATATAAAAGCTGTCGTTATACTCAGATCCCTTGAGCCTCACATCCTCAAAAGCGCGTCCGAACTCGACGCCTTTGACAGCGGGGATCGAGAACAGCGCGTGGGACAAGACGCCCTCCATGGTATCGAACCACGGCTCGCCTACCCCCGCGGGGATGCCTGAGATCGCGGTCTCGAGGATCCCGCCGACCGAGTCGCCCTCGGCAGCGGCGCTTTCGATCCGCTCCTTCATCAAAGCGGCCTTCTCCTCGTCGAGCACCGCGAAATCCGATGATGACAGCGTTCTGATATCATCGGAGAGATCCTCAAAATCCCTGTCCTTGATATCCGACAGCGAGCGGATATGGGTACCGATGATGATCCCCTTCTTCTCAAGCGAACAGATCAGGATCGCGCCCGCAGCGACCAGCGCCGCGGTCACCCTGCCCGAGAAGTGTCCGCCGCCGCGATAATCTTCAAAGCCGTGGTATTTTTTAAAAGCAGTGAAGTCCGCGTGGCCAGGACGCGCCAGAGAACGCGTCGCCTGATAATCCTTGGAATGGGTATTTGTGTTCGGAATCAGGATCGTCAGAGGGGTGCCGGTGGTGCGGTTCTCAAATACGCCGGAGACGATCGAAAACTCATCAGCCTCCACGCGGGAGGTCGAGATCTTTCCTGCCGGACGGCGAAGAGAGAGCTGCCTGCGGATAAATTCCTCATCGATCTCCATACCCGGAGCGAGACCGTCAAGCACCGCACCGATATATGCCCCGTGGCTCTCGCCGAAGAGGGTCAGAGAGACGGATGAGCCGAATGTGTTCTTCATATCATTTCTCCTTTATCAAATCGATCAGGGGATATAATTCTTCAAAAGAAATTTGCCTGATTTCATAAGTGCCGACTTCGTTCACAAAGGTGACGGTCACGCCGTCTGAGGACGACTTCTTATCGTGATACATCGCCTCCATCACTTCGTCAGAGGAACAGTTGATCGAGGTCGGCAGAGAAAGCCGCTTTAAGATCGGGATCAACCGCTCTCTTAAGGGCGCGCTCACCATCGGGATCATCCCGAGCGCGACGCACTCGCCGTGGTACAGCCCGTGAAGATGCTCAAAGCTCTCGATCCCGTGACCGATGGTATGGCCGAAGTTCAGGATCCGCCTGAGCCCCTGCTCCTTCTCGTCGAGCTCTACGACATTCTTCTTGATCAGCAGGGAGCGGTAGATGATCTCGTCGAGATTATCTTTTATATTTCCTTTTTCGAATATTTCAAATAATTCTTTGTCGGATGTGAGCGACATCTTGAGCGCCTCGCTCAGACCGTTATGGATCTGTCTTATCGGCAATGAGATGAGCAGATCGAGGTCAATGACGACCTTCTTCGGCTGATAGAACGCTCCGACGATGTTCTTGATGCCGTCGAGGTTGACGGCAGTCTTGCCGCCGATGGAAGAATCCACCTGAGAGAGCACCGTGGTCGGGATATTGTAGAAGTCGATCCCCCTCATGAAGCTTGATGCGACGAAGCCCGCGAGATCTCCCACCACGCCGCCGCCCACAGCGACCACCGCGTCTTTACGCGTAAAGCCCTCTTTGAGCATCCGCGAAAGCAGTTCTTCATAGGTTCTGAGGCTTTTGGATTTTTCTCCCTGAGGAACAGTGACGATCACAGCGTCTTTAGACTGTGTTTTCACCGAACGGGCATAACTCTCGGGCACGCCGTCGTCGGTGACGATCAGCACCTTGCGGTCAAGCCCGATCAGCTCGCCGATCCTGTTCAGCGCGCCTCGCTCCATCACGATATCGTAGCTGTTCTGTCCGAGATCCATATGCAGTGTATGATCCATCTCAATCACCGTCTTTCAGTAATATCTCCCGCCGGTATCTGCCGACGACCTTGAGGCGGTCACAGTGAGAAGAGAGCTCTTCGAGCATCCTTCTGCCGTTCTCTCCGGTATCGTCACCCTCCGCCTCGACATAGAAGTAATACTGCCACGGCAGCTCCTTCATCGGACGGGACCTGAGCGCCTTCATATTAAAGCCGTAGCCGCTGATGACATTGATCGCCTTCGCGAGAGCGCCCGCCTCGTTCTTGACCGAGAACATCAGCATGAAGTGCGCGTCCGAGCCCGCGACCGAGGGGTTATCCACGCGTGTGAACACCGCGAAGCGGGTAGAGTTCTGAGCGCTTTTGTTGATATCGCTCGCCACCACATCAAGCCCGTAAAGGCGCGCGGTCTCCAAGGACGCAATCGCGGCGATCGTCTTGTCGCCGTCATCTCTGACAGAACGCGCCGCCAAGGCGGTGTTAGTGGCCTCCATGGTTTTGAAGCCGTTCTTTCTGATGAAATCTAAGCACTGAGCGAGCGCCTGAGGATGGCTGATGACCTTTTTGATGTCCGAGAGAAGCGCGCCCTTGACGCCCAAGAGGTGCTGGGCGACCTTGAGCGTGTAGACGCCGCTGACATGGAGACTTCCCGAGAACATCATATCCATCACGCCGGTCACCTCGCCGGCGTAGCTGTTCTCGATCGGGAGAACACAGCAGTCGCAGTCTCCCTTCAACACAGCGTCATACGCCTTCTCAAAATCGGGAAAGGAGATGAGCCTGCCGTCAGGGAAGATCTTCTTCGCGGCGATATTGGCAAACGCGCCGCGGATGCCCGCGTAGGCGACCTTGATCCCTTTGATCAGGCTCTCCTGATAGCGTCTGGAGACCGCAAGCTCTTCTTCTAAAAACCGGATATAGTGAGAACGGATAGCGGGATCGTCGATCAAAGAGGAGTTCTTCCCGATCAGCGCCTGCTCCCTGTCTTTGTCGAGGATCGGCAGCCCTCTCTCCTTCTTATATTCGGCGACCGTCTCGACCGCCTTCATCCTAAGAGAGAAGAGTCTCGCCATCTCTCTGTCGATCTCGTTGATCTTGACTCTTGCTTCATCCAACTTTGACATATCAATACCTCCCCTGTTCTCATCCGCCGCTGAGCTCAGCGGCAAATCGAAGGTGCTTTGCCCTACGGATTCAAAAAAACAAGCGGCTCTGCCCGAAACAGAACCGCCTTCATCCTTCTGAAAGAAAAGTCCGTTTACATCCGAGCAGCGAGAGATTTTTCGGCATAGTAATAATAGCCCGCAAAAAAGCGCGCGAATGTAAAGGAAAATACGGAGTGATTCCATGATCTGTTCTTTAAAGACTTCATATGAATAACTCCTTTCGTATTTCGTCGTGAAAACTATAACACACTAAAGCACAAAAGTCAATAGAAAAAGAGAAAAAACAGCGCCGTGGATCTCTCCGCCCATCATCTCAGCCATGGCAACTCATTCTTATATAAGAGGATAACATAAAAATCAATCATTTATATCATTATCTATCAATTTTAAAGACTGCGGTTTTCCGTCGGAGTCATATTGGATCTGATAACATGTCATCGGATGATCCAGATCCTTCAGGCTGCTTTCATCATTGTACCGGCTTAGATAGATATACTTGCCGTCTGAGTATACATCAAAGAATGACAATTCTTCTCTATGCATGAGGACTTTGCTCTCTGATGTTCGGGTATCGTACACTATCAGATCATCGTCATAATCAATATAAAAGATATAGGTATCGTTTCCTTGCAGTTCTCCGACATTTTCAAGCGATATCGAATCACGCGTTCCGTCAGGCCGTACGATCAGATAGTGGAACTTCGGCAAAGAATCCGGTGAATCAGCTGTCGGCTCATCAGTGACTCCGCCGGAGAACACAAGGCTGCTTCCGAGCATTTTCTGAGGTATTGGATCCCAACTTTCATAGATCTTCTCTCCGTTCTCCAACAGATCGTAAGTGCCGCCGTCGTTTCTTTCGGCGATGATCGTTCTGTCCCCTACGGTATATGAGATCCGCGGATCATCAGAGGATGATTCCTTATGGGTCATCTGATATTGCTCATCAATATCAATATCCGAGTACATCATGCTTTCCGATAATGCATGATCCTCTATGATAAAGAAGGAGCTGACCTCGTTTTTTATCTCTCCGGTCTGTCCGTCTATGATAACATCCCGATAACCAAAGCCCTGTGTATCATTATCGTAATCTAAAACGACAAACAAATCATCTCCAGCGGCTCTCGACGGCAGGTTGACAGATTTCGCGTCATCGTCATAAAACAGTACCTCTACGGTATCTAAGCCGTGCGGGACACGATAGATCGTTTTATCATAATCCCAACTATTCTCCCAACGAGTATAGAAAAGAGCATCGTCGTTGACAACAAAGTCATACCAAGGTCTGCCTTTGATATCGAGTATTTTTTCTGAAGCTTTGCCCGGTGTATAACGATAAATCCCGTCATGTGGGAATTCAAAATAGAAATAGCCGCCACCGACCGCGCCGTCAATGCCGTAATGCGCATTGCCGCCCCACGGATGATACAGCTTGACTGCAAAAGAAATCACCGTTGCCAGTACCAACATGGCGGCGATACCCGCGATTGCTCCGTACCTTTTCTTTTTTTGTCGTTGAAGAAACTGATCGACCTCAGAGAGATACTTACTGTCTGTATCGCCGACAGCATTCAAAATGAGATCCGCTTTCTTCACAGCCAGTCCTCCTTTTCGAGAGCAAGCCTCAGCTTGTCCCTCGTGCGCTTCAGGGACATTTTCACCTTGCTTTGAGTATAGCCGCATTTGGATGCAATCTCCTTAACGGAGCAGAGATACCAATAGCGCATCAAAAACATTACCCGGTCGCGCTGTTCCAGCTCGGCAAGAAACCCGTCAAGGTATTCGGCAAGCGATTTTTGCTCTGCCAGATCTTCTACAGAAGTGTCGTCCGACATGACTTGTGAGAGTTCATTGAATACCAGCGGATATTCACCGCCGCCGCGTTTGAGCGTTTCATTCTTTCTGACGCGCTTCAAGGAGATATTCCGCGTCAGCTTACCGAGATAGGTGCGTAGGATATGAGGTTTTTTCGGCGGCATCGTGTTCCACGCGCCGATATAGGTATCGTTAACGCTCTCTTCGCTGTCCTGTTCATGCTGCAGTATCCGATAGGCTACGGCATAAAGGTATTTTTCGTACTTATCGCGGGTCATAGTGATCGCCTGTTCGTCCCGCTGCCAATATAAGTCTACGATCATTTCATCTGTCATGTCATCACCCCTTACACCTATATACTACCCTTTTGATAAGTTCAGGTCACAAAAAATAAATCTATTCTGCTCTCATTGTGATTATATCAACTTAGGTATAGAATGTAAACCGGCGCTGCACAGAATTCTATATATAAGAAAGTGCCGGAAAATACATTCTGCTTTGCGATCATATCGTTAGGATCCTATAAAATACAGAATCCTCTTCGACTTCTTGTAGCACCGCCGGTCGAGGAGGATTTTTATAGTTGCTTCTATATTTCGCGGAACATTCTGACCGCTGAGTCAAAGTAATACCGTTCGGCATTCGCTATCGCGTCTTCGACGCTTTCGGCGCTGTCGGATAAGGCGATGAGTTTGGTGACACCGAAGTCACAGAGCCATTCCGCGCCTTCGCCGAGAGAACCGCACAGCCCGATCACAGGCACGCCCTTCCGCTTGGCGTGCAAACCGACGCCCTGCATCACCTTGCCGCAAAGGGACTGCCTATCGGCTCTGCCCTCGCCGGTGATGACGAGATCCGCGCCGCTCAGCAGATCGTCAAAGCCGATCAGGCTGAGCACCGTTTCAATACCCGACTGTATCTTCGCGTTCAGAAAGACGCTCAGCGCCGCACCGAGGCCCCCTGCCGCACCCGCGCCTTCGACCGTATCGCAGTCAACACCAAATTGCCTGCGGATCACATCACGGTAGTTCTGCATCCCTTTTTCGAGCAGCTCCATCGTATCGGGGGTTGCTCCTTTTTGTTTTGCGAAGATGTAGGTGGCGCCGTTCTCGCCGCACAGGGGATTCTTCACATCACAGAGGACGGTGATCGCGGTTTCCGACAATCTACTATCCAGACCGTTAAGGTCGATCTGAGCTGCATCGGCTAAGTCCCTGCCGCAGCCGGACAGCTCTGTACCGTTCCTATCGAGGAATTGCGCGCCTAATGCACACATACAGCCCATACCGCCGTCATTGGTCGCCGAGCCGCCGATCGCGATATACAGCTCCCGACAGCCGCGATCAAGCACATCGAGGATCAGTTCTCCCGTTCCGTAGGTGGTCGTATTCATCGGATCGTGCTGATCTTCGGGAACAAGCGTCAAGCCTGAAGCCGCCGCCATTTCGATGATCGCTCTGTTGCCCGAGATACCGTAGCTTGCCTGTATGCGGTCCATCAAAGGATCGTGGACGGTTGTGTTGACTATCTCTCCGTTCAGCGCATCTATCACCGCGTCGACCGTTCCCTCGCCGCCGTCAGCCATCGGTACAGCGATACACTCACACTCGCCAAGCACCTCACGCGCGGCTCTCGTCAACAGCTCAGCGGTTCTCCTGCTCGTCAGGCTCCCCTTGAAGCTGTCCGACACAAATATCAGTTTCATGCTTTGCTCCTATTGCCTGATAAATTGATTCTCGGATTCGGGTGATTCCGCGCTGATATACCGCTCGACGGTCATGTGCAGATCATATTTCTCACGCAGCTTTGCAATCGTTGTCATCATCGGCGAGGCGTGATGGATATCGAGCGCCTCCTGACTTTCCCAGCTGTCGATCAGCAGGATCGTTTCGGGATCGTCGAGAGAGCGAAAGTACTCATACCGCAGGTTGCCTTTCTCAGCACGGATCATATCGACCGTACCGCTGTTCAGCATTTCTTCTGCAAAGCGCAGAGCGCTGCCGTTTTGTCCTTTGTATCTCAGATTGATCGTAATAGCCATAATAAACTCCCGTTACTCATATAAATCAGGATTTAGCCATTAATATATACCCTATGATCGGTCCGACAAATATCGCAATATAAATAAGAGTTATCCACGGTTGATAGTCAACATAGAATTCTTTGAATGACAAGCTCCACGGATGCTTGATTATAACCCAGCCGAAAAGATCAAATACAATACATATACCTGACCATATAGCTCCGGTGATTATTGCTTCACCGATTGACGGATCAGGTAATCCACTCATATACAGCCAGCCAAAAACAGAGAAACATATAATATTATAAAGAGGGTGCCAAGGTTTTGTTTTTTCATATCCCTCACCCATACCGGGGCTGTCTTTCATTGATTTCATATGCAAAACAACAATATTGAAAATAGTGTGCCCTATACCTATTAATGTCACAATAATATAGCTTATCCAAAACCATAACATAGACAGTCCAAAGTTTTGCATACATTCAATCTCCCTTTTATATTCCGATTTATTTTTCTAACTATGATAACAGAAAACGCCTTAATGTATTTTCAGCATTGTCCGGTACAGAAATGATGGCAGGATACTCCGATAAATCTTTCGGTATACTTCTTTCACTTCGTTCTGATCGATATGCTTTTCATCAGACAGCAGGAGAAGCCGATATTCCACCTTGAAGAGCTTTGCGGTCACCAAGCTGTCCCGGCATCCGTTTCTCAGATAGAACAAGATCCTGCGCCGGCGGGTATCTCTCTCGGCTTCATTCTCAGCGCACAAGGGATTCTCTACTTCGATGATGACGGTTGTGTTTTTGAAGTGCTCGGATAGCTGTTTCAGAAATATCGAGCCCATCCCTTTACAGCGCATCGCAGGGAACACAGCGAAGTAGTCCAAGAGATAATCCGGCGCGCATTTCACAAAGAACGCATAGCCGTATAACTTGCCATTCTCCTGTGCCCCGTAACACTCATATTCTCCTTTCCGCAGAGCCTTTAAGATCATCGAGAGCGGCTTTCTCTCTTTATCCGGAAAGTCATGGATCATGTGCTTTTGATAGATCTCTTTGACTTGGCTTTCCGTCAGCTTGACCATTTTATACGCAGCATTCATATCACGCCGTCCTCCGATGGCTTTGACAGTTTCTTTCTGTCATAGACCTTCTTGCTCTTGACGACTCTGGTGGTCGGTTTCAGACCGTTCCGGTCACGCCGTTTGCGGGCGTGGAACCTGCGCTGCTCCTTTTTGCTTTGCTTTTTGAGCGGTGTTACTTTCATGGTGTTTCCTTGATTTCTTTTGTTTTGTTAATATAAGCCGCTACCACATGGCGAATCGGCGGAGAGATCTCGGATAAATTGATTTCATCGCAGGAAAAGAACCTTAGTTCCCCCATTTCTCCATCCTTTGCTCTCGGCTCGCCGTGCCATTTTCTGCAAATATAGATGATCTCAAAATTAGAAACCTCGTCGCCGTTTGGATAGATGTAATGCGCCTCAGGTCCTGAGTTAACAGTGAAGAATTCAAGTTCCTCTGCCGTCAAGCCCATTTCCTCATACAGCTCGCGTTTTGCACAATCCTCAACATATTCGTCAATCTCAACAGCACCGCCGGAATAGCCCCACATTTTGTTGTCACAGCGTTTTCCCAGCAGTATTCTGCCCTGATCGTCAACACAGATGATGCTCGCCGCGCATTGGATGAGCGTTTTATGCCCTACGATCTTTCTCATCTCAGCTATATATCCGGTCATCGTATGTTTCCATCCTATCATTCAACTTCAGAAATTTCTCTGAGCATCGTATTGCGTGAAAAGCAATGCAGCTTCACATCGTGGTCGGGCATGATAAAGCTGAGGATAAAGCCTTTCTGCGTATCATAATCCCTCGATAGCTCCGCCCCGTCAAGGCTGAATGAATAGTCCGTATCGGTGGCGATCATCCAGTAATAGAGTGTTACCTTCTCGCCCGCGCGGTACTCGTCCTTTGCGTTCTTATAGGCGTACTTCTCACCGCAATAATCGACCTTATATTTCTTCGAAAATATACTCATAATGCACTCCTCCGTAAATTTACAGTTTCCTCAAAATATCTAAGGCGTGATTGGTCGCGCCGATTAGATCCTGCCGCTCACAGGTTGCGAAATGATAGGACAGCCATTTGTCAAATGTCGCTTCATCCATTTCTTCCAGATACTCGCGAACATAGCGACTCGCGCCGTCGGTCCCGACGAGCTTCACCCGCTCGACCGGAACAGCCGCATTCAGTCGTTCGATATCCTCAGTCCGCACCATTTCAAACAGGTCTTTCGGCTCACTGACGCACTTCCAGTCGTCGGTGAGCATATTCAGCTCCAGAACCGATTTGAGCTGATTACTTCCCGGATAACGACCGCCGAACACATACTGGATCACCGTCGCCTCATTCATGCAATAGGCAACCAGAATATGACCGCCCGGCTTTGTGATCCTGACCGCTTCTTTCAGGGCGGTGATCTTCTCTTCTTCGGAATACAGATGGTACATCGGGCCGAGCAGAAGCGTAATATCGTAGGTGTTGTCCCTGAGCATATGCAGGTCGAGCGCGTTGCCGAGGTGCGTCTTGATGTTCTCGCTGCCGTTGAGCTTGCTTTTGAGGATATCGAGGTTATGCTGTACCAGCTCCACGGCTGTAACATCATAGCCCTCTTTGGCAAGCGTGACGCTGTATCTGCCGGTACCCGCTCCGATCTCGGCGATCTTGCAGTCTGCCGTCAGCAGAGGGTCCAAATACCGGCGCGTAGTGAGGTATTCCACCTTTCCGACGCGGCTGTTTTCGAGCCGTCCGTCCTCGTCGTATTCGTTGTAATAGTTTATCAAATAATCCGTATCTCGCATCACAAACACACCTGTTTATCTCAACTTTTCCAAACGATATAACCGCTCCTCGTCGGGACGGTCAACACCGTTTTTATACTCATAGCCCAACTTTCTGTAAAAATCCACAGCCGTGATCGATGCCGGAACCTCTACGCGATCTGCTCTGAGAAAGTATTCATCCCGCTCCAACGCTTCGACGATTTTTCTGCCTATCCCCCTGCCCTGACATTCGGGCAAAACAAAGATGTTAAACAGGCTGCTTTCTGTCTCGCTGCCCCAATAAGGTCCGACGGCGCCGCAGCCGACGATGCTTTCGCCTTCTTCTGCAACATAGAAATGCGTCCAGCCAGCACGCTCTGCTACCCCGGAAGGCTGAGCTCGACTTACCAGTGCATCGATCTCTTCCGCGGAATAGTCCTTGCTGTTAGATACTTGTAAGGTATGGATAATCATTGCCGAAACCTTTTCGGCGTCATCTTCGCAAAATCTCCTGATGATCATATTTTCTCCTGTATGATGTATTACCTTTTTTTCACAGCTTCTTTTATAGCAGATGATCCTGTTCGCACTGACAACTCTGTATTCTTTTGATAAGTTCTCAGGTGTTATATGAATCATCGTCTTTTCTCCTTGCGTTTGAGCTGATCCAATTATCCAAAAACCGCATTTGTTCCTCCGTGTGGAACCAATGCTCGCCGTTACCCATGACGGTCAGTTCGGCGTTGTGTTTTTCGGCAAATGTCCGGATCGTTTCATATGAGGTCAGATCATCTCGAAAGCCGTACAGGATCGCGGTCGGACAATCCCATCGTATCGGGTGACTTCTGACATAGCAGAGATACTCCCATGACAAGTTCTCACCGAAGTCAGTATGGATCACACCTTGCTCTCTCAACTCGTCCTCGGTGACATTCGCCCAAGTCATCATCTCGATGATCAGCCACTCCATATCGACGATCGGCGAAATAAAGTACGCCTTTTCGATCATCGTATCGATACCCGCGTTCATAGAGAAAAACGCACCGATACTGTTTGCAATCAGGATGAAATGATCGTATTCTGCTTTTAAATTCTCGACAGCGGCTCTGATCTCTTCTCCTGTTTTCCAAGGCGTGAAGGTCTTGTAGTCTAAGCCGATCACATCATGCCCCGGAAACAGCGGCTTATAATGCTCGCACTCCGAAGCGCTGCCGCCTTTACCGTGGATATATAATACTGCGTTTTTCATACGGTTTTGATCGGATGTCTGATAACGGTTCTAAGCTTTTCGGGAGCCACTCTGCGCGCGTCGCTTAGATAGATCTCGTGGTGCATCCGCTCGTCCGTGACATCGAGAGCGTATCCCTGCGCCTCCATGTATTCGTGCATGAGCTTGACGGTGGCGGGCTCGTTGTCGTATGAGCCGATGTGCATACACTGCACGCACAAGCCCTCGTCATAGGTGAACCATTCCACCTTGGAAAAGTCGGTTTTCTTTTTATGCGTTGCTTCCTTGATTGACCAGTCGAAATCCGCTTTTGTCACAAAATCCGGCAGACGGATCACGGAGATCCAACGGAAGTTCTCTTTATGGGCATAGTCGATTGAGCTCACACCGTCCTGCCACCAGAAGCCCTCGAGCGGCGGTACGACATAATCAAAATAGCCGTCGATCTGATGATCGCCTTTCTTGCTCATTTTGATGGTAAACGCAATCGCGTACAGCAAGCCGATCGCCTGTTTGTATTCTCCGTCCTGTGCGTTGGGGTCGCCCTGTCCGCGCACCGCGATAAAGTTCATCCGCGGCACGGTCACGATGGACGGCTTGTCCTTCGGCATATAGAATTCCTTGTATTCTTTCTTGTAATCAAAAGCCATTTTACTGTCCTTTCTTATCGCGCTATACCCTCGGCAAGGCGTTGATGATTACCTGTTTTGTCGACCTCAACTTTCTCGCCGACATATTTCCACAGTAAGCTCTGTACTTTCTGCGCCGACCGCTGACAGATCAGGAACCGATCCCCGTCCCATATCAGCGCCGCTACGACCTCAATCATTTTGAACCCTTGCAGTTTTATATGAGTTTTGTGTTTTCAATTATAGCAGTATTATGCATTCGCTGTCAATCATCCTGTTGCTTATTCCAATAAACCATTGCGTCCTTATAATCCCGAAAAATATCGTCATTATCATAAAGAAGTCATCGGGATGAACATAGGACTTGTCGTTATATTATACCGCAA
This sequence comes from uncultured Ruminococcus sp., assembly GCA_905234535.1. Lineage (GTDB taxonomy): Bacteria > Bacillota > Clostridia > Oscillospirales > Acutalibacteraceae > Ruminococcoides. The sequence goes on from CAJOII010000046.1 coordinate 14,422, forward strand.
AAGGGTTAGAAACAAAAAACTGCGATTTAACAAAACAAAGCATAATACTAACACAAAAAATCATAGCCTGCACATATAAAAAGCCCGGCTCAATCGGATGACCGAAAGAGTCGGGCTTTAGGTTTAGATCAAAATATCAATCCGGATATCTTTCCATTGACCTGTCTTGAAATGATGCACGGCGGGAGCGGTTTTGACAAACTCCCTCGCGTACGCTTCGTCAATGGTCAACTGAGCTATCCTGAAAGGTTTCGGGTTGCGATTTCCCTTATCCCTTAATCGCAGCCTGCGCAACATGTCACATGGGGGAGAAACTTTTGCGCTTTTTTGGCGATTTCCGCTTATTTTGAGCGTCAATACCAGTCAAATGAGCTCTCATGCACGATAATTTTCGAAACGAAGGCTCTGATGATGTCTTCCGGGATATTTCCGTCATCAGATGGATAGATGCTCTGCATCAGAAAGAATTTAAAGATCGCGATCCTCTCGTCAAGGTCACATGGCTTCGTCTCTTTCTGCTCATGAGGTTTGAGCTTCGCAAGCTCGTCTTCTATCATTTTCAGCCTTGCTTCGATCTCAGTCGTTTTGTTCAGAAAGTAGTTTTTGGTGATTTCACCATCGGCTCGCATCTCGATCAGATTATCCAAGCGCTTTTGATCAGCGCGGTATTGTCCTGTTGGGGTTCTTCATCATCCTTGTGTTTATCTATAATAGAAAGGGCAAGGTCAATGATCCCCTCCGTTTCCCGTGAATAGCGATCAAAGATATACTTTGCCATCATTTCCATCTTCCACTGAGGGATCATCGGAACACGACAAATCCCTTTTGTCGGCATACCCTTTTTCTTTCGCGCCGTGAATGTTCCTGTTTCAACCGTCGCG
>CAJOII010000047.1 GCA_905234535.1 uncultured Ruminococcus sp.
CCATATCAAGACAACACCGTTAATACAATGTTAGCGGTGTTGTTTTTTCGCTTGTTTAAGCCATTTTTTACTATGAGTTTCAGATTAATAATCAGATTAATATAATAGAATACGATAACTGCAGCACAAAAGCCGCTCTTTTAGCCTTTTTTATGGGTTTAGAGCGGCTTTTCTTTTTAGTTTGAACCATTAATAAAAAAGTCCGGTTGATGAGTAACGCCGCTTTGAGAAATCCAAAGCGGCGTTTCGTAAAATCATGCGATTGGTTTTCCTATTCCCTGCGCCTGAATCGGCAGGCTTGCAAGGTGTCGCTGGATCGCTGTCGCGTCGAGGATGGTTACCCTGTTGTCCTTATCAGCATCGGCGGCGGTTTCGTTGAAAGACGGTGTCGGAAGTGACGCTAAGCGCCTCTGGATTGCGGTGGCGTCCATGATCGTTACCTTGCCGTCGCAGTCTGTATCGCCGAGTATTACCGGTTCGGATTCTGTAGGCGTATCGGTGGGAGCGGCGGTATTTGGTTCTGTCGGGACATTTAGCAGTTCATATCCCAGCGTGTAGGTATCGTCTCCGTTATCCGTCAGGGTCAGCCTGACCTCGCCCGCAGGGATGTGCATTTGCCACCTGTATACCGGCGTCTCGGTCATGAGGTTGGGGTTATCCATGCGGCTGAAATAGTCCGTATAGTAGTCCGTGCCTGTGACGGTATTGTGCAGGTAGAGATCTGTAGCCTTCTCAAAATAATAGGTCAGTGTACCGTCCTCATCGAAGGGGAGCTCCAGCGTATGATTCTTATCGATCACAGTGAAGGCGTATCTGAGGACACGAATCTCGAGCGTCGCGGTGTACTTACCGTACAGCGATCCGGTCAGGATGGTCGTGCCCTCGCCCTTTGCTACGGCGACTCCGTTCTCTACCGTCAGCACAGAGGGGTCGGAGGAACTCCATGTCACGCCGTCGCGCAGAAGGACCCGACCGCTGCTTTCTGCCGTTTGTGTGCGTGCAAAAAGCTCCGGCGTCATCCGCTCGCCGGGCTGCATGAAACCCTCGATACCGGGAGTCTGAGAAATCTCGACATCAGTGATATAGGAGCTGTGCATACGGAAAGAAGACAGAATCACATCTGTCGGCTCGCCGAAGGTGGTATCGATGCCCTGATAAGTTTTCGAGAGCCGCATTGCCAGACAGGAGTTATATGTACCGAAGCCCGGCGCATACAGATGACCCAGACCGACGCTCCTGCTGCGCGGATCGATCATTGAGGTATAGTGGCCGGTTACTTTACCGGGCGTTCTATTGACCCAAGCGCTTTTCTCGGTGTAGAACTGGTCGATGCCCGTGACCATGCTGCGTTGGCTGTTCCACGCAAGATCCTCATACATATTCGGTACGATCTTGCTGTCGATCGAGAAGCATTCGCTCTTATCCGGGCGTTCATGAGCGCGGTGTATCAGCGCCTCTGCGGCACGCTGCCGCGCGATCTTCTCCAACTCGGCAGACCATACCACCGGGACATAGTCGTCGAGCGTGAGAGGCTGACCGTCGGCGGGATTGGTGACACCCTCCTCACAGGCCTCATAGCGGATTTCGTTGATCCTGTCGAGCGCCTCCTGAATATTTGTACAGTAGGCGCCGCGCACATATGCGGTGAAATAATAGATGTTCTGCCCGGGATCTGCGAAGTCATCCCCCAGCGTCTGACGCAGCAGCGCGATCAGCTCGTCGACGCTCAGGTTGGCGAGCCTGAAGGCGCGCACCGCTCCGTTCGCGTCGATACAGACAAAGGTTGAATAAGCGTAATTCAGTCCCGCCTCGGTCGTCATATCGCTGACATCGAAGTTGCGTCCCACGGCATAGGTGATGTCCTCAGAATCATGTTCCGCCCAGTAGCGCACGGCGTCGACGCCCTGCTCAGCTTGAGAATAGCAGCAGGCGATGAGCCCGTATTCTTCCATATCCTTCAGCGGGTGGTTCGATAAATCTGCCAAAAATGTATTGGCATATCTGTTGTTAGGCGTAAAGAACATGAGGACGGTCAGCTTTTGCGGCGCAGCCGGAACGATGCTGCGGACGGTACCGTCTGCCTCGGTCACGACCCAGTCCCGGCCCACGGTCAGGTTGCCGTCGGCGTCCTGTGTCACAGGCGAAGCCTGCGGCACGGAGGGCGCTTCAGAGGGGGCTTCGGTCTGAGGCTCTGCCGACGAATCCGACAGCGCATACCGCAACAGATAGGTATCGTCCCCGTTATCCGTCAAGGTCAGCGTAACCGTGCCTGCGGGGATGTACATTTGCGACTTGTATTTATGGGTCGTCGTCATCAGACAGGGATTCTCTGTTCGGCTGAAATAGTCAGCGCAGTATTCTGCACCGGTGACGGTGTCACGCAGGAAGAGATAGGTCTCTTTCTCAAAAGTGTATGTCAGCATTCCGTCTTCATCGAAGGGGAGCTCCATCGTGCGGTTAAGATCCACTGCCGCGAAGGTGTGTTCGCTCAAGGTCTTCGGATCCGATATATCGGACGATCCGATCCGTTGGACGCCGCGCTCCGCTGCCGCTGAAGCGAACGGCAGACACAATACGGTGATGATGATGACAAGAAATAAAGAGAGTGACTTATTCATTGTTCTTTTGCACATAAGACATTTCCTTTCTTTGATGTGAACAGGCGCAGGCGCCTGATCTCCTGCGCTGCTCCTCAATTTTATCAAATCTCACACCGAAAAGCAAGATTTCTTCCTGTGCTCCGGCTCGGGAATTCTATGATTTTTCCGAAATGCGCGAATGAATTACCGAAATATCTCGAAACGATGTTTTCGCGCACGCCCTCATATTTTTACGCGCCCCTTGAAGTAGGTTTCATGGGGGGTTATTGCTGTGGTTCGTACTGCTGCGGCAGAAAATGAGCATTTTTGCGGATGTTGGGGATTGAAAAGCGGAGAATGATATGATAAGAGAAAGTTACCACACAAATCTTCAATACCCAATACTATTAAGGGCAGAAGTAGGGGCAAAAGGTTTTGCCAAGTGAATATAATCCACCCTACATAGTTTTAGGTATAACATTAGGTATTATTCGATTTGTGTGGTAACAAAGGGCGATGTTCTTAGCGAAAAAATCAAAATCTAATAGGATATAAGTACAGGACGCCTGCGTGAAGCAAGCGTCCTACTCTTATTGAAGATCAAATAAAGAGCTTGATAAATCCTTTATTAATATGTCGTGATTGAAATATAAGATTGCGAACCAGTGCACTTATTCACAACCATATAATGTTGCAACCTTAGTAAATTAGGAAAAATGTACGGTGAAATTGTTTCAATGTAGGGATTTATTACCATACACAAACAAAAAATTGACCTGATTAAAAAGAAATGGTTGTGCGTGAGAAAAGAATAGTATCTTTCTATAGTATAATTCAGTTGATATCTATAACCTTTCATAAGTTAGATAAAACATATTGAAAAATCAAAGAGGTAGTGCCATTATGGTTATCAGAGGCTAACCGATGAATGCGTTTTGTGTTATCTAAGCTGTGAGAACAGCATAATTTTTTGAACCGAGGTTAGCGAACGCTAACGCATAAAAGAAGGATAATCATATGAACACGATTGGAATTAACAATAATTTAGATCGGGCAAGAATCAGAAAGCTCCTTGTGATCGGGCTTTTTGCATCTGTTTTGACCGGAGCGGGAGATTTCCTTCTCGGATTCGGCGAGGAGATCCGCGGGGACAGTCTCGCTTCCAATGTGATGTCAAATGCTGTAAATCTCTCCGACGCGCAGCTGATCTGGGGCGGACTGCTCGGATGTATCGGGCTGTTTTTAGAGGGGCTTTCGTACTTTGCGGTCTATCGCCTGATGGCGGATGCTGCGCCGAAATACGCGCATATTTACCGCGCTGGGATATTCGGCTACATCTGGCTCGCGCCGATCGGCTGTCATATGAATGTAGGCATACAAAAAGAGGACGGTTCTGTATGAGCCGTCCTCTTCATCTTATAATAATTCTTTGACCACTTCTGCGGCGTCGCCGTTGATGCAGATCGACCGGGGCTGTATCTCCACGGGACAGAACGCCTGATTAAAATTTAAGCAGGCGTAGGCGGCGTTGTCATTCGAGAGCGTCATCTGCCAGAAGGGGTACTTGACGATCACCGGCGTGTTCGCTCCAACGCCGATCTCGAGATACAGCACCCGCAGATCCTCATGTCGGCGCAGAAAGTCAGCATACGCGGCAGAGGCGCGATGCCAGCCGTCGTCCTCGACGAAGGAGTCGTCCGATCTGAGGTTCATGGTCATATCGCTGCCGTCGTCGGGACACTTCGGGATCAGCTCAGACGGAATACGCATCAGCGGTTTTTGATCGATGGGCGGCTGATAGATGCCGCTCTCATCCTTAATAAAACCCTGCGCTTCCAGTGCGCTTGTGACCCATTCTTCGTTATCATAGGTCTTTTGGATATTGCGGTTGACACTCTGAAACAGGCCGTAGTCGCCTTGGGTATAGAACAGGCGCTTCTTGTCAAAGCCCGATCGCTGAAACTGATGGTCGACATTGGTGGTGATGACGAAGTAGTCTTTCCCCTCTACGAGCTTCAAGAGATCGGTATAGACGGGCTTCGGTGCGTCGATGTAGCGGTTGTAGTAGATATGCCGCGCCCACCATGCCCAGAGGGTCTCTCTGTCCGGAAAGGGATAGAAGCCGCCCGAGTACATATCGCGGATGCCGAAGCGATCAGCAAAGTCGAAGAAATATTTCCGGAAGCGCTCGCCGCTGTAGGTAAATCCCGCGGCGGTCGACAGTCCGGCTCCCGCGCCGACCACGATTGCGTCTGCGTCGGCGATCGCTTCTCTGAGCTTTTTGACGCTTTCGTCTTTTGATAAGAAATCAGCACTTGTGCCCTGACGAAAGTATCTGACAGCATGAAGACCCTTCTCGATCGAGTCGAGATAGCCGTTGGGCATATTATCATATATATTTTTCATCATATTACCTTCTTTCTATTGCTTCCGCGGGACAGACTTCCATACAGTTACCGCAGTGAAGGCAGTTTTGCTGTAGGATAACTGCGGGCGCTGTGCTCAGATCAATACATTTCTGCGGACATACCTCGAGGCAGCTCCCGCAGCCGATGCAGTCCTCGCTGATGAAATAGCCTTTTTGAGCTTCTCTCGCTTTCCCGAATGAAAAGCTCATGCGCTCGATCGGCTTTTTGGAGAGATCGAACCACTCTCCGTCACCTTCATAGATCTCGAAGACCGTCAGCGCGTGTCGGGACTCTTCGGTCGGATAGATCTCGTTCATATACGGATTCTTTTCGAAAAGCGCGGGGATCTTTTCAAAGCCGAGCTCACGCGTCTTTCCTCTGACAGACACCGCGACACTCGTCATCGTATCCTTGCCCTTCAGCGCGGTGAAGGCGAGGAACTTTCTTTTTACCAGTCTGTCATAGAACGCCTTGCCTTTCGCGGTAAGAAAGTACAGACTGTTCTCATCACAGTCCATCATATCGATCGCGCAGGTGATCGGTAAGCCCTCGTCGTCTACTGTCGCGACGATGGTACGGTGTATCTCACTGACGATGTATCTCAGATAATCCGCTGCGGTCATTATGATCTCCTGTTCTTTCAGCTGTTCGCCTCGATGGTTTTCTTATATTATATCGTTAACCCCGCGATCTTTCAACCGCGGGGCCGCAAAAAATGTTAATTGGTTTCGATCACTTTCTGACGACGCTGATCCTTTGCTTGATATGGCCGCCTTTCTCGATCTCGTCGACCATCGCGATCGCGTAGTCAGCGTAGGAGATGATGCTTTCGCCTCTGTCGTTTAAGGTGAGCTCCTCGCCCGCGAGGATATATTCGCCTGTTCTCTCGCCGTCTGCCTGAAAATCTCCGGCGGGGCTGATGAAAGTCCACTTGACATCGCTTCTCTTGCGAAGCTCATCAAGCTCCGCACCCTGCGCGTTCGCGAGAGGGGGAAAATCAGGGCCGTCCTTGACCTGAGCGGTGTGCTCGGGATTGACATAGAGAGAGCCCGCGCCGCCGACGATCAAGAGGCGCGTATCGGTGCCCGAGAGGATATCGCACAGATGCCGGGAGGTCTTGATGTGCATCGGCTGTTCTTCGTCTGTCCATGCGCCGAAGCCGTCGACCACCGCGTCAAAGCCCGAGAGATCCTCTGCTGTAAGATCCATGATGTCCTTCTTGATATAATCTTTACATTCGGTTTTGTTTAAATCGTTACGACCGAACGCCCTGACCTCGAAGTCTCTGTCAAGCGCTTCTTTAATTACCTTCTGTGCTGCTCTGCCGTTAGCTGCGACTACTGCGATTTTCATAATAAATACCTCCGTGATGAATTTTAATATGTTGTAACCTTTCTTGTTACAACTATACAATACCACATCTTCGTTGTAATGTCAATAGTTACAACAAAATTTTTTCAAAAAATTTTCGCACCCGGTTATGAGTGCGAAGTCGCGGTGATATATTTCTTTGTATCTGAGAAGATATCGGCTAAAGTGATGCTCTGCATCTGCTGCTCCATCGCTGCCTGAATCTGATCGAGCCGACCGTCAAGCACGGGGTGGATGCTTCTTCCGACCGGACAGGCGGGGTTCGGATTCTCATGAAAATGGAAGAGCTTGCCGTTTTCCAAACTCTCTACCGCGTTGAACACATCGAGCAGCGTGATCTCTTCGGCGGGCTTTGAGAGGCTTGCGCCGCCGGATCCGCGCGTAACCGTGATCAGATGAGCATCCTTCAGCTGACCGAGCAGCTTGCGGATGATGACGGGGTTAACCTGAATACTGGACGCGAGAAAGTCGCTCGTGATCTTATGTTCTTCAGAGAAGGTGTTTATACAGGAAAAAATATGGATCGCGATCGTAAATCTGCTTCTCATGCTCCTCTCTCTGACGAGTATAGCACTAACTTGTTGTAAAGTCAAGAGTTACAACAAGATATACACATTAGGAGAAAATGACAATAGATAGCTGATAAACAATTTGGGTTCTGTCAGGTGTTGAGCTCTTTGGACTCAAACGCCCGCTCGCTTATTTCAACGCGGTCTGAACGGATCACCTCTTTCAGACGATCACAGCCGGCGAAAGCCCATGAGTAGATCTTCTTGAGCCCTTTTCCGCAGACGACCTTCCTGAGACTTTTGCAGTCCTTGAAGGCGAAGGGCGGGACGGTGACGAGCTTGTCGGGGAGGGTGATCTCCTCGATGCCGCAGCGCGCGAAGGTGTATCCCCACAGACACTCAAGACTCAAAGGCAGGGTGATGTGCCGCAGGTTCTCGCATCCGTCGAAGATGAACTCGCCCATATTCGTTACCGTGTCGGGGATATGCACCGAGGTGATCTCGCGGTGACCTCTGAAAAGCCCGTCAGAGAGGATGGTGATCACGCCGCTGCCGTAGCTGTCGGGGATCACGACATCCTTATCATCGCCGCGGTATCCCGTGACACAGTAGGTACCGTCGCCCGCGGGCTTGAAGAAAAATTCCTGCATATACATCCTCCTTGGAAATAATCCGGCTGACTGTATTATAGCCTGAACGACACACTCTTTCAAGTAGGACAGACAAAAAGACCGCACACGCAGATCTGCGCGTACGGTCTGATTTGTATTTGAGTGATCACGCTTTGACGGCGGCCTTTGCCCAGTCTCTGACCTGATTCTCTGAGGAGGGGGCACTGCTGCCATGAACCGCAAGGCTCTTACCGATCACGGCGCCCTTGCAGGCGTCCTTCATTGTCTTGGGTACGCCGCCTAAGGCTGAGCCCTCGTGGGTGACGACGAAGTGGACGGTCTTTCCCGAGAAGTCGAGGCGCTCAAGCTGGGCGTACAGCGCCATTGGATAGATGCCCCACCAGTTGGGACCGACGACGAAGATATTGTCGTAGCCGTCGACGCTGTCGAGATACTCTTTGAGCTCGGGGCGCGCCTTCGCTCTGAGCTCCGCCTTCGCTTCTTCGATACAGACCATATAGTCCTCATCGTAGGGCTTCACGGTATCGACCTCGAACACATCCGCCGAGACGGCGTCCCGGATATACTCCGCGATCAGCTCGGCGTTGCCGCGGGAGAGGTTACGGACAGAGCCGTTTACATAGTTCTGTCCGCGTCTTGAATAATAGATGATGAGATTTTTCATAGATATATCCTCCTGTGAAATGGGTGATGGGTTATATTACTGCGGTCTGAGCGGTCCGTAGAAGAAGCTCGCGGTCGCGCCGCCGTCAATGAGGAAGTCCGATCCCGTGATGAACGCGCCGCGCTCTGAGAGCATCAGCTCGCACAAGGACGCGACCTCGTCCGCGGTGCCGGGACGGCCGGCGGGACAGTTCTTGAACATATTCTTATAGAAGTCGCCGCGGATGCCGTTGAACTCGTCGATCGCGAGCGGGGTGACGATAATCCCGGGAGAGACGGAGTTGATGCGCGCGCCTCTCTCGCCCCAGCGAACCGCCTCATACATCACGCGCTTGACATTACAGCGCTTGGAGAGCTGATAGGCGTGGAGCGTGTCGCGGATGTTCTCTTTCTGTAAGACATCGAGGCTTAGGAGCTCTTCGGTGGGGGTGGCAGCGAGCTGTTCGTCGATCTCTGCGCCCAAGGCGGGCATACGGTGACCCGACTGGCTCGATACGGTGACGCCCGCGCCGCCCTTCTTGATGACCTTGCCGACCTCTTCGAGCAGGACGGCGGTGCCGTAAAGATCTACCCTGAGGATCGTCTCGATCGGCGCCTGAGAGGGGGAGACCCCCGCGGCGTTGATCAGGTGAGCGATCTCACCGAACTGCTGCGCGTACGCGATCAGATGAAGGATCGACTCCCTTGACGAGAGATCACATTCGACAAATTCCGCGTCAAAACCCGCTTCAACCATGATTTTGGTGATCGCTTCGCCGTTTTTTCTGCTTTTGTCGCCGATGATGAGCTTTTTGTCCATTGATATTCTGCGGGCGATCGCCATACCGATCTGTCCCGCTCCGGTCAGGATTACGACATCTTTCATAGAGAACACCTCTTTCTTGTTGTTATCTCGATTATAGAATATCCCCCGAAGAGATTCAATCTTGTCTTCGGGGGTTATTGATCAGTTTTACTTATGATTCCTGATGAAAGCGGGCTTTGAGCATATCGGCGAACTCCTCGACATAGAAGCCGGAGTTGTCCTCCTTCCAGAACGCGCAGTAGTTGCGGGTCAAGGGCTTGCTTCCTCGATACAGCGGCACGCGGCGGATCCCTGAGCCGAAGTAGCCGGAGTCCTTTGCGCCCTCGATCGGCATGACGCCGCGGTTGGAGACGACCATGATCCGCGCCTTCTGCAGGCTGTCGGCAAAGAGGAAGTCTCCCTTAAAGCCGACGACATCGCGGTAATAGGTCTGTTCGGTTTCCTCCTGACCAATGGAAGTGACTAAGATGCAGGGGGTGTTCTTCAGGTCTTCGATATGGATGATATCGAGCTTTGAGAGCGGGTTGTTGGATGAAAGCTCCACATAGCAGCGGCTCCTGGTCAGCTCAAAGTTGACATATTCATCCGAGAACGCCCGCCGCTGGTCGTTGAGCACCAGATCAACCTCTCCCAGTCTCAGCTCTTTGTAGAGCTCTTCATGGGTTCCCTCGATCACGCTGACCCGCACCGCGGGATATTTGGCGGTGAAGTCGGCGAGCGCCTGATGGAACTCATCGCCGCCGTAACACTTGAGATAGCCGATGTTGAGCGCGGCGTGATCCTTATGCGCGATCCGTGCCGTCTCGCGGCAGACCTGCTCGATCTCGGAGGAGAGCACTGTCGTCTTGTGATAGAAGTACTCGCCCGCGGGGGTGAGGGAGAAGCTGCGGTTCTTCCGCTCGAAGAGCTTGACCCCGAGCTCGCTCTCGAGCGACCTGATCTGCTGAGAGATCGCCGACTGAGAGACAAAGCACGCTTCTGCCGCCTCGGTGAAGCTGTTCTTCTCCACAACGGTCTGAAAATATCTGATCTGTTTTAACAGCACTTGAGATCACTTCCTTGAGGATATTATACTGAAAACCGATCGGATTGTAAAGAGACAGCGTTGAAAACAGCTCTCCGTAAGATAGGAGAGCTGTGGACATTCATGTTACGGCAGCAGGTTATACTCGTCGTCGCTGACTGCCTCGCACCACTCGGTCGAGCCGCCCTCTGCGGGGACCTCGATCGCAAGATGCTGAAAGGCGGAGTCCTTCTTAGCGCCGTGCCAGTGCTTGACATTCGGCGGGATGTTGACGATGTCGCCTTTTTTCAGCGCTCTGGGGGCTTTGCCCCATTCCTGATACCAGCCCTCACCCGCGGTGACAAGCAGGATCTGACCGCCGCCCTTCTCTGCGTGGTGGATGTGCCAGTGGTTGCGGCACTTGGGTTCAAAGGTGACATTTCCGATCACGACTTGCTCTAAAGAGAGCATATCGAGATAGCTCTTGCCGTCAAAGTACTGCGCAAAGGCGGTATTCTCCGCGCCGATGGGGAAGACGGTCTCTTCGAATAATTTCTGAAGTTTCATACTTTATCCTTTCTGCGTGCTTTCGAACGCTTTGTTGATACAGGTGAGCGCGTTGAGGCTTCTCGGATAACCGATATACGGCAGACACTGAGAGACCACGCTGATCAGAAAATGCTTGTCGTTGCCGATGCGCATATTCGCCGCCGCGTGAGCGGTGAGCTGCGGCTCACAGCCGCCCTGCGCAAAGAGAAAGCAGAAGGTGATCATCTCGCGCTGTTTATAGTCAAGCCCCATCCGCGTATAGTAGTCGCCGAAGCAGTTGTCGGCGAGCCACAGGTTGATGTGGCGGCTCTCTTCGGGGCCGGATCGGTAGAAGTCGCGCATCCCTTCTCCGAAGATATCTACCTGTGTCTGAGTGCCGGCCTCTCTGCGGTTCTCGGTGGTCGTGGTTGCCTGACCCTCGAGCGGGAGGGGGATGCCCTTCTTCTCGAAGACCCGGTTGACTGCTTTGAGGAAGGGGAAAACTCTCCCGATGCCGAGATACGCCGCCGCCTGATAGACACACTCCTTGAGCTCTGTCGGTGTGACAGAGAAGTTCAGCGCCGCCTCCGCCATTTTCTCAAACTCCTCGAGCCCCTGACAGCCTAAGAGCGTGGAGAGGATCGCAAGAAAGCGTGTCTTGTCGTCAAGCTGTGCGCCCTTCTGACGGATGACCTCGTCAAAGGCGAAGTTGTCGAACCTCTCGATGAACTCGGGGTCCGTCCTGAAAAAGTCCGACCGGTATCCGGGGAACATCCTCTCGTGATAGTCTTTTGCAAATTCGCTGATCGCCATGATATGCCTCCTGATGATGGATTCTGAGGATATTATACCAGCCCGAGGAGATACAATCAATCTCGGATACGGCGGATGACGATAAGTTTTGCTTATAAAAGATCCCCTTACAGTATAAAAAACCGTAAGGGGAAATGATTTTAAGATTCTTTGATCTCGATGCCGAGGACATCAAGCGACTCTTTGTCGACCGCGCTCGGGCTGCCGGACATAAGCTCAGAGGCGTTCTGCACCTTCGGGAAGGCGGTGACATCTCTTAAGGAGTCCGCGCCGCAGAACAGCATACATAAGCGATCAAGACCGATGCCCATACCGCCGTGGGGCGGCGCGCCGTACTTGTACGCTTCGACCAGGAAGCCGAATTTTGCTTCGATCTCTTCATCGGTCATCTTTAACGCTCTGAACATCTTCTGCTGCAGCTCATAGTCGGTGATACGCATCGAGCCCGAGCTGAGCTCGGTGCCGTTTAAGGTCAGGTCATACGCCTTTGCGATCACCTTGGAGGGGTCTGACTCCAAGTATTCGAGACACTCCTCCTTCGGCATCGTGAAGGGGTGGTGCATCGCGACCCATTCGCCCGATTCTTCGTCCTTCTCGAAGAACGGGAAGTCGACGATCCATAAGAACTTGAACTCATCCTTCGGGATCAAATCAAGCTGTCTTGCGACTTCGAGCCTCAAGGCTCCCAAGACGGGCAGGGTGACGGAGTTCTTGTCCGCGACGATGAAGACGACATCGCCCTTCTTCGCGTCCGTCTGCTCGATGATCCTGTCAAGATCTCCATCGCCCAAGAACTTATTGAACGAGCAGCTCGGCGTATCATCAGCCCAGCGGATATAGGCGAGGCCCTTCGCGCCGATGCCCTTGACAAATTCAGTGAGCTTGTCGATCTTCTTTCGGGTGAGTGTTGAGGCGGCGCCGTCTGCTTTGATCGCGCGCACTAAGCCGCCGTTCTCAAGCGCCGACTTGAACACGACGAAGTCGATATCCTTTACGGTGTCGCTGAGATCTTTGATGGTCATGCCGAAGCGGACATCCGGCTTGTCGGAGCCGTAGGTGTTCATCGCGTCAGAATAGCTCATGCGCTCAAAGGGGGTCTCGAGCTCTTTGCCCATCACCTCTTTGAACAGCCGCTTCATCAGCCCCTCGTTGATCTCCATGATCTCGTCGACATCTACGAACGAGAGCTCCATATCGATCTGGGTGAACTCCGGCTGGCGGTCAGCCCTGAGGTCTTCATCGCGAAAACACCTCGCGAGCTGGATATAGCGGTCAAAGCCCGAGAGCATCAGAAGCTGCTTGTAGATTTGCGGCGACTGAGGCAGGGCGTAGAACTTGCCGTTATGAATCCTCGAGGGTACAAGATAGTCTCTCGCGCCCTCGGGGGTGGACTTGATCATCATCGGGGTCTCGATCTCGATGAAGCCGTTCTCATAGAAGTAGTCTCGCGCAATCTTCGAGATCTTCGAGCGGATCAAGAGGTTCTTCTGCAAAGGTGCGCGCCGAAGGTCAAGGTAGCGATACTTCAGACGCACATCCTCGCCGGTCTTCGAGTCGTCTACGATCTCGAAGGGAGGGGTCTGCGCCTTAGAGAGCACTCTGAGATCCTTGACCGCGATCTCGATATCGCCGGTCTCGATCTTATTGGTCTTCGCGCTGCGCTCGCGCACCTCGCCTTTTGCGCAGAGGACGAACTCCGACCGCGCGGAGAACGCCTTGTCGAAGATCTCCTTCTCGGTGGTCTCGTCAAACGCCAGCTGGACGATGCCGGTGCGATCTCTGAGGTCAATGAAGATCAGCTGACCCAAGTCGCGCTGACGCTGTACCCATCCGCAGACGACGACCTCTTTGCCGATATCCGAGGCTCTTAAGGTACCGCAGTAATGGGTGCGCTTTAAGCCTGTCATAAATTCTGCCATAGTTATCCTTCCTTTGTCCCGATAAAGTCATTTGCTAATTTCAGCGAGGTGAAGGCTTCTGCGAACTGATCGGGAGAGAGAGAGATCTCCGTCTGCTCGCCCGATCTCATGTTCTTGACCTTCGCCTTGTTCTTATCGATCTCGTCGTCGCCGAGGACGACCGAGAACTTCGCGTCTATCTTATCCGCGTATTTCATCTGAGCTCTCAGACCTCTGCCGACGATGTCGCACTCCGCGATGATGCCCGATCTTCTCAGAGCGTTCGTGAGGGTGTGCGCTTTGATCGCGGCATTCTCACCCAAGGACGCGATGAAGATGTCACAGCGAGAGGGCGCGGGGATCTCGATCCCCTGCGCGTCCATCGTGAGCAGCAGACGCTCGATCCCGAGCGCAAAGCCTAAGGCGGGCATCGGCTTCGAGCCTAACTCCTCCATCAGGCCGTCATATCTGCCGCCGCCGAGGACCGTCGACTGGGCGCCGATGTCGTCTGAGATGAACTCGAAGACGGTCTTCGTGTAATAGTCAAGCCCTCTGACGATCTTCGGGTTGACGGTGAAGTCGATCCCGTTCTCTGTCAGATATTTTTTGACGCTTTCGAAGTGCTCTCTGCACTCGTCACAGAGGTAGTCGAGCCCGACGGGCGCGCCCTTCGCAAGCTCGCTGTCGTGTGGATTCTTGCAGTCCAAAAGCCGCATCGGGTTGCGCTCTAAGCGGTCTTTACAGTCGTCACAGAGCTCGTCCTTATAGGATGAGAAGTACTCCTTTAACGCCTTGTGGTATTCTGTCCGGCATTCCTTACAGCCGATCGAGTTGATCTCAAGACGGATGTTTCTAAGCTGCAGGCGGTCGAAGATCGACCTTGCCGCGATGATCATCTCCGCGTCGGCTGAGGGGGAGGGAGAGCCGTAGCACTCCATGCCGAACTGGTGGAACTCGCGCTGGCGGCCGGACTGGGGCTTCTCATATCGATAGCAGGAGACAAGGTAGTACGCCTTGATCGGCAGGGGATCGTTGAACACCCCGTGCTCGATGATCGCTCTCGCGGCGCCCGCGGTGCCCTCGGGACGCAGGGTGATGGAGTCCTTGCCCTTAGTCAGGAAGGTGTACATCTCCTTCTGCACGACATCGGTGGTAGAGCCCACCCCGCGCTCGAAAAGGTTCGTATGCTCAAAGACGGGCGTGCGGATCTCCTGATATCCGAAGGCCCTCGCCTCTTCTCTGAAAATATTCTCGACAAACTGCCAGCGGTAGGCGTCCTTGGGGAGCACATCCTCCGTGCCTTTTGGCTTTTTGGTGATCAGCGCCATCATATCATTCCTTCAATGTCAAATTTCGCTTTATAAAGTATAGCACAAACAATAAATGGTGGCAAGACCCCTTTTTCAGAGAAGAGGGAAGAACTAAGAGTGAAGAGCGGCGGGAGGGTTTCGTTTCCTCTATATCCTGTTTTCTACATTCCTTAGAAGACTGACTTCTGTAGGAAGCCAAACCCCTCCGTCATCGTCAAAAATGCCGATGACACCTCCCCTTAGGCAGGGGAGGCTTTTCGAACTGAGAACTGAAAACTGAAAACAGCCCCCTGCTTTCACAGGAGGCTGTCGAAAATATCAGAAAGATTACTTCGCTCTTTCTACCAGTGTCTCGTAACGCGCGGACGCGGTATCCTCTGCCTTCTTGAAGAGCTTCTCGGCTCTCTCGGGGAAGGAGCGGGTCAAAGCGGAATAACGGGCTTCGTTCAAGATGAAGTCTCTGTAGGACTCGGTGGGCTCTTTGGAGTCTAAGATGAACGGGTTCTTGCCCTCGGCCTTGAGCCTCGGATCATAGCGGAAGTTGTTCCAGTAGCCGCAGGCAACCGCTCTCTGCATCTCCTTCTGGCAGTTTTGCATACCGCCCTTGATGGAGTGCATCTCACAGGGAGCATAGCCGATGATCAGCGACGGACCCGGATACGCCTCTGCTTCTCTGATTGCCTTGAGGGTCTGGTTCATATCGGCGCCCATCGCGATCTGCGCTACATAGATGTAGCCGTAGGAGATAGCGATGTCAGCTAACGACTTCTTCTGGATCGCCTTACCGGAAGCCGCGAACTGAGCGACCTGACCGATGTTCGACGCCTTAGAAGCCTGACCGCCGGTGTTCGAGTAGACCTCGGTATCAAAGACCATGATGTTGACATCCTCGCCGGTCGCCAGGACATGATCGACGCCGCCGAAGCCGATGTCGTATGCCCAGCCGTCGCCGCCGAAGATCCATACGGACTTCTTAGAGAGATATTCTTTGTTCTCATAGATGTCGGCGCACAGCTCGCACTTATCCTCGATCTTCTCGAGCTCAGCGACGAGCGCTTCGGTCGCCTTCTGGTTCTTCTCGCCGTCGTTGACGGTGTCAAGATACGCCTGTGCGGCAGCCTTGAGCTCGTCGGACGCCTTGTCGCCCTTTACGATTTCTTCGACCTCGCCGATCAGTCTGTCACGGATCGCGCGCTGACCGAGCAAGAGACCGAGGCCGTGTTCCGCGTTATCCTCAAACAGAGAGTTCGCCCATGCGGGACCGTAGCCCTTCTTGTTGACGGTGTAGGGAGAGGTTGCGGCGGGACCGCCCCAGATGGAGGAACAGCCTGTCGCGTTGGAGATGTACATTCTGTCGCCGAAGAGCTGGGTGACGAGTCTCGCGTAGGAGGTCTCGGCACAGCCCGCGCAGGAGCCGGAGAATTCAAGCAGCGGCTGCTTGTACTGCGAAGCGATCAGGTTCATATTCTTGGTGGTCTCTTCCTTCTCGGTGACATTCGCGACACAGTAGTCGAAGACTGCCTGCTGAGCATCCTGAGACTCACGCGGTACCATCTTCAACGAGTTGGTCGGGCAGACGCCGATACAGACGCCGCAGCCCATGCAGTCGAAGGGAGAAACAGCTAATGTATACTTATAGTCGGTCTTGACGATGGGCTTCGGAGCGATCTTGGTGTCCGCGGGAGCGGCAGCTGCCTCAGCCTCGTCAAGAGCGAAGGGACGGATAGTCGCGTGCGGGCAGACGAACGCGCAGCGGTTACACTTCGCACAGGTCTCGGCGTTCCACTCGGGAACCATGACCGCGACGCCTCTCTTCTCATATGCGGAAGCGCCCTGCTCAAAGGTACCGTCGGCGTGATCAACGAACGCGGATACGGGAAGCGCGTCGCCGTCCATCTTGCCTACGGGGAACATGATGCTGTCGACCTGCTTGACTAACTTCTCTCTGCCCTTGGAGGCCGCGGGAGCAGCGTCGTCAGCAGCGTTCGCCCAGTCAGCGGGGACATCGATCTTCTTGTACGCGGTAGCGCCGGCGTCGATCGCCTTCTCGTTCATCTCGACGATCTCTTTGCCCTTCTTCATGAACTTCTGCGCCTTTTCCTTCATGTAGCCGATCGCCTCGTCTACGGGGAGGACCTTCGCGAGAGAGAAGAACGCGCTCTGGAGAACGGTGTTGGTGCGCTTGCCGAGACCGATCTCTGCGGCGAGGTCGATCGCGTTGACGGTGTAGAGCTGGATGTCGTTCTTCGCGATGTAGCGCTTGGTCTCAGCGTTCAGGTGAGTATTCAGCTCATCCTCGTTCCACTGGCAGTTGATCAGGAACACGCCGCCGGGCTTGACATCCTGGACCATCTTGTATCCCTTTAAGATGTAAGACGGGTTATGGCAGGCGACGAAGTCAGCCTTGTTGATATAGTAGGGGGACTTGATGGGCTTGTCACCGAATCTCAGGTGGGAGATGGTGATGCCGCCGGTCTTTTTGGAGTCATACTGGAAGTACGCCTGAACGAATTTCTCTGTATGATCGCCGATGATCTTGATGGAGTCCTTGTTCGCGCCGACGGTGCCGTCGCCGCCGAGACCCCAGAACTTGCACTCGATGGTGCCCTCAGCCGCGGTGTTGGGAGCGGGCTCTTCGGGCAGAGACAGATCGGTGACATCGTCAACGATACCGATGGTGAAGTTGTGTCTGGGTTCGTCTTTGGAGAGTTCCTTGTATACCGCGAAGACGGATGAAGGAGGAGTATCCTTGGAGCCGAGGCCGTATCTGCCGCCGATGACCTTGGCAGAGACGCCCTTGGACGCGAGCGCCGCGACAACATCGAGGTATAAGGGCTCGCCGATCGCGCCGGGTTCCTTGGTTCTGTCTAAGACCGCGATCTTCTTCGCAGTAGCGGGGATCGCTTCGACCAGCTTCTCGGCAGAGAAGGGTCTGTACAGTCTGACCTTGACCAGACCGACCTTCTCGCCCGCAGCATTCATATAGTCGATGACTTCTTCGGCGACATCGCAGATGGAGCCCATCGCGATGATGACGCGCTCAGCGTCTTCTGCGCCGTAGTAGTTGAAGAGCTTGTAGTCGGTGCCTAACTTCTCGTTGACCTTGTTCATATACTCCTCTACGATCGCGGGAAGCGCGTTGTAGTAAGAGTTGCAGGCCTCTCTGTGCTGGAAGAAGATGTCGCCGTTCTCGTGAGAGCCGCGCATGGTGGGATGCTCGGGATTGAGCGCTCTCTTTCTGAACGCCTTGACCGCTTCCATATCGGTCATCTCTTTTAAGTCGTCATAGTCCCAGACCTCGATCTTCTGAATCTCGTGAGAGGTTCTGAAACCGTCGAAGAAGTTGATGAACGGAACTCTGCCCTTGATGGACGAAAGATGCGCGACAGCGCCGAGATCCATAACTTCCTGCGGATTGGTCTCCGCGAGCATCGCGAAACCTGTCTGACGGCAAGCGTAGACATCAGAGTGATCGCCGAAGATGTTCAAAGCGTGAGACGCGACGCATCTTGCCGATACATGGAATACGGACGGGAGTAATTCGCCCGCGATCTTGTACATATTCGGGATCATCAGAAGCAGACCCTGCGAAGCGGTGTAGGTGGTGGTGAGCGCGCCGGCGTTCAAAGAGCCGTGCACGGTACCCGCGGCACCCGCCTCGGACTGCATCTCTTCTACCTTGACGGTAGTACCGAAAATGTTCTTCATGCCTTGAGCAGACCACTGATCAACATAGTCCGCCATCGGGCTGGACGGGGTGATGGGGTAGATGCCCGCAACCTCGGTGAACGCGTACGACACATAAGCCGCGGCGTTGTTGCCGTCCATGGTTTTCATTTTTCTTGCCATGTGATATTTCCTCCTGTTTTCACCGCTGTAAGATGAGCTCGTTCTTACACCGGCGCTTAGATTATGCTCAGACGCGCTGAAAAATAAAAAAAGCGGCGCCTGATTTCACAGCATAATCATAGCACTTTTTCTCTCTTCTGTAAAGGGTCAAATCCTTCTATTTCGGTCGTTTTTTGACAAAAAATTTGAGAAGATACCGCGGACTCGTTCAAACCGACGAAAGATTTCATCGAAAATAGATTGACTTTTCCTGCCAAATTATATAGAATTTTCTGTAGAAGAAAAAGCCTTGAAGCAGGAGTGATGAACCGTGTCCGACGACGCTCAGGAGAATAGGGAAAAGAAGCAGAGCTTTATGGAGAGGCTGTTCGGCCGCTCGGGTGACCATGAACGCCAGTCAAAGACCGAGGAGGAGATCCTCTCTTTGGTGGAAGAAGGCAACGAGAAGGGCCTGATCGAGGACGATACCCAGAGCGTGATCGAGAACATCTTCGACTTTGACGATACCTCCGTGTCGGAGATTATGACCCACCGGATGGATATGACCGCCTTAGAAGATACCTCCACGCTCGAAGAGGTCAAGAACACCGCGATCGAGAGCGGTCACTCGCGCATCCCGGTCTATCACGACGATGTGGATAATATCATCGGCATGCTGTATGTCAAGGATCTCCTGCGCTATGTCGGCGTAGCTTATCCCGAGAACTTCAAGCTCAAAAGCATCCTGCGCCCCGTGATGTTCGTCCCGCGCACCAAGGATCTTCGCTCTCTCTTCGAAGAGATGGTGGAGAACAAGACCCAGATCGCCGTGGCGGTCGATGAGTACGGCGGCACCGAGGGGATCGTTACCTTAGAGGATCTGATCGAGGATATATTAGGCAATATCCAGGATGAGTACGACCACGAGGAAGAGGAGATCGAAAGGCTCGACGACAACCGCTTCACCGTAGACGGCTCGACCTCTTTGGAGGATATCGAAGAGCTCACCGGGATTGCGCTCCCGTCCTGCGACGCGGAGACGGTAGCGGGGCTTGTGCTCGAGAAGCTCGGCAGGATCCCCTCTGACGGCGAGAACCCCACCGTAGCGTGCGGAGACCTCTCCCTGACCGTTATCGAGACCGACGACCGCAGGATCACAAAAATACTCGTAGAAAGGATGACAGAGCCCTCTGACTGACAGCAGAGGGTCATTTTGTATGAGGCTTAAGCGGTATGAAGGGGTATCCACGCCCAAAACAGTAGTATATATTGTGCTGCGCGTGCTGGTGATCGGTGTGCTGATATGGGAGATCATCGGACATAACTGGATGAATGTATTCACCTGTGTGCTGGTGCTCATCCTCTTTATGCTCCCTTCCGTGATCTCGAGGCGCTTTCAGATCGAATTTCCAAACGCGCTTGAGATCATTATTCTCGTCTTTATCTTTGCCGCAAATATCTTGGGAGAGATCGCGGCTCTGTATTTGTATATCCCCATATGGGACAGTATCCTTCACGGAATCAACGGCTTCATCTGCGCGGCGTTCGGGTTTGCGCTGATCGATCTGCTCAACGAGGAGGAGAAGATCAACCTGCGGCTCTCTCCGGTATTCGTTTCACTGGTGGCGTTCTGCTTCTCGATGACGATCGGGGTATTGTGGGAGTTCTTTGAGTTTTCGATGGACTTCTTCTTTCACACCGATATGCAGAAGGACACATGGATCACGGCGATCCACTCGGTCGAGCTCAACGAGACCGTCCTCAATGTGCCGAAGCATATCGATATCGAGAGCGTCTATGTAAACGGAGAACCGCTCAAAGACGGCGCCCGCTATCTCGATATCGGACTGATCGATACGATGAAGGATCTCTTCATCAATTTTATCGGCGCCATGGTATTCTCGGTATTCGGCTGGTTCTATATCAAGAACAGAGGCAGAGGATTTGCCGCTAACTTCATGCCCAAACGAAAAAAGCCGGACGGCGACACGCCCTGAAACGGTCTGACGCCTGCGATTCCGAAAAATTTATCTTTGATGATTGCTTTTTCAGAAAACTATGCTATAATATAAACTGCTATAAAATATTTGGAGGATCTCACTATGAAAAAGTTCTTATGTATACTTGCCGCTGTCGTACTGATCGCCGCCGTGCTTGTCGGCTGCGGCAAGAGCAATGTTTCCACCAATGTCCCCGCAAAATATGTGGATGATTTCGCGAAGGATTACGCCACCGATGTCAAGGTGGACGCTGAGGGAAATGTCAGCTATACCTTCACCCCCGAGAAGTATGAAGAGTTCATCGACGACTACCGTCTTTCTGTCAGGAAAGAAGCCGAGGAAGATATCAAGACCTACGGTCAGTACAGCTATCTCACCGATGACGGCACCGAGTATATCGTCGGCGTTATGCCCGAGGCGTATGACGAGGCCGCCTGTAAGGCCGAGGCTGAGGTCATCGGCAAGAAGGCGATCAAATTTGTCATGAACACCGACCATCCGCAGAACTCCATCAAGGTCACCTACCGCAACTGCAACAACGATGAGGTGTACTTCACCATTGAGGTCACCGCTGACTGATCATAAACAGAAGAAACGAAAGGGGCTGTGAAAAAACAGACCTGTAAAAACAAAAGGGCACATAACCGAAAAAGATAGCGGTTATGTGCCTTTTGTGGTATAATGAATTTGTGAAAA
>CAJOII010000048.1 GCA_905234535.1 uncultured Ruminococcus sp.
GGTCTATTTGTTGCGTCTTTTTAACAAAAATACAGCCGTGACTCTCGTCTCGTCTGTATTTTTGTCTTGTTTTCTTTTCTTATCTTAATGATATTGGGCGTCCGCCCTCCTTCTTCATTACAGCATGGATTTGACGATATCCGCGACCGCCGCTAAGGCTTCGTCGGCTTTCGAGATGTCCTTGCCGCCCGCCATCGCGATGTCGGGCTTGCCTCCGCCGTTGCCGGAAGCGATCTGCGCGACACTCCTGACGATCAAGCCCGCTTTGAGACCGCGCTTGATCGCTGACTTGGTGCATCCGCAGACAAAGGTCAGCTTGCCGTCGTTCACAGACGCGAGCACCACCGCGATCTCATCATCGACAGAAGTGATGTTCTCGCACATCTTTCTGAGCATATCGGAGGAGGTGCCGTCAAACTTCATGGTGACGACCTTGACGCCCTCGGTATCAACCGCACTATCCATCACGGACTTCATCTGTGCGGACGCGATCTGCTCCTTGAGCTTATCGATCTCCTTGATATCCTCTTTCATCTTCTCAGAGATGCGCTCCACACCCGCCACCAGCTCGAGGGGGTTGTTGATCTTGAGCACCTCAGCGGCTCTGCCGATCATCATGACGGCGTTGTTGATATAGTTCATCACGCCAAAGCCCGTGACCGCGTCGATCCTGCGGACGCCCGCGGCGACCGAACCCTCGGAGCGGATCTTGAACAGACCGATGTGAGAGGTGTTCGACACATGGGTACCGCCGCAGAATTCTTTGGAGAACTCGCCCGCCTGTACCACGCGGACGACATCGCCGTACTTCTCGCCGAAGAGCGCCATCGCGCCGATCTTCTTTGCTTCTTCGATCGACATCTCGGTGCAGCTCACCGGGATCGCCTCCAAGATCTTCTTATTGACCAGCGCTTCGACATCCAAAAGCTCCTGAGCGGTCAGCGCCGAGAAATGGGTGAAGTCAAATCGACAGCTGTCCTCGGATACGAGCTGACCCGCCTGCTGAACATGGGTGCCCAAGACCTCTCTGAGAGCTGCCTGCAGCAGATGCGCGGCGGTATGATTGCGCATGATATCCTTTCTGCGCTCTTTGTCGATCGAAGCGTGCACCGTATCGCCTACCGCTACGGTGCCGGTAGAGACCGTGCACGCGTGCAGGAAGATGCCGCTGTGATCCTTATTGACGGCGTCTACATCGATCTCTGCGCCGCCCGCAGTGATCTCGCCGACATCACTGACCTGACCGCCGGACTCCGCGTAGAAGGGGGTTCTATCGAGAATCAGCACCACAGACTCGCCCTCCTGAGCGCTCTGTACCCGCTCGCCGTCCTTGACGATCGCGAGTACCGTCGCGTCGCCCTCATAATCGGTATAGCCGATGAACTCGGTCGCCTGAAGATCGGAGAGATCGGTCGCATCCGAGATCCACGCGTCGGCGCCCGCGTTCTTTCGGGCAGCTCTCGAGCGCTTCTTCTGTTCGAGCAGCAGCTCATGGAAGCGGTCGATATCCACATCAATGCCGTGATCCGCTAAAATCTCGCGGGTGAGATCGATCGGGAAGCCGAAGGTGTCGTTGAGCTTGAACGCGTCCTCGCCGGAGAGAGTCTTGACATCGTGCTTCGAGATGATGTTTTCGAGCATCGCAAAGCCCTGCTCGATGGTTTTGGAGAAGTTCTCCTCTTCGATCTTGATGAGCTTCTTGATATATTCTTTTTTCTCGACGAGCTCGGGGTACGCCGTTTCGTTCTCTTTGATAACGGTGTCGCAGATCTCATAGAGGAAGGGTTTCGTATATCCTAAGAGCCTGCCGTGACGCGCGGCGCGTCTTAAGAGTCTTCTCAGCACATAGCCCCTGCCCTCGTTTGAAGGCATCACGCCGTCGGCGATCATGAAGGTCGTAGAACGGATGTGGTCGGTGATGACGCGCAGAGAGATGTCGCTCTTCTCCCCTTCGCCGTAGTTGACGCCCACCACCGCGCTGATGTGCTTCATGATATTCTGTACGGTATCGACTAAGAAGAGGTTGTCTACCCCCTGCATCACGCACGCGAGACGCTCGAGGCCCATACCGGTGTCGATGTTTTTCCTCGCCATGGGGGTGTAGTTGCCCTTGCCGTCGGACTCAAACTGAGAGAAGACGAGGTTCCAGACCTCGACGAAGCGGTCGCAGTCACAGCCGACATGACAGTCGGGCTTGCCGCAGCCGTGCTCGTCTCCACGGTCAAAGTAGATCTCGGAGCAAGGACCGCACGGACCCGAGCCGTGCTCCCAGAAGTTGTCCTCTTTACCGAGGCGCACCATGTGGGAGGGGTCGACACCGACTTCCTTGGTCCATATCTCATACGCCTCATCGTCATCCTGATAGATGGAGACATAGAGCTTCTCCTTCGGCATCTCAAGCACCTCGGTGAAGAACTCCCACGCCCACGCGGTCGCCTCTTTCTTGAAGTAATCGCCGAACGAGAAGTTGCCGAGCATCTCGAAGAAGGTGCCGTGACGGGCTGTAATACCTACGCGCTCGATGTCGGGGGTGCGAATGCACTTCTGACAGGTGGTGACCCTGTCTCTCGGAGGGGTGACCTCGCGGGTGAAGTATTTCTTCATCGGCGCCATGCCGGAGTTGATCAAGAGAAGCGAGTTGTCGTCCTTCGGGATCAGCGGGAACGACGGGAGCCTGAGATGCCCCTTACTCTCCATGAATGATAAGAATTTCTCTCTGAGCTCATTGAGACCCATATACTGCATATTATTTCCTCCTGTCAGTATGAAAGATGAAATGTTCATCGCGGAGACCTGCGTCGGAAAATACCAAAACAGGAATCAAAAGTCCGCAAGGATTTCCCCTTCACTTTTCACTTTTCATATTTCATTTTTCATTAAAAAAACCTGTCCCATAGTATGGGACAGGCATGACCTGCGGTACCACCCAAATTGGCGATATCATATCCGTTGATATCGTCCTCTTTGACCCGTTTAACGCATCGGCTACGCCGCGCTCATCGCGCAGATGCTCAGGGGTGGCCGCTGCCTCTCGCCATAAGACCTTTCACCGACCGGTCTCTCTCTGAAAAAGCAGAAAAAACAGCTCTTCCCGTCAACGCAAGACATATTATATCGCTGAAAACGCGGATTGTCAATAGGCTATGCCTGATTCCCCTACACTTTCTTCCGGATGACAGAGCCCTTCTTGATCGGCTTGTCCGTCATCATATAGAGCTTCTGCAGGGGATGAGGAGCCGCGTCTACCGTTTCGCCCTCTTCGGTCACAAGCGACTGACAGACGGTATTGTAGGAGATGCCCGACGGCGGCAGGATATCAAGGGTATCGCCGACTAAAAACTTGTTGCGCTGGGTCACGGCACAGACGCCGTCTATGCTGCTTTCGACACAGACCGCGACCGCGTTGTAGCGGCGGATATAGCCGCCGTTCTCGGTCTCCTGACCAGGCTCTGTGCCGAAGAAAAAGCCGGTCGAATAGACCCTGTGGCTGATCTTCTCGAGTTCTTCTCTGATCCACGGGGAAACTGTGTAATCAGGGTCGTCGCGGTTCTCCATATACTCATCGAGCGCGTGACGGTAGGCGTTGGTGGTGACGGCGGTATAATAATACGACTTTGCCCTGCCCTCGATCTTGAAACTCGAGATCCCCGCCTTTAGAAGCTCAGGGATATGCTCGATCATGCACATATCCTTGGAGTTATAGAGATAGGTGCCTTTTTCACTCTCTTCCACAGGGAAGAACTGACCCTCGCGGTTTTCTTCGTAGAGATAATACTTCCATCTGCACGGCTGGGCGCAGTCGCCGCGGTTCGCGTCTCTGCCGGTCAGAAAACTCGAGATCAGGCATCTGCCCGAGAACGACACGCACATCGCGCCGTGGACAAAGCACTCGATCTCAAGATCCTCAGGGATCTTCGCTCTGATCTCTGCGATCTCAGAGAGCGAGAGCTCTCTTGCGAGGACGACGCGCTTCGCGCCCATTTGATGCCACGCGCGGGCGGACTCAAAGTTGACGATCCCGCCCTGTGTGGAGATATGACGGTCCACCTTAGGAGAATAGCGCTTTGCCATCTCGAACACGCCGAGGTCGGCAATGATGAAAGCGTCGACCCCCACCTCTTCTGCGTAGGAAAGAAAGTCCGGCATCGCCGGGATATCCTTGTTCCGCGGCAAGGTGTTGACGGTGAGATAGAGCTTCTTATTCTTTTGATGGGTCAGCTCACAGGCAACTTTTAATTCCTCTAAAGAAAAATTCTTCGAAGCGGTGCGCATACCGAAGCTGTCTCCCGCGAGATAGACAGCGTCGGCGCCGTATAATAGCGCCGACTCTAAACATTCCATATCGCCCGCAGGCGATAAAATCTCAGGTTTTGTGATCATAGATATATCAGGAAATAATGGACAGATAATATTCGTGCTCTTCAAGCGTTGAAGAGTAGTACGGAATCGAACCGGTCTCAGGCGAAGAATGGCAGAAGAAGAGATAGTCGGTATCGTACGGATTGACCGCTGCCTTGATCGCCTCGGCGGACGGGTTACAGATCGGACCCGCCGGCAGACCTTCGATCTTGGTGGTATCATAGGTGGAAGAGAAGGTGGAGCGGATGTTCTCGGGAACCTCTTCTGCATTACGGTACGGATAGTAGGTAGTACAGTCACAGCCGAGTCTCGCGACGCCGTACTCCGCGCCGTATTTGAGACGGTTGTAGAGGATCGAGGAGATATTGTACATATCGTCCTTGGACGCCGCCTCCGCCTGGATGATCGACGCGACGGTCAGCACCTGATCCATCGTGTAGCCGGTCTTCTTCATCTCGTCCTCAAGGGTCGACTTCTTGGACTGGCCGAAGTATCTCTCCTTATGATAGATGACACGGTTCTCGTAGTTTGAGAGCAGCTTGTCGATGGTGAGCTTGGGATCCTCGTTGAGATAGAACTCATAGGTATCCGGGAAGAGATAGCCCTCTAACTTATAGTATCTCTTGTCGGCGTTCTTAATCTCCTTGAGGAAGGTATAGTCCTCGTCAAAGACATCGGAGTTGCACATATCGAGGAACGCCTGCTTATCGGAGGTAACGCCCTCTTCATATAACAGATCGGAGATCTCGAGGACATTCATACCCTCGGTGATCTGTACCCTGACGATATCGGTACGGTTCTGGTTAGACTGTAAGAAGTTGATGATCGCTTCGTAGTCCTTGCCGGTCTCGATCTCAAACTCGCCCTGACGGAAGCCCTCCTCGGAAGAGGTGAACTGAGCGTACAGTTTGAAGAAATCGGGTCTCCTAATCACGCCGTTCTCGGCTAAGATCGTCGAAATCTGGTCGAGGGTGGGATGAGCGGGGATGGAGATGGTGACGGTCTGAGGATTGTCGTCCCTGCCGATCGCCAAAAGATCGTTCATGCCCACGATGAGAAACTGTGAGAGGATGATGCCGATCAGAACGATCATCACAATCCACACAAGACGGAAGATTCTGCGGTTGCGCTTTGCCTTCTGCTTCTCGATCTTCTTCTCTTCCTTCTTCTGGCGTTTGAGCTCCTTGTGGGACTCGCGCTCGATCTTGCGCTTTGTATCGGAATCGGAGAAGGAGTTGATCTCGTTGGTGCGTCTGCGCCGATAAGCGGATCTCTCCGGCGCGGGCTCATCGGAGAAAAGCTCCTGATCATAGTCGCTGTCGCTCATCTGAGAGTCGATAGCATCGTACTCTCCGCGAATGGCGCTCTGATCGTAGCTGCGCCGAAACTCCTCCATCTTCTTCTGTCTGGTGCTTTCGATAGAGTCTTCGGGATAATTGTTAAGGTTATGATCGCTCATTGTTGATCCTCCTTTAACATCGGTTTGGATAGATTCAGGTGATATGACGGACAAAACTGTCGGTCACAATCGCCGTAGTGTTCCTGTCGGATGAATCGGTCTTGATCAGCGGGATCAGACTGTCGGCATAGCATAAAGACACAGCCTGTCCCGTGTAATCATCAAGAAATCGGTCGTAGTAGCCCTTGCCGAAACCTACTCTGTAGCCGCGCATATCACAGCACAGCGCAGGGCATATACATAAGGATGAGTCAAACGAAGAAACAAGCGGCATCTCTTTCTTCGGCTCAAGGATGCCGAGGTATCCGACCTCTAAGTCCGAGAGTGAGGTGATCACATAAAAGCGCATCACATCATCCTCGTCGATCCTCGGCGCCGCTACAGTCTTGCGGTTGGAGAAGGCGGCCGAGAGGATCTCCATGGTGCTGATTTCAAAGTTCCGGGAGATATAGATCAGGACGGTATCCGCCTCTCTGTATTCGCTCATCATCAGAAGCCGGCTCTCGATCTCAAGATCGAGGGCGTGCTTGCGCTCACGCTCATCGCTTGCCATCTTTCTGCGTCTGTCAAGAAAGTATTCCCTCAGGTAGGGCTTGGTATTCTCGCTGAGGTTGTTGAAATAATTGCTCATTTATCGGTAAATCACGGATGACGCGATAGACTCGGCGGTCTCTCGGTCTTTCAGATATTCGATCAGCGCGAAAGAGAACTCATTCGCGCAGCCCGCGCCGCGGGAGGTGATGTAGTTCTTGTCTGTGACCACCTTGTCCTCTTTGACAACGGCGCCCATGAGCTGATCTTCAAAGCCCGGATAGCAGACCGCCTGTTTTCCTTCGAGCAAGCCCATCCTGCCCAAGATCGACGGCGCCGCGCAGATCGCCGCGACCAAGGCGGAGCGCTCATCACAGAAGCGGATGATCTCTTTGAGCTTTTCGCTCTGATCAAGATTCTTGACCCCGGGCATACCGCCGGGCAGGATCACGCCTTCAATGCTGTCATCCACAGTAAGATCGCTGATGGAGATATCCGCTCTGACAATGATGTCATGCGCGCCTCTTATCTCTTTTGCGGTAACACCCACGGTCCTGACATCCACCTTGGCTCTTCTCAAGTAGTCCAAAGGCGTCAGCGCCTCGACCTCTTCAAAGCCGTCCGCCAAAAATAAACAGTACATAGTATCCTCCGTATATTTCACTCAAAATACGCCGTGTGCTTCATATACAATATCTCGGGATGATAACTCAGCTTGGCCTTTCTGAGCCCCTCAACCCCCAAGTCCTCCTCGCGGTTGAGGTATGTAAAAGTATCGAAGTGCTTCGCAAATTCATTGTTGATTACCGCGTACGCCTCGTCGATGTCTACCGCCTTCTCAAAGCTGACATCCGCTATATCGCTGTTGATTGCGGACGCCAAGGTCATCGCGACGGGATTCTCCCCGACATACAGCACCAACCCGAACATCGAAAGCTCAAAGAGATGTCCGAGCGCTTCCTTAATCGCTGAGAACTCACCGGTATCGTCGTTATCACGCTGCCAGCGCTCACAGACAGAGAGCGCGTCGCTGAGATTTCGCTCGTTTAATTCTTCTACGGAATAATCGTCGCCGTACAAACGCAGAAAGCGCGAGATATGGTTGCGTTTTGCGTGGTATTTCTTACCGGAGAGGGTCGCGAGATCCTCGCGGCGATAAATATAGTCGGCGGCGTCACGCTCTTCTTCGATGCGGACGCGATCATCGTAAGTATCCTTTAAGAATCGGGCGTTCTCCTCGTTCAGGAGACCGATCACAGGGCGTATCCCCCGCTCTTTCGCGTCAAGGAGCACTTCTTCCGCCGCGCGCTTTTTGTCGCCCGTGGTAATCGGGAAACTGTAACCTGCGACCTGACCGTTCTTATAGTACGCTTTGAAGCAGGTATCCTGTGAGAAGGCGATGCGGATGTCATAGCGGATGCGCCACAGGTAGGTGGTCGCGAAGGAGACATCACAGCCGAGCTGTGAAGAATTCACCGTATAATGTTCAAATCTCTCTTTATCATTCAACAGAGGGGTCCTGAAATCAATCATTCAAAAATTCCTTTATCTTACAAAAAATCTCGTCGGAGATATCCTCGATCGTTCTCATCTCGCCATTCTCGGAACAAGCGATCACCGTCCAGAGAAGATGCTCACACGCCCAGACAGCGGACTCTCTGCATCTGAGAAGATAAGAGAAGTCCTTTTCGTGGATATCCTTCTTCGTCTCGTCGCCCGCGTATCGCGAGAAAATGAGCTTCTGACTGACATCGGGCGCGACATCGAGGAACATCACCATGTCGGGCTTCGGTACTTCGAGACGGTTATATTCAAAGTCAAAGAGCCACTTGCAGAACGCGTCTCTGTCAGCGGGCGCGATCTTCGACATCTGATGGATGATATTCGAGGTCGTATAGCGGTCTGCGATCAGAAAGTCGCAGCTCTCGTAGTCCTTCTTCCAGCTGCTCAGAAACGACGCTATACGGTCAACGGCATAGAAGGATGACGCCGCGTAGGCATTAACATCGTCGGGGTTCTCCCCCATCTTGCCGCCGAGATACATCTTCACAAGCGCGGAGGTATCGCTCTCATAATCGGGAAAGGAGAGCTTCTTGGTCCTGTATCCCTGCTCGTTTAATCTCTCACAGAGAATTTGGGACTGGGTCGCTTTGCCCGATCCGTCAAGTCCGTCGATCACGATCAGTTTTGCATTCGGCACAGCAGATCCTCCGTCCTGTCAAGAAATCAAAAAAGCATACTACTCTATTATCCATAGAAGTATACCATATTCCGAGAGAATATTCAAGTGGATTTCGCTATGAAAATCAACAAAACCGCACCCCCGTAAGGTGCGGTTTTTGAAGAAAATGATTGTTTTGATCACAGGAAGAGGCTGACCGCATACGCCGTAAGAGATGAGCACAGCGCGACGACGATCAGCGGCAGATCAAAGAACGCGAGGATTAGCGCCGCCAAGGTCCCGACAGAAGCAGAGATGATATCCCCCGTCGTGTAGAAGATCGCGGGAAAGGTCATCGCGGAGAGCACCGCGTAGGGCAGATAGTAAAGAAGCGACCGGACAAATCTCGACCTGATCTTCATCCGGAACACCGTAAACGGGATCATCCGGATGAGGTAGGTGGTGACCGCCATCACAGCGATATAGATGATCGCGCTCATCCGTCTCCCCCCTCTTCCTCGTTCCTCGGAAAGAGAAGTGCGCAGATCACTGAGGAGACCACCGCGCAGATGATCACCGAGAATCCCGCCGAGATCACGGGAAAGCAGAATTTGATCATGACGCTCAAAGCGGCAGACATAAGGATCACGATCAGCACCCTGAAGTTCTTTTTCGCGGGCGGAATAATGATCGCGATGAACATCCCGTACAGCATCAGAGAGAGCGAAGCGATCATCTTCCGGGGCAGGATATTCCCCGCCGCGGCGCCCAAGAAGGTACCCACCGTCCAGCCGAAGATAGAGACGATCTCGATCCCGTACATAAACGCGGGCGTGACCGGCTCGCCCCTGCTCACAGCGACCGCGAAGATCTCGTCCGTGATCCCGAACGAGGTCAGAAGCCTGTGGAAGGTAGAGTAATTCGTTGATAATTTCTGCGAGAGCGAGAAGCCCATCAGCGAGTATCTCAAGTTGATCACCATCTGACAGAGCACCATCTCGAGCAGCGTACCCGAAGCGGCGATCACCGTAATACCCGCCGCCTGTCCCGCGGAGGTCACATTGGTCAGTGAGATCCCTACCGCTTCCGCCACCGTCAGTCCTAAGGCGACCGCGTTGATTCCGAAGCCGAAGGATACCGAAAGATACCCGAGCATGATCGGGATCCCCGCGCGCACTCCCTTGATAAAGTCCTGTTTCATATCATTTCACAAGGTATCGATTCTATCAGACAAAGCTGTCATTCGTCTCTGTGATCGAACACCCTCCTGGTCTTCTTCTCGGAACGCGGAAGTGTTCCGACAGAGACGACCACCACCTTGGGCGTGACACTCACCTTGGACTTAAAGATGTTTTTGATGGTCTCGCCGGTCTTGTCAAAACTGACGCGACCCTCCGCCTCGACTGTCAGAAGGATGATATCGCGGTTCTTCTCATCGTCGTGCGCGATATCGATCTTGTATTCGCTCGACACGCCGTCGACCATGCCGAGGATCTCTTCGACCTGGCTCGGGAACATATTGACGCCATGTACCTTGAACATATCGTCCGATCTTCCCCTGATGATGTCGAGTCTCGGATAACGCCTGCCGCAGGGACACTCGCCCGGGATGATTCTCGACAGATCATGGGTGCGGAATCTTAACAGCGGGGCGCCCTCTTTGACGAGGGTAGTGATCACGATCTCGCCCTCTTCGCCGTCTGCGACTTCCTCTCCCGTCTCGGGATCGATGATTTCGATGTAGAGATAATCATCCCAGTAGTGCATTCCGGTCTGGAGGGAGCAGTTGATGCCGATGCCGGGGCCGTAGATCTCGGTCAGCCCGTAGATATCATAGAGCTCAATCCCGAGCTCGTTTGCAATATACTCGCGCTTCTTATCGCTCCATCTCTCCGAGCCGATGACGCCCTTTCTCAGACGGATATTCTCCTTGAGACCGCGCTTGTTGATCTCTTCCGCAAGCAACAGCGCGTAGCTGGAGGTAGCGCAGATCACGGTGGTGTTCAGATCCTGCATCATCTGGAGCTGTTTCTCGGTGTTGCCGGGACCCATCGGGATCGCCATCGCGCCGAGCTTCTCACAGCCCGCCTGGAACCCGATGCCCGCTGTCCACAGACCGTATCCCGGTGTGATCTGGATGCGGTCTTCGTTTGTGATGCCGGCGGTCTCGTAGCATCTCGCGAACATCGTCGACCAGTCATCCACATCCTTCGCGGTATACGGAATGATGACCGGCTTGCCGGTGGTACCCGACGAGGAGTGGATGCGGACGATCTCGCTGTCCGGCGCCGCCTGGATCCCCAAGGGGTAGGCGTTTCGAAGCTCCGCCTTATCCACGAAGGGCAGCTTCTTGAAATCCTCCGGGGTCTTCACCTCGGTAATGCCCATTTCCTTATACATTCTTCCGAAATAATTATCGGACTCGATGATCGCTTTGAGCCGATCGTTCACAAGCGCCAACTGTTTTTCACTGATTCTCATCGTACTCTTCTCCTATCTCATACCCCGCCGAAAAAGCAGCAAGGTTCTTTTCCTGAAAACGCTCAGGGACGATACGGATGATCATATTGCGGATCGACTCCGCTTTGATCCCCAGCTCTTTTGATCCCGCCGCGGCGCCGAGCACCGCCACATTGAAGAACTTGGACGAGCCGAAAGGCGCGCACAGCTCATCTGAATCGACGATCAAACATCTGCGCTCAGACTGTAAGAATTCAATCTGCGCCTTCCCGTCATACTCCTCAGAGTCTGTGAGCGTTGTCGGTGCTACCGGCACACGGTTGACGATCACAAAGGCGTCTTTTTTCAGATATCTGAGGTTTCTCACCGCTTCAGACGGTTCAAAGGCGATCAGAAGATCCGCTCCGCCTACGGGGATCAGCGGCGAAGAGGCGTCCTCACCTATACGCACATGGCTTGTGACCGGACCGCCCCGCTGCGCCATTCCGATGGTCTCCGCGGAGTGAACGGTATTTCCTTCATCCATCGCAGACGCCGCGATGATCTTCGACGCAAGAACGGTTCCTTGACCGCCGACGCCGCAGATCATGATGTCCTTTTTCATTCTGAGGCACCTCCTATCGCATCAACCGGGCACAGCTTTCGGCACAGTCCGCAGCCGGTACATAGATTTTCATTGATGACAGCCATGCCGCCTTGCGGAGACAGCGCCGGACAGCCGATCTCTCTGATACAGCGCAGACATCCGATACACTTCCCGCTGTCGACGCGCATCGTTCGATCGGGCTTTGTGATCGCGACACAGGGGGATTTGAAGATGATCGCCTTGACGCCCTTGAGCTCGGCGCACTCCTTGACCGTCGCGACCGCTAAGTCAAGATCCAGTGGATCTACGGTGACGACCTTCTCCGCGCCGACAGCTAACAGAATCTTCTCGATGCTGATCTTTTCGACCGGTGTTTTCATCAGATTTCTGCCGGTACCGGGATGGGGCTGATGGCCGGTCATGGCAGTGGTGGAATTATCCAGAACGCAGACGATCATATCGGCGGCGTTATACACGGCGTTGACGACGCCGGTGATGCCGGATGCGAAGAAGGTGGAATCCCCGATGAAGGAGACCGCGACCGCGTCTTCATCCATATGGTTGAAGCCCTGCGCCATGGTGACGCCGGCGCCCATGCACAGGCAGGTATCGACCATGTCGAGCGGCATAGCGTTTCCGAGCGTATAACAGCCGATATCGCCGCAAAAATAGGCTTTTCTCCCCTTGAGCGCCCGCTTGACCGCATAGAAAGACGCGCGATGCGGACAGCCCGCGCAAAGCACAGGCGGTCTCATCGGAGAAGAGGGCACTCCCGAGAGATCAACGCCGCTCTCAGCGATCTCTAATCCCAGAAAACGGCTGATGATCGTCCTCGCGCTGTCGGCGTCATTCTCTCCGCTTGGAGGTACATCGCCGCTTAATTTTCCGCGCACCGTAATAGGAAGATGATGCTTCCCGATGAATTTAAGCAGGCTCTCTTCGATATACGGACTGAGCTCTTCGAAGCACAGCACCTCATCGACGCCCTCGAGCGCTCTTCTAAGAAAGCTCTCCGGCAGCGGATACGGCGTCGAGATCTTAATCAGCCTGATATCCGGGTATTCTTTCAGGAACTCTCTCGCGTAGGCGTAGCTGACGCCTGTGGCGATAACAGCCTTCTCAGAACTGCCCGATACCGTGTTGAATCGGTAGGAAGAGAAATCCTCACCGATCCCGATATTTCTTTTCTCGATCATCGCGTGATTCCGGAAGGACAGCCGAGGAAAAATGACCCATTTTTTTGAGTCCTTGACAAATCCCTCAAACTCCTTTGCCTGAAAGCGGTCGGGTATATCGATCGAAGCGTAGGCGTGGTCTATCCTGGTGGTGGGTCGAAGGATCACCGGTGTTTTATATTTTTCGGAATAACGGAACGCGTCCTGCGCCATCTCAAAAGCCTCTTCGGGAGAAGAAGGATCAAAGACGGGGATCCGCGCAAACTCGGCAAAGCGTCGGGTATCCTGTTCCGTCTGAGATGAGATGGGACCGGGATCGTCCGCCGATACCACGACCATCCCTCCTTTTACGCCCACATAGGCGAGGCTCATCAGCGGGTCAGAGGCGACATTGAGTCCCACCTGCTTCATGGTCACCATCGCTCTCGCGCCGCAGTACGCCGCGGCGGCGGCAACCTCCATCGCCGCTTTCTCGTTGATCGACCACTCGAGATAAGTCCCTTCATGCGGATATTTCGCGACCGTCTCGATAATCTCCGACGACGGTGTACCGGGATACCCCGAGACTAAGTTCACTCCTGCCGCCAACGCGCCCAAAGCGATGGCGCCGTTGCCCATGACATATTGTTTACTCATTTCATTCATCCTTTTGCGCGGCATTTCCCGCGCAGTTTTTCTCAACTTTTTTATCATACCACAAACCGAACCGGATTTCTACCCCTTAGTTTTTGATATATGATCGTTAGACATTTTTTCAGTCTTCAGTTTTCAGCATTTATTCAGAAAATCCTGTCGGCAGGACTGAAGAACGAAGACTTAACACTAAAAAATGAAGAATACAATGCGAAATCCTGCCACTTATGCGACAGGAATATTTTTACCTGCGATATGCGCTGACGGGATCCCCAAAAAGCCCCTGCTTTTTGGGGAGAGGAGGAGCAACAAAGCGCAGTCAGCGGCGATTATTGCACTAAAAGCAAAATCGCCGCAAACAAGCGGCGTTTGCGACGACGATGGCGTCCCAGAAGGGATTCGAACCCCCGACCTTTCGCTTAGGAG
>CAJOII010000049.1 GCA_905234535.1 uncultured Ruminococcus sp.
ATCAGCGCCGCGCGCTTGAGGACCCTCTTATACTTTTTCCTTCTTCTCGGCTTGGCGAAGACATAACCGGTCATCGCTTCTTTTGTCGCCTTCGGGGTGTTTCGGTCCTTCGTTTTTCCGGAGTGGCTGTAGCCCTGCGACGGGTTGACAAATTCCTGTTCTCTGTGGGTATGATGGCTTGAAGAATGTCTGTGCTTATGATGTCTTCTGTGTTTTTTGAAGCTCTCCTTCGGCATTACATAGCCGATCTCGTCATTCTCGCCGCCGTTTGAAGACGGAATATTGATTTTATCGTTGTCTTGGCTGTTCACTGACTAACACTCCTTGTACAAGATACCTTGTGTTTCCGCCTCCGTTGGAGCAGGTGGAGAGGGTAAGGATCTTATCGTCTGTCGTAAGCTTCATATTCTCTCTGACATTACAGTTATAAGAGCGGGGCTCCAGAGTAGAATCCAGATATTCCCGGAAGGATTCTTTATTCTTCATATTGAAAGAGTTAAGGATATGCCTGTCGTCAAAGGTATACGCCGAGTAGATCAGATAGGTCAGCACCTTGTCGCGGGTATAGACAAAAGCGGTATTGTTCTTTTCAAAGAAGTCCTCATCCTCAAAGTAATGCAGGGTCGCGAACATCGAGCCGTTGAGCATATTGTGTCCGTAGAGCACCGTTACGGGATCGTCAAAGCGGATGGAATTCTGTATCTCGGAATAGATCGAACCCGAGAACTGATACTCTCTGTAGACATTGTGCGACAGATAGAAGCTGTCGTCGCTGTCCGTCATGCTCTGTGCCACGGGGTAGTCGACGCCGGTGTTCGGGATATAGATCCACGCGTAGACATCCGGATTAATCCCCATCAGCTCGTCAAAGGATACCTCTTGATCCTTGGTATATTCGAGCGTATCATATCCGAAGGATCGGGTCGGCGTCTGAGTCTCCTGCGCGGTCTCTTCTGCCGCGGAAGGCACAGCGTCTGTCTCTGACGAAATATGAGACGCTGCTTCGTCCTTTGTCGCGTCAGAGGGACGGGATACCGCGGGCTGTCCTCTGAAATAGAATATCAAAAGCGCCGCGCACAGGAACACGACCAGTAAAGAAATGATCAGAACGATCACCCACGCGGGTTTTCTTTTCTTCATATCGGTTTCTCCCTGTTAAGCAAATTATAATTTATTATACATCAATTCAAAATATGTGTCAATGATTTCACCCTGACACAAATCTCCGGTGCGAAAGGTTCTCTGCTGTTCAATGTATACACAAACGGAGGCTTCCTTTTGTATAAAAAATACATTTCATTTGACAAATTGCTGTGATATAATAAAATTGTAAAAAAATATATTCAGGAGGAGATCCTATGAAAAAAATCATCAGCATCATCCTTTGCGCGGCAATGCTCGTGATGATGTGCTGCGTTGCGTTCGGCGTTGTCGCATCGGCGGCCGCGTCCTCGATCAGCTACACCTTCACAAAGACGGACCGCGGCTGGGCACAGGGCACCATCAAGCTCACCGCAGGCGCGTCTGAGGGCGGCACCTACTGGCTCTACTGGGCGGACGACACCAAAGCCTTAGACGGCTATGCCCCGATCACAAGCCTCTCGGTATCGAACGGCGGCAGCACATCCTTTACCATGCCGAACTACACCGCGATCCCCGCGGACGCGACCAAGGTCGTCGGCTTCAAGTCCTCATCCGAGCCGTCGGTCAAGACCGTCTCCGCTGCAACAGCGGTCTACACCATCCCGAGCGACAAGCTCATCGGCTGGAAATCCTCACAGAAGAAATACTCCTTCGCGTCTTACTCGGACTTTCACATCTCGGAGGGCAGCTACGGACTGGAGAACTACCCTTATGACAACGAACACGAGAAAGCGGCGTGGAGCGTCGCGGCGAATAGAAATGTCGACTTTGCCGTCACTACCGGCGATCACATCAACAACCAGCGTGAGGATACGAACAGCGCCGGCAACAACCCCTACATCGCGCAGGAGTGGCAGTCTTATCTCAAGAACTTAGCAGACTCCGACTTCACAGGTCCCGTCTATGAGGCGATCGGAAACCACGAGCTGTGGAACTACGACACCGAGGGCGATTATGCGGGCAAAGATTGGGGATCCGGCAGCAAGCCGTTCATCGCGGCGACCGGTCTCGATTCTACCGCTTCTTCCATTGATTCCGGCAAGGCGTACTTTGAGATCACCGAGCCGAAGTCGGGCGACCACTTCCTCTTCATGGCGCTTGAGGGCGGCTTCTACACCGACCGTGTGAACGAGTTCTCGGACACACAGCTGAATTGGCTTGAGAACAAGCTCAAGGCGTATCAGAACGACGGCAAGAACATCTTCATCTTTGAACACGCGAACTTCTACAAATGGGGCTCCGGCGACCAGCTTGACAAGCCCTGCTACAACATCCCCTTAAAAGAGGTCTACGAAGTCACGAATATCAAGAACGAATCCACCACCAAGCTCAAGAATATTCTCAAGAGCTACAAGAACGCGGTGTTCGTCTGCGGCCACACCCACTTCATGTTCAACCTCCAGCTCAACTACTCCGACAACAGCGGCACCTCCGCGACCATCATCCACAACTCTGCTGTCGGCGCGGTCAGAAACATCGTCAACAACCAACGCGTGAACGATAAATCCAGGGAGAAGACAGAGGGCTATATCGTAGAGGTCTATGACGGCGCGACGATCTTTAACGGCGTCGATCTGTACAAGAACCTGATCGTCCCCACCACCACCTACATCGTCAACACCAAGGGCAACCTCCCCTCCCCGACCGAAGCGCCGACGCAGGCTCCCACCGAAGCGTCCTACCTCCTCGGCGACGCAGATGGCAGCGGTAAGTTAGATGTCATCGACGCGACCACCATCCAGCGCTATCTCGCAAAACTGGCGAACAATCTCAAGAACGAGAAAGCGGCGGATGTCAGCGGCAACAATAAGGTCGATGTCATAGACGCGACCTATATCCAGAGAAAGCTCGCGAAGATCATCGACACCTTCCCCGCACAGCAGCAGACGGCGTCCTCCGGCGCATTTGATCTCGCCGCTTCGGGCGCCGCGATCGACACTCTGAGATCAACTGTATCGGCAGCTTTGACAAAATACAAAGCGATGGCATCCTACGACCAGTATCAGGCTTTAAAGAAAGCGTATAAGGAGAACGCCGACTACGACACCCTTAACGCAGCATACAATGCTTTCAACACCGCGAAGAGCTCCCTCTACGGCGCTGATACCATGACCGTGTACTTCACCAATAACAACAACTGGTCAAAGGTCTACGCCTACTGCTGGGACGGCAAGACCTCGCTCGGCAGCGACGGACAGTATCACTCCACCTACAAGAACGCCTCTTGGCCGGGTCAGGAGTGCACCTATGTCGAGACCAACGGCTACGGTCAGGGCATCTACAAGTTTGAGATCGAACGCGGCAAGTACAACTATGTCATCTTCACCAACGGCTCCGAACAGTCTGTTGACGCGCCGCTCTTTGACATCAATAACCGCGGCTACTATCTTGACGGACAAGACAGCGCAGGAAAGTATAAAGTCAAATTCTACGAACATTGATATGATTACACAAAAGAGCCCTTCGGAGCTCTTTTTGCGTTCTTCGCTTTCCTCAAAATGAAAGAACTGTCACTTGACACCGATATCCATTTCATATAATATTAAAACAGTAAGATGAATCTCATCATCCCCGGAGGTAATACTATGCTTCATTCTTTCACCAGAAACTACAACGACTTATCCTCTGAGTCCGGCTTCCAGTTCGAGTTCTACTGCGACTGCTGCGGTAACGGATACAAGAGCACCTTTCAGCGTTCTGCGACCTACGGTATGAACACCCGCACCGAGCGCTTCGGACGCATGGCGTCGGGGCTCGGGAGCCTCTTTGGCGGCATCGCGAATGATATCGGCTGGGCTGCCGAGCGCGGTTCTGACGCGATACGCAGCCACAGCGGTCAGGACTCTCCCCAGTGGCGCAAGGAACAGGAAGAAGCCTTTGACAGGGCGCAGGCGGAGGTCAGACCGGAATTTACGAAGTGTCCCGCCTGCAACAAGTGGGTCTGCTCCGACTGCTTCAACGAAGACTCGGGGCTGTGTATCGAATGCGCTCCGAGAGAAGCGAGCTATGTCGCGCAGGCGCACTCCCGCGCGATGCAGCGCAACATCGACGAGGCCGCCGAGACCGCTACCGTCTGGCAGGGCAAGATCGAAGCCCGCACCACCCTCTGTCCGAGCTGCGGCAAGCCCTCTGGCAGCGGCAAGTTCTGCAACAACTGCGGCGCTCCCTTAGGCACCAACCGCTGCCCCAACTGCGGCGCGGAGGTCGCCTTAGGGCTCAAGTTCTGCGGTGAGTGCGGCTCTCCCATGCAGAAAAGCGGCAAATGTCCGAGCTGCGGCTATGAGAACGCGCCGGGGATGAAGTTCTGCGGTGAGTGCGGAACCAAGCTATGATCTATCACGCTAAAGCGGACAAAATCGACACCGAGCTCTCTGTCGAGAGAGAGGTGCTGAGGATCGGCAAACGCTTCTTAGACTTTGCCGATGTACGTGCGATAACACCCTTGAATCACCGTGTGCTGATCGATACGCTCACGGATGAGAGGCTCGAGATCTCAATGCTCGGGTTCTCGTACGACGGCTTCTTCGAGGAGCTGTGGGGCTGCTTCTGTGAGCGCTCCTTAGAAGCGATGTTTGTCGAAGAAGAGGCGATCATGACCTGTGAGGGCGAGTTTGAGACGCCCTTTGAAAAGGGCAGAGCGAAGATCCGCCTCTATCCCGACGCGGTGTGCATCCTCCCCTGTAGCTGTCACAGCGTACGGATCCCGCTGTGCTTTACAGACGAGATACGCTCGAACGGGTATATGATGGAGCTCAAGACCCGAACAGGAGCCCGGTATACCGTCGGGCGCATGGGATATGATACTCACCCCTTCTTTGAGCGGACACAGCACGCCGCCGATCGGATCAAGAAAGAAAGGGCAAAATATACCGCCGCTCTGAAGATATCCGCGCCCTTTACACAGGCAGGACTGTTTCGCACCATGACCCCTGAGCTGAGCTTTCAGGCGGCGTACGGAGAAAGCCGCTGCGCGGTGGAACTCTTCACCGGTGACGACGCCGCGACCTACCTCTACCGATTCACAGAAGATCAGGCGGTATTCTCCATGAAGCTCGAAGAAGCGATGGAGGCGATCTCGACCCATCGGGAGCTGATCTATCTGTCGGAGGAGCAGATTCAGCAAAAGCCGCTGTACCGTATGTCCGTCCAAAGATGCGAAGCGGTGCAATACTTGCGCGCTCATGCAGACGGCAGACTGATCCACAGCCAAAATCACGCACAAAAGCTCAAAGAATATTTAGGATGATCTTCATACAAAGACTGATCAGAAAAGCAGGAGTTTGAGGCTCCTGCTTTTTTGTCAAACGAACTTCTGTTAGAAAAGAAACCCCTCCGACCGATTCGCAAGCGAATCGCCCACCTCCCCTTAACAAGGGGAGGCTTTGCGCCCCACTTTGCACTCTACTCTTTGTACTAATTTTTGACCATTCCTATCTCCTCATTCCTAATTCCTCATTATAATCCGGGTGAGGGCAGAGCCCTCCCGCTATTTATCATTCATCATCTATCATTTATCATTTCCATTCAGGTGAGGACGAAGTCCTCCCACACCTCTTCACTTTTACCTCTTTCCTAAAGAAAAAGCCTCCCGAAGGAGGCTTTGAAGATATGTACTTAAACGATGCGGATATTTAAGGTGTCGGTGCCGGAGGTGGGGACGGTCTTGTTCGAGCTGATGATGATGACGATGTCGCCCTTCTCGACGATACCGGTGCCGAGCGCCTTCTCGACCGCCTGCTCGGTGATCTCGTCGGTGTTCTGCTTCTCCTCGCCCAAGACGGCGGTGATACCCCAGCACAGGCAGAGCCGCTTGCAGACAGAGTCGGAGGTGACGACCGCGACGATCGGACACGACGGACGATAGTGCGCCATCGCTCTGGCGACCGCGCCGGTCTTCGATTCTGCGATGATCGCCTTCGCGCCGATGTTCTCTGCGACCTGCTTCGCGGCGGCGCAGATGTTCTCTCTGAATCCCTCGATCTTGCCCTCTAAGAGCTCCTGACCCCGAAGATCCATCAGCGACTGGTTCTTCTCGGCCTCGGTGCAGATATCTCTGAGCGCTTCGACCGACTCGACGGGATAGTCGCCCGCGGCGGACTCGCCGGAGAGCATCACGGCAGAGGTTCCGTCATAGACCGCGTTCGCGACATCGCTGATCTCTGCTCTGGTGGGACGGATGTTAGTGGTCATGCTCTCGAGCATCTGGGTCGCGGTGATGACATACTTGCCGGAGAGGACGCACTTTCTGATGATCATCTTCTGGATCTCGGGCAGCTTGATGAACGGGATCTCCACGCCCATGTCGCCTCTCGCGACCATCACGCCGTTGGAGACCTCGATGATGCGGTCGATATCGTCCACACCGGACTGGTTCTCGATCTTGGAGATGATCTCGACCTCCTCATAGCCTAAGGAGTCGATATAGTCGCGCATCTTAATGACATCGTCAGCGGAACGGACAAAGGATGCGGCGATCACATTGACGCCCTGCTTGAGACCGAACTCGATGTCCGCACGGTCCACAGCGGAGATATACGGCATATTGATATGATAGCCGGGAATGTTGATACTCTTGCGGTTGGAGAGCTTGCCGCCCTTGTTCACCTTGCAGACGATCGCCTCGGCGGTGACCTCGATCACCTTTAAGGAGAGCTTGCCGTCGTCTAAGAGGATCGTCCTGCCGATGCTCTGAGGATCGTTTCTGAAGATCGAGATCAGCTTCGGATACGAGAGGCTCACGCCCTCCTCATCACCGTGATCGGGCTCTGCATAAAGGCGGAAGAGCTCGCCCTCTTTGAGTACGACAGAGCCGTTCTCGAACTTGCCGACCCTGATCTCGGGGCCTTTGGTATCGAGCAGCAAGGCGACATTCTTGCCGGAGATCGCGATCGCCTTCTTCACGCGGTCAAACCGCTCGGTCATCGCGTCATACTCTCCGTGAGACATATTGAATCTCGCGACATTCATACCCGCGTTTATCATCCTGACAAGGATATCGACATCGTCGCACGCGGGACCCATCGTACATACAATCTTGGTTTTTCTCATGTGAAATCCACCCTTCTTCGCCGATTACAGCGTTCGTTATTCTATATATCTATATAATATCACAAAAGAGATGGGAATAAAAGACTATTTTTCTGTTCAATCTGTAGAATTATCGCGCGGTTTTCTGTGAGAATTAACAAGAAGGATGCCCGCCGAGATCAGGACGACGCTGATCAGATACATCGGATCGAAGATCTCCCGCTCTCCTAAGACGAGATACGACCACACCGCTCCCGTGACGGGGATGAAGAGGTTGAAGATCAGGATCTGTCCCGCCTCATTATACACAAGAAGCGCAGTCCATATGGTAAACGCCGCGGCGGAGACAAACGCAAGATACAGCGTGATCCATACTCCCGTCGGCGTGATCGTTACAGACCATCCCATAATGCATGCCGCGAGGATCAGCATCACACCGCCGAAGAAGAGCTGATACGCGGTGGTCTCGAACACCTTTCCCTTCGATATCTTTTTTGATAAGAAGCCGCCCGCGGTATTGAGAACTGTCGCGAGGATAATGAACCCTTCTCCGATCAGAGAGAACGAGAAGTCGAAGGAGCTGAAGTTGACCGCCATGATCCCCGCAAAGCCCAGGATGATACCGATGATCTTGTAGGGTGACAGCCGCTCACCTTTAAAGAACAGCGGCGCGATCAATACCGAGAGAAAGGCGGACAACGCGGTGAGCACCGAGGTCTTGGTGGCGGTGGTGTTTGAGACGCCGATGTAGTTGAAAAAATACATCAGGCCTGTCTGAACAGCGCCTAAGAGGAGCACCCATCCCCACCTGTCCCTGCCGATCAGAGGCACTCTTCTTCTGATGATAAGCGCCGCGATGAACACCATCACGCCCGCGATCGCGAACCTGATACCCGCGAAGAGCAGCTTGTCCCCTGTCTCGGCGATCGAAAGCTCTCTGTAGGCGAGCTTGATCACCGGATAGGCGGAACCCCACAGCACGGTACACAGCAGCGCGAGTATGATCGATATCCATTTGTTCGAAAGTATCTTTCGCATAATATCCTCGTTCGTGTGATTACTCAGGATAACAAAAAGAGCCCCAGAGGGCTCTTTCTTTCATTCTGTCAGGATTTGGGGATCGAGCTCTTGTAGATCTTGGTCATCTCCTCGGCGTTCTCAGAGACGATCATCGAGACATAAAGGCCTTCCTGCTCTACGGAGCACGCCTGTATGATCTCGGCCTGCTCGGGGTTGTAGCTGATGTTCTGCTTGAGCTTCGCGTCATAGCGGGTATCAAGCGACTTCTTGATCCTCTCGGCAGCGGCTTCATCCTTCGCCTTGACCATGATGATCTCCTCCTGATCAAGACCGGTGGAGTTGATGCATCCGGCAAACTCCTCGACATCATCCGCGGAGATACCGTAGTATCTGTCGAGCTGGTCTGCGGTCGTCAGCACCAGCATATCCTTGAGCTCAAACTTCTCGTTGATCTCTTCGAAGATCTGTGACAGGCTCTTCGGACCTGAGGAACACGCGCAGAGAATAACGGAAAGCGCGATCACAGCGGCTAATAACAATGCGATTTTTTTCATTTTTGACTCTCCTGAATTTTACAATTTTACTTTAAATACTTATACATTATTTCTCAAGAAATCCACCCATTTCTCACAGGCTTCAACCGTGAAGTGGATACCCATATAGTCGGCGTCGGAGCAGTACTCGAGCGGCAGGTCGCCGTTCTCGTCCGCGATCACGCTGTAGAAGTCGAGGAAGCGATAGTCGTCGCCCATCGAGTCGGCGTACTCTTTGAGCTTGCTGTTAAATAAACGGATGTTCTCGTTGTTGAGCACCTCGCGCTGGAAGGAGTTGAGCATCGGGGTGGTGGACTCGATATAGATGATCGCGTCGGGACCGTTTTTCTTGATCTTCTCGAAAAG
This sequence comes from uncultured Ruminococcus sp., assembly GCA_905234535.1. Classification (GTDB taxonomy): domain Bacteria; phylum Bacillota; class Clostridia; order Oscillospirales; family Acutalibacteraceae; genus Ruminococcoides. The sequence goes on from CAJOII010000049.1 coordinate 9,090, forward strand.
CGCCTGCGCCTGTTCAAAAGCGTAGTCGACGCCGTTAGAGAGATCGTTCATCCCTAAGGTGATGATGACCTTCTTCGCGCCGGTGACGGGAATGACATCCTCGACCAGATGGTTCTCGCCCTTATAGAGCGGATGCACCGCGTTCTCGTCGTAAAGATCCCACTGGGCGTTGCCGTATCCGAGCGAGGCGGAACAGTAGAACATCGCCTTTCCGAGAGGCGGGTTCTCGGTATCGGAATCACAGTAATACTGCAGCATAACGGTGACGCTGTCGCCCACGATCGCGGTATCGTCAAACCACGAGGGATCGACCGGATGCTGAATGCTGCTGACAGGGACCGCGGTCTCAGTCTCGACAGTGGCGGCGGATTCAGCGGTCGCTTCGTCCCTGCTCGCTCTGCCGAAGTCATATTTGGTAGTGCATCCCGCGATGGTAAGCAGGACGACCGCAACAATCAAAGTGATGAGTAATGCCTTGGTTTTCTTGGGCAGCTCCATGATCTTTTTCGTCTGACTCACCCCATACTTCCGATATTATTCCATTATATGGTTACTATATACTATATTACAAAATTCGATAAGATAAGTCAAGTGATTTGAGGAAGTTTCCGCATAGAAAAGGCTCCCTTAAAAAAGAGAGCCGAAAAAATTTTTAAGTTCTGTCGCTCATCGGAGTATAGGCGGTCTCTTTGCAGACGCTCATATACGCGGGGCGGATGATGCGGTTGACATTCAAAAGCTCTTCGATGCGGTGAGCGCTCCAGCCGGTGATGCGCGCGACCGCAAACAGCGGGGTGTAGAGCTCCTTGGGCAGTCCGAGCATGCTGTACACAAAGCCCGAGTAGAAGTCGACATTCGCGGAGACGCCCTTGTACATCTTGCGCTTTGAGGCGATGACCTCGGGCGCCAAGCGCTCGATACGGGAGTATAAGCCGTACTCGTCCTCTTTTCCCTTCTCTTCTGCTAACTGCTCGACAAAGCCCTTGAACACCTTGGCTCTGGGGTCGGAGATCGAGTAGACCGCGTGACCGATACCGTAGATCAGACCGCTCTGGTCATAGGCTTCTTTGTTGAGGATCTTCAAAAGATACGAAGCGATCTCGTCGTCGTCCTTCCAGTCCTTAACCTTCTTCTTGATCTCATCCATCATGCCCATAACGCGCAGGTTCGCGCCGCCGTGCTTGGGTCCTTTCAGAGAACACAGCGCCGCGGCGATCGCGGAGTAGGTGTCGGTGCCGGAGGAGGTGACGACGCAGGTAGTGAAGGTGGAGTTGTTGCCGCCGCCGTGCTCCGCGTGGAGGATCAGCGCGAGGTCGAGCACCTTCGCTTCGAGCGCGGTGAACTGCTTATCGGCGCGCAGGGTGCGAAGCAGCATCTCCGCGGTGGGCTCGTTGAGCTCGGGGTTGTGGATATAAAGGCTGTCGCCCTTGATATAGTGGCTGTACGCCTGATAGGAATAGACAGCGAGCAGCGGAAACAGCGAAATGAGTTTTAAGCACTGTCTTAAGACATTATCGACAGAGAGGTTCATCACATCGTTATCGTACGACGCGAGGGTCAGCACCGCCTTTGCGAGAGAGTTCATCATATCGTTGGTCGGCGCTTTCAGGATCACATCACGGACGAAGTATCTCGGCAGCGCTCTCGACTCGGACAAAAGCCCCATAAAGTCGGAGAGCTCTTTCTTCGTCGGAAGCTTTGAGAACAGGAGAAGATAGGCGACCTCCTCAAAGCCGTATCTGCCGTCCGCGATACAGCCCTTGATAATATCTTCGACATTGATGCCACGGTAGAAGAGCTTGCCGTCGGTAGGCACGGTCCTGCCGTCGACGATCTTGTTCTGCCTGATCTCGGAGACATCGGTCAATCCCGTCAGAACGCCTCTGCCGTTGATATCACGCAGTCCGATGTTGACATTATACTGAGAGTAGAGCGCTTTGTCGATGTCGCCCTGAGCGACGCACCTGCTCGCAAGCTCCTTGATCCTGTAATCGTTTGTCGTTATCTGTGCCATATTTTCACTTCCCTTTATATCGGTTTTGCCGTCCTTCTTTAAGACAGCAGGGATCTTTCGGATAATATTTAGATTTTTTATTATACTATAGAATCGCGAATTCGTCAAATGAACTTTGTCTGAATTTGTCAAAACCGCTAAACTGAACGATTTTTCACAGACTTTCCATCGTTTGTTCATAATTTGTTCATATTTCCAACAATCTCGAAACACAAACCCGCCCTATAATAAAGCCATAACAACAAAGCAACACACAGGAGGCGCACAACATGGCTTTTACCTATATCTTCAAGCGAGTTGAGAAGAAATTCGTCTTGACCGAAGCTCAGTATCAATTCATCAGAGAACACATCGACGGCAGGATGAGCGTTGATAAGTACGGCGAGACCGTCATCAACAACATCTACTTCGACAACGAGCTCGACGAGCTGATCGAGACCTCTCTCGAGAAGCCGGTATATAAAGAGAAGTTACGGCTCAGGGTCTACGGCGACGCGGACGAGAACGCCACCTCGTTCTTCGAGATCAAGAAGAAGTACGACGGCATCGTCTACAAGAGAAGGATCTCCCTCCCCTTAAAGGACGCGTATAAATATATCGAGACCGGCAGGCTCCCCGAGATCGAGGGCAACATCCCGAAAGAGATCGACTACATGATCAAGAGATACCGTCTCGCACCGAAGGCGTACATCGGCTACAGAAGGATCGCGATGTATGACAACGAGAACCCCGACCTGAGGATCACTTTCGACACCGACATCACCTCGCGCTACGACGATGTCTCGATGGAGACGGGACTGATCGGCCACCGGGTGCTCCCCGAGAAGACCTACCTGATGGAGATCAAGATCCCCGGCGCGATGCCGCTGTGGCTCGCGCATATCTTGAGCGAGGGTCAGATCTACTCGCACTCTTTCTCAAAATTCGGCAACGCGCACATCCAGCATCAGTTCATGATGCGTCATCAGTATAAGGAGGCTGTTTAAGATGATTTTTGAAAGTATTTTATCCACCGATTCACTGACCTTGGTACAAGGTCTGATCTGCACCGGTACCGCGCTGGTCTTAGGTATCATCTCATCGCTCGTCTACCGGTTCAAGTCCTACTGCTCAAAGAACTTCGCGATCACCTTAGCGCTGCTGCCGCCGATCGTGACGATGCTGATCATCATGGTCAACGGGAACTTAGGCACCGGTATCGCGGTGGTCGGCGTCTTCTCCTTAGTCCGCTTCCGCTCTCAGCCGGGAAACTCGAGAGAGATCTTAGCGATCATGCTCAGCATGGCGATCGGTCTCGCGACCGGCACCGGATATGTCACCTTCGCGGCGTTCGGCGCGGCGCTCGTCTGCATCATCTGGCTGATCCTCTTCTCCACCCCGTTCGGTAAAACCACTCAGAAGGAGCTCAAGATCGACATCCCCGAGAACCTCGACTATGAGGGGCTCTTCGACGACATCTTCAAGGAATATACCGCGAAGAACGAGCTGCTCATCGTCAAAACCGTTCAGATGGGCAGTGTCTACGAACTCAAGTACTATGTCACCGTCAAGGGCTCGAAGAGCGAGAAGGAATTCATCGACGCTTTGAGAGCGAGAAACGGCAACCTCCCCGTCAGCTGCGGCAGAGTCTCCTCCACCGGAGAACTGTAATAAGTACTACCTATCATTGGTTTTCATAAGGCTCCTGAATACAGAGAAAGCTTCACCGTGCGGGCGCTTTCTCTATACCGAACATTCTATTACACATTGAAGCGGAACAGGACGACATCGCCGTCCTTCATCACATATTCCTTTCCCTCGGAGCGGACGAGCCCCTTCTCCTTCGCGGCGGTCATCGAACCGCACGCGACAAGATCGTCAAAGGAGATCACCTCGGCGCGGATGAACCCGCGCTCAAAGTCCGAGTGGATCTTGCCCGCCGCCTGCGGCGCCTTGGTGCCCTTCTTGATCGTCCAAGCCCTGACCTCGGGCTTGCCGGCGGTGAGATAAGAGATCAGCCCCAGGAGCGCGTAGCACTCGGAGATCAGGCGGTCGAGACCCGACTGCTCAAGCCCCATATCGGCGAGGAAGAGCTCTTTCTCCTCCTTCTCCATCGAGACGATCTCGGCCTCAAGCTCCGCGCAGATAGGCAGCACGCCGGCGTTCTCCTTCTTCGCGAGCTCTCTGACCGCCTTGAGACGAGCGTTTGTCTCAATCCCTGAGGAGAAGTCCTCCTCGCTCATATTCGCGGCGAAGATGACGGGCTTGTTCGTGAGCAGCGCGACCTCCGAGAGGAGCTTCTTCTCTTCTTCGTCACACTCGACCGCTCTCGCGGGCTTGCCCTCGTTTAAGCACTCGAGCACCCGCTTGAAGAAATCAACCTCGGATAAGTACTTCTTGTCGCCCTTGACCATCTTCTGCGCCTTGTCGATCCTTCTCTGCACCAGCTCGACATCGGAGAGGATCAGCTCGACCTCGATGGTCTCGATATCTCTGATCGGGTCGACCGAGCCCTCGACATGGATGATGTCGTCGTTATCAAAACAGCGCACCACATGAACGATCGCGTCGCACTCGCGGATGTTGGAGAGGAACTTGTTGCCCAGTCCCTCGCCCTTGGACGCGCCCTTGACGAGACCCGCGATGTCGACGAACTCGATGGTGGCGGGGGTGTACTTATCGGGATGATACATATCGGCGAGGACATCGAGACGCCGGTCGGGAACATTCACCACGCCGACATTCGGCTCGATAGTGCAGAACGGATAGTTCGCCGACTGTGCGCCCGCGTCCGTAATCGCGTTGAACAAAGTACTTTTGCCGACATTCGGCAGACCTACGATGCCTAATTTCATATCTATTCACTGCTTTCTCAGAAGATTCAATCAATAATATACCACCCGAGGAAATAAATGTCAATGACAGCGAAACGGATCGCTTTGTTACGATCCGACAGCGCACAAATCCTCTCAAACGGTTGTAATTTGTTTTTTCTTGTGATAATATATAGATATCTATTGTCACAAGGAGCAGCGTTATGAATGAAAACAGACTTCAAAACCGCAACAGCGCCCTCGATATCATCAGAATCGTCGCGGTGTTCACGGTTTGTTCGGTACATTTCTTCCTGCACAACGGCTTTTACTACGAAGCGGTCTCCGGAATGGGACCCATCGAAGGGCTGATCAGCTTCTTCTCCACCGGCGACAAGGCGGCTCTGCACGGTCCCCTCATGTTCCTGATGGTGATGATGCGCACCTTCTTCGGTGTGTGCGTGCCGCTGTTCATGATCCTGACCGGCTGGCTGATGAGCAAAAAGGAACTGAGCCGCAGCTACTACAAAGGCATCCGCAAGACGCTCATCATCTTTGTACTCGCGTCCATCGTCTGCATGGTGTTCAAATCCATCCACACCGTCCCCGCAGCGTACGACGCGTTCTACAAGGGCGACTTCGCCCGGATGTTTGAAGCGATCAAAGAGACGAACCAGTATGACTTCAAGCACTATCTTCTGAGCATCTTCGACTTCACGGGAGCGAACTACTCGTGGTATATCGAGATGTACATCGGGCTGTTCCTGATCGCGCCGTTCTTGAATCTTGCTTTTCATAAGCTGAAGACGAAGAAGCAGCGGCAGGTCTTAGTGCTCACCTTCATCGCGCTTTCGACGCTGCCCACCGTCTTCAATGTCTTCAACTTTGACACCCTGACATGGTGGACGACCCCCTCGGAGAACACGACCTATCAGAAGCTGATCCCCGCCTTTTGGATGGGCATCTACCCGATCACCTACTACTTCTCGGGAATGTATCTGCGTGAGTACGGGCTCAAGCTCAAGACGAAGACCCTCGCGGCGCTGTTGTTCGGCTCTCTCTTCTTATTCACCGCGTTCAACTGGTTTCGAAGCGAGGGCGGCGGTTTCGTCACCTCCGTCTACGGCTACTGGTACGGTATCCATCCCTATGTGCTGGGTGTGCTGTTCTTTACGCTGCTCTCAAGGATCAAAACGGACAGCTTCTCCCTTACCGCGAAGACGGTGTTGTGGAGAATCTCCGATCTCGCCTTAGGCGCATATCTGATGAGCTATGTCAGCGAATTAAGAGAAAATGTCTCTGTGATGGTGGACAGGCTGCCCTACTACTTCATCACCGTACCGGTATCGTTCATCGCGGCGACGGCGATGTCGTATATCCTCAACAAGGTTCATGATCTGATCATCTTCCTCTATGAGAAGATCAAGAGCTTCGTCATCCGTCAGAGGGAGAAGGAGAACGGCCTCTTCTGGCAGGATATCCTGTTTATCATTCTGATGGTGGGCGCGTTCATCTTCGGCTTATGGAAATGCAGCTACGGCTTCGGCGGAAACGACGAGGCGTTCTACCTGACGATCCCGCACAGGCTCACCTTAGGCGACGCGCTCTTCTCGGACGAATGGCACCTCTCTC
>CAJOII010000050.1 GCA_905234535.1 uncultured Ruminococcus sp.
TGTTTAAATGGCTAAATCACAAATGTACGAGCAGAAAATGTGCGTAACTGCCGATAAAACCTACATTATTCATAAGTCCGTTATCAACACTCGTACCAGGTAGAGCGTCTCTTTACGGATGCTCCACTCGCTTTGAAGCCTTGAGACCTTAAGGGTATGGCAGCGATCACGCAGGCGGTTGTACACGCCCATGATCCAGAGGTCGGTGATATCATAGCCGCCGATCTCGGTCATTGAGACGCCCGCTGTGTCCGTGTCTGTTGCGTCGTGCGGCAGTCTCTTGCGAAAACGGATGTTGATCCGCTCCTCGCCGATCACGCTCTCACCCTCGCAGCGGAACACGCCGTTCTGCTGAAAAGAGGTCTTGTCTTTGAGGGTGTCAAGCGCGTCGCAGAAGCCGCTGAGAGCTTTCTTCTCTTCTTCGCTAAAGCCTAAAAAGGGAGCGTCCGCGGCGTCTGAGGGCGTGCCGGTGAGGGCTTCTGCCTGTCTGATACAGTCGTGATATTCTGTGAGCCTGAGATCGCCTTTGTCGAGCTCCGAGAGCAGTCTGCGATTGAACTCATCGAAAGTCAGCGCGCGGGTGTAGGAGAGGTCGAACTCTCTCTCGTGCTCCGGATAGCGATGATAGCAGCGGCACAGCAACTGACCTTTGGGGTCGGTGCCGTAGACGCTGTAGGCTTCGAAGATGTCGTTGCGCTCTCTTCTTTCGATCCCGCCGTGTATCTGCGAGCGGCACCACTCGATGAAGTCATCCTTCGGTTCTTCCTTGGGCGCGGGAGATGTGGGTGTTACCGCTTCTTCATCTTTCTGAGCGGGGATCTCGGGCTGAGGCGCGGTTGGCTCTTCCCGATTTTTTCTGAATAATTTGAACGGATTCTTCATTTTCATACTCTTTTCATCTATATTTGACTGATTTATTTTATCCTGCTCCCCTGTGAGATGTTTCTTCTGTCCATCTCGCGGTTGATGTAGTTTAAGACCTGCTTCTTGTCGGCGCTCCACAGGGGCGAGACGAGCGAGCGCTTCGCGCCGTCGCCGGTGATGCGGTGGATCACGACCCTTTCGGGCAGAAGCTCGATCGCGTCGCACAGGATGTCGGTGTATTCCTCGAGCGAGAGGGCGCGCACGAGCCCCTTTCGGTATTCTTCACAGAGGTCGGTGCCCTCGATGATGTGGAGGAGCTGGAGCTTGACGCCGTCTGTGAGCCCTCCGACGAACCTGACGCTCTCGAGCATCATCTCCTTCGTCTCTCCGGGCAGCCCGAGGATCAGATGGGTGACGACATGGACGCCGATCTTGTGCAGCCTTCTGACTGCGTCCTCATATACCTTGAGCGGATATCCTCTTCGGATATAGCGGGCGGTCCCCTCGTGGATCGTCTGCAGCCCGAGCTCGACCGAGACGGGCTTTTTGAGACTTAACTCTTCGATCAGAGAGAGCACCTCGTCTTGGAGACAGTCGGGGCGTGTCGCGATCGAGAGGGCGACGATATCATCCGGAGCGATCGCCTCTTCATAGATCCTTCTGAGATATTCTACATCGCCGTAGGTGTTCGAGAACGGCTGGAAGTAGGCGATATATGTGTCGCTTTTTGTCTTTTTCTGCACTCTCTTCTTCGCTTCTTCAAGCTGCTGAGTGACAGAGAGGTTGGAGGGAGAGGAGAACTCGCCGGAGCCGCCCTCGCTGCAGAAGATGCAGCCTCTCGTGTCAAGAGTGCCGTCGCGGTTGGGACAGGTGCACCCGGAGCTGATGGAGAGCTTGTAGACCTTCTTCCCGTAAATATCATGATGGTAGTCGTTTAAAGAATAGTAGTGCTTCATAGCTCGATTATAAAGGAACATGCGATAGATTGCAAGAAGAATCGAGAGAGGACAGCTGTCTTTTGGTCGAGTTGCATTAAATCTTCTTCTGAGAACCATCATTCTGTCAATTGAAATCGGGGGAGCCTTTCGGTTATAATATAAGAAAAGAACGATGTGCTAAAAGGAGGCTTTTGCTGTGAAAAAATATGTGATGGCTCTCGATTCGGGAACCACCTCGAACCGCTGTATCCTGTTTGACAAAAAAGGGGAGATCTGCTCCGTCGCGCAGAAGGAGTTCACCCAGTATTTTCCGTTCCCCGGGTGGGTCGAGCACGATGCCGCCGAGATCTGGCAGTCGCAGCTCTCTGTCGCGAGAGAAGCGATGAGAAAGGCGGGCGCTTCCTTTGACGAGATCGCCTCCATCGGCATCACTAACCAGCGCGAGACCACCGTCGTGTGGGATAAGGAGACCGGCCAGCCGGTCTCGAACGCGATTGTCTGGCAGTGCAGAAGAACCTCCGACTACTCTAAGAGCCTCAAGGACAAGGGGCTCGAAGAAGAATATAAGAAGAAGACCGGACTGGTCATCGACCCCTACTTCTCGGCGACCAAGGTCAGGTGGATCTTAGAGAATATCGAGGGCGCGAGAGAAAAGGCAGAGAGGGGAGAACTCCTCTTCGGCACGATCGACACATGGCTGATGTACAAGCTCTCAAAGGGCAGGATCCATGTCACCGACTACTCGAACGCCTCGCGCACCATGATGTTCAATATCAACACCTTAGCGTGGGACGACGATATCTTAAGAGAGCTCGATATCCCGCGCTCGATGCTCCCCGAGGTGAAGCCCTCGAGCTGTATCTACGGCTACTCTGACCCCGAGTTCTTCGGCGGAGAGATCCCGATCGCGGGCGCCGCGGGAGACCAGCAGGCGGCGCTGTTCGGTCAGGCGTGCTTTGAGAAGGGCGAGGCGAAGAATACCTACGGCACCGGATGCTTTATGCTGATGAACACGGGCGAGCATCCCGTCTTCTCCGAGAACGGTCTGCTCACGACGATCGCATGGGGCTTGGATAACAAGATCAATTACGCCTTAGAGGGTTCTGTGTATGTCGCGGGCGCCGCGATCCAGTGGCTCAGAGATGAGCTAAAGCTCATCGACTCATCTCCCGACTCCGAGTACTTTGCCACCCGCGTGAACGATACCGCCGGGTGCTATGTGGTGCCTGCGTTCACGGGCTTGGGCGCGCCCTACTGGGATCCGTACGCGAGAGGCGCGATCATGGGGCTGACCCGCGGGGTCAATAAATATCACCTGATCCGCGCGACCTTAGAGTCGCTCGCGTTTCAGAGCAACGATGTCCTCCACGCGATGGAGCTCGACTCGAAGACAGAGCTCAGCTCCTTAAAGGTGGACGGCGGCGCGAGCATGAACAACTTCCTCATGCAGTTTCAGGCGGATATCATGAACGCCCCCGTCGTCAGACCGCGGTGTGTCGAGACCACCGCGATGGGAGCCGCGTTCCTCTCGGGGCTCGCTGTCGGCTTCTGGAAGGACAAGAACGAGATCAGAGAACAGCTCACTGTCGACAGAGCCTTCATGCCTCAGATGGACGAAGAGAAGCGTGAGGAAGAGCTCACAGGCTGGAAGAAAGCGGTAGAAGCCGCAAAGGGATGGGCGCTATAATCAATGAGGAAAGAGAAATGAGGAATTAGGAATTGTTAAAAAGCAATGTCTCTTTTGAAAAAAGCAAGAAGTTTGCTATCAGAATCGTTTCTCTTTACAATTATTTGTGTAAAGAGAAGAAGGAATATGTTTTGTCAAAGCAGCTTTTGAAAAGCGGGACAAGCATCGGAGCGAATATTTCGGAAGCGATATGCGGTTTCAGCAAAAAAGATTTCTTATCAAAGATGTATATTGCATTCAAAGAATGTGCCGAGAGTGAATACTGGCTGGACTTGCTTTATGAAACAGGCTATCTGAGCGAGCAGGAGTATCGTTCGATTCACGGGGATTGTATTGAGCTTAAAAAGCTGTTGTCATCTATTACAAAAACAGTCAAAAACGAAATGTGAACGAAGGAAGTTTGGATCATTCCTATCTCCTCATTCCTAATTTCTAATTTTAAGAAGGTTTCTATTATGTATGATGTTATCATTATCGGCGCGGGCGTGATCGGGTGCGCTGTCGCGCGGGAGATGTCGCGGTACAGCGATCGGGTGCTTATACTCGAGAAGAACGAGGATGTCTGTACCGGCACCACCAAGGCGAACTCCGCCATCATCCACTCGGGCTATGACGCGAAGAACGGCACCCTGAAGGCGAAGTTCAATGTCAAGGGCAACCGGATGATGGACAGGATCGCGTATGAGCTCGATGTGCCGTTTGAGCGCATCGGCTCTCTGACCGTATATACCGAAGAAGAACAGCTCGTCAAACTCAAAGAGCTGTATCAGAGAGGCATGAACAACGGCGTCGAGGGGCTTCGGATCCTTAGTAGAGCCGAGACCGAGGCGCTCGAGCCGAATATCTCCGACAAGGTCAAGGGCGCTCTGTACGCCCCCACAGCGGGCATCATCTGTCCGTTCAAGCTCTGCTACGCCTACGCCGAGAACGCCTGTGAGAACGGGGCGCGCTTCTTGATGAATCAAAAAGTCGGGAATATTTTCCGCTCGGAGGACGGCCTCTGGCACATCGCGACAGAGACGGATGAGTTCGTCGCACAGGCGGTGGTCAACGCCGCGGGCGTCTATTCAGACGAGCTCAATAATCTCGTCTCAAGCCGAAAGATCCGCATCACGCCCCGCCGCGGAGACTACCTCCTCTTAGACCGCGCGGCAAAGGGTCATGTCCGCCACACTGTCTTTCAGATGCCGACTGCGCTCGGCAAGGGGGTGCTCGTGACCCCCACGGTGCACGGCAACACCATCATCGGGCCCACCGCGGTCGATATGATTGATAAGGAGAACACCGCCACCACCGCCGAGGCGCTGAGCGAGATCCTGTCAAAATCCTCAGACAGCATCAAGGATCTCCCTACCCGTCAGGTGATCACCTCCTTCGCGGGGATCAGGGCGGTAGAGGATCAGCATGACTTTATCTTAGGCGAGGCGGAGGGAGCTTCAAGCTTCTTCAACTGCGCGGGGATCCAGTCCCCGGGCCTTTCTGCGGCGCCCGCGATCGGCGAGTATACCGCAGGCCTCATCAGAGAGAAGCTCTCGCTTTCTGAGAAAGAGAACTTCAACCCATACAGAAAGGATATCTTAGATCCCTCCGCGCTCTCTTTAGAAGAGCGAAACGAGCTGATCAGGGAGAACCCCGCCTACGGCAGGATCGTCTGCCGCTGTGAGTCGATCTCTGAGGGCGAGATCATCGACGCGATCAGAAGGACGCCGGGCGCGGTCTCCTTAGACGGCGTCAAGCGGCGCGTGCGCGCCGGTATGGGCAGGTGTCAGGGAGGCTTCTGCTCGCCGAAGGTGATGGAGATCCTCGCGAGAGAGCGCGGCTGCGCCCTTGAAGAAGTCAACAAGAGTTCTGAGGGCTCTTATATCGTGAGAGGCAGAACCAAGGACGGTGAGAACGGATGACAGCATATGATATCGTGATTATCGGCGGCGGCCCCGCGGGACTCTCCGCGGCGGTCTCGGCGTATGACAGCGGATGCAGGAGCATCCTGATCTTAGAGCGAGACGCTGAACTCGGCGGCATCCTCAACCAGTGTATCCACTCGGGCTTCGGTCTGCATACCTTCAAAGAAGAGCTCACAGGTCCCGAGTATGCCGCCCGTTATATCGGGATGGTCTTAGAGCGCGGGATCGAATATAAGCTAAATACCATGGTGATGGATATCTCCCCGGATCGTGTAGTCACCGCGATGAACAGCGAGGACGGGATGTTCCTGATCAAAGCGAAAGCGGTGATCCTTGCGATGGGCTGCAGAGAGCGTCCGAGAGGCGCTTTGAATATCCCCGGATACCGCCCCGCGGGGATCTTCTCGGCGGGTACCGCTCAGCGGCTCGTAAATATCGAGGGCTACATGGTCGGCAAGGAGGTCGTCATCTTAGGCTCGGGTGATATCGGGCTGATCATGGCGCGCAGGATGACCTTAGAGGGCGCGAAGGTGAAGTGTGTCGCGGAGCTGATGCCGTATTCCGGCGGGCTCAAGCGCAACATCGTCCAGTGCCTTGACGACTATGGTATCCCGCTTCTGCTCTCGCACACGGTCGTCGATATCGAGGGCAAGGAGCATATCAAGGCGGTCACGATCGCAGAGGTCGACGAGAACCGCAGACCCATCGAGGGCACCGAGCGGCGCTATACCTGTGACGCTCTCCTGCTCTCCTGCGGGCTGGTCCCCGAGAACGAGCTGTCCCAGTCGATGGGGGTCGGGCTCTCGAAGGTCACGAACGGCCCTGTCGTGAACGAGAGCCTCGAGACCGATATCGAGGGCGTGTTCGCCTGCGGAAATGTGCTTCATGTCCATGATCTTGTCGACTTCGTCAGCGAAGAAGCGAAGAAGGCGGGCGAGACCGCGGTGAAATATGTCAGCGGAAGGATCGAGAGAAGCGACGAGACCGAGATCGAGCTCAGAGCGACCTTCGGCGTGAGATACACCGTGCCGTCTAAGATCGCCGTCGGCAGGATGGACGATACCCTGACCGTGCGGTTTCGCGTAGGCGATGTGTACAAGGATAGCTTTGTAAGCGTCTACTTCGACGACGAGCGCGTCATTCATCAGAAGAAGCGCGTGCTCGCTCCGGGCGAGATGGAGCAGGTCGTGCTCAAGAAGGCGAATCTGCTTTCGCGCGAGGGGCTCAGCACGGTTACAGTAAGGATAGAGGGTGAATAAGATGGAGAAAAGAGAACTGACCTGCATCGGCTGTCCGCTCGGCTGCGGGATCACCGTCGAGCTCGACGAGGGCGAGATCCTCTCTGTCTCGGGCTATACCTGCAAGCGCGGAGAGATCTACGCGAGGAAAGAGGTCACGAACCCTACCCGTAATGTCACCTCGACCGTCAGGGTGACGGGCGGGGAGAGGGAGCGCGTCTCCTGCAAGACGCGGGGCGATGTCCCGAAGGCGCTGATCTTCTCCGTGATGGAAGAGATCAACAGAGCGTCGGTGGCGGCTCCCGTTTGTATCGGCGATGTGCTGATCGGGAATGTCGCGGGATCGGGTATTGATGTCGTCGCGACCGCGAATATCAAAGCGGTATAAAGAAAGCTTGATTTGACAAACTCCTTTTGATTTTATATACTATACGCAAGTTGGTATATGAAAACAAAAGGAGTCTTTTTTATGAACAGGTTCAAAGCATTTTTGAAGAGAAAAGACATCGAGATCTCGTTCAAGCGCTACGGTATCGACGCTCTGGGCGCGATGGCGCAGGGACTGTTCTGCTCTCTCTTGATCGGCACGATCATCAAGACGCTGGGCGACCAGCTTCACGCGGAGTTTCTTTCGACAATCGGCGCCTACGCGATGGCGGTCGCGGGTCCCGCGATGGCGGTCGCGATCGGCTACGCGCTCAAAGCCTCCCCGATGGTGCTGTTCTCACTGGTCGCGGTCGGTTGGGCGGCGAACTCAGAGGGCGGCGCGGGCGGTCCTCTGGCGGTACTGATCATCGCGATCATCGCTTCCGAATGCGGCAAGGCGGTCTCAAAGGAGACTAAGGTGGATATCCTCGTCACTCCCGCGGTGACGATTTTCGTCGGCGTAGGGCTCTCGATGCTGATCGCGCCGCCGATCGGCTATGCGGCGTCCGCCTTCGGCAGTCTGATCATGTACGCGACAGAGCTGCAGCCGTTACTCATGGGCATCACCGTATCGGTGCTGGTCGGTATCGCGCTGACGCTGCCGATCTCCTCCGCCGCGATCTGCGCGGCTTTAAGCCTGACAGGTCTCGCGGGCGGCGCGGCAACAGCCGGCTGCTGTGCTCAGATGGTGGGCTTCGCGGTGATGTCATTTAAGGAGAACAAGTGGGGGGGCTTAGTCAGCCAAGGGATCGGCACCTCGATGCTCCAGATGCCCAATATCGTGAAGAACCCGAGGGTGTGGATCGCGCCGATCATCACCTCGGCAATCACGGGACCCATCGCGACCTGTGTATTCAAGCTCCAGATGAACGGTGCGCCGATCAACTCCGGTATGGGCACCTGCGGAATGTGCGGGCCTATCGGCGTAATCACCGGATGGCTCTCACCGTCTGACGCGGCGCTTACGAACGGCGCCTCTGCGATCAGCCCCTCGACGTTTGACTGGGTCGGGCTTGCGCTCGTCTGTATCGTCCTGCCCGCGGTAATCACCCCGCTTCTCAACATGATCCTTCGGAAGATCGGCTGGGTTAAGGACGGCGACCTGAAGTTAGCGTGAATAAAAAGAAATCCTCGGTTTTTGATGACCGAGGATTTTTCGTTTATTCTATTATCAGGTCTTTGATGACTTCGCCCGCGGCGATCAGCCCCGCGACCGAGGGGACAAAGCTGACAGAGCCCGGAGCGGGTCTGCCTTTGAGGTTTCCCTTGTCCTCATAGGTGTTATCTCCGTCTACCGTGGGGGTGAGCGCTTCTTCCTTTGAGTAGACGACCTTGAGCGAGGGGATGTTCCGTTTCTTAAGCTCTCTTCTGATGATTCGCGCTAAGGGACAGACCGAGGTCGAGTAGATATCCGCGACCTCAAGGCGGGTGGGGTCGAGCTTGTTGCCGGCGCCCATGCATGAGATGACGGGGGTCTTCGCTTCATATGCTCTCTCGATGATCAACAGCTTTCCGGTTACGGTGTCGATCGCGTCGATGATGTAGTCGTACAAGGAGAAGTCGAACTCATGCGCTGTGTCCTTGGTAAAGAATGTATGATACACCCTGACCTGACAGGCGGGGTTGATATCCTCGATCCTGTCCCGCATCGCGTCGGTCTTGTACCTGCCGACCGTGCTGTGAAGGGCGATGATCTGGCGGTTGATGTTCGTGAGGGCGACGGTGTCGCTGTCGATCAGATCGAGAGCGCCGATCCCGCTTCTTGCGAGTGCCTCGACCGCGTAGCCGCCCACGCCGCCGATCCCGAACACGGCGACACGGGAGGCTCTGAGCTTTTTGATGCCGTCAGCGCCGAACAGCAGCTGACTGCGTGAGAATTCGTTGAGCATAGTATTATCCTTTGTGAAATCTGTTATTTTTCCGCGGTCTTCGCGTCGCCGCGAGAGGTGACGATGCGGTAGCCCGCTATATTGATCCTTCTCTCGAGACATCCCTTGCACTGGGCGGATTCCTCTCCGGTGCAGATCTTGTCGTCATAGATCTCGTACTGTTTCCGGACAGATACGGGGGAGAGGTTCGGCATCACGACATTCGCGCCCGCCTTGAGTCCTTTCTCCCGACCCATGGGGTCGATCGTGCCGAGCGCGGTGGTCGAGGGGATCAGCGCATACGGGAAGAGATGGCGCAAGAGAGCGATCATTCTGACGGTCAGCGCGGCGGTCCCGGATGAAAAGTCTCTAAACGGCGTCTGGTGGTGGCTGATGAACGGTCCGATCCCGATCATATCGGGATGAAGCTCTTGTAAAAATCGCAGATCCGCGATCAGATCCTCCGTCGTCTGGAAGGGCGAGCCCACCATGAACCCCGAGCCCACCTGATAGCCGATCTCTTTGAGCGCAAAGAGACATTCCTTGCGGGCTTGTGAGCTCATGCTTTCCGGATGGAGACGGCGGTAGTGCTCGTCCTTTGCGGTCTCGTGGCGCAGAAGATAGCGATCCGCCCCCGCGTCAAAGAAGCGCTGATAAGACTCCCGGCTCTTCTCTCCGATCGAGAGCGTGAGGGCGCAGTCGGGGAATCGCTCCTTGATGCTTTTGATGATCTCTGTCATCCTGTCATCGGTATAGTAGGGATCCTCCCCGCCCTGCAGGACGAAGGTGCGGTAGGAGAGGCGGTAGCCCTCCTCACAGCAGGAGAGGATCTCTTCCTTTGAAAGGCGGTAGCGGTTGACCGCTTTGTTCTCTGCCCTCAGACCGCAGTAGAAGCAGTTTCTCCTGCAGTAATTCGTAAATTCGATCAGACCTCTGAGGTAGACTTCATCTGAGTAGATCTCTCTTCTGATCATGTCCGCCGACGAGATCAGCTCATCGTCAAAGCGGGCGGAGGAGATGATCTCTCTGAGCTCTTCGTCGGAGAGATCGCGGTTTTCTCTGAGTTTTCGGATCATATCAGTCATAGTGTTCACTCCGAGAGTATTGTACACCCAAAGCGGTGAAAGGTCAAATAATCTGACAAAGATTTCCAAGGTTACAAAAAATTTATACAAGATGTCAAAATTTTTACGAAATTTTGAATCAAAGGTCTTGTAAAGTATAATTCCTTTGTGTTATAATGATGGTACCAATTTATTAGGAGGATTTTTCTATGAAAAAGATTATCAGCATTTTACTCGCAGTCGTTCTCGTAGCTTCTGTTGTAGTATCTGTCTCCGCTTACTCTGTTTTTGATGAAGGCATCCCGACCCTGAAGCAGGCGATCGCAGAGTATGAAGCAGAGAACGGTACCAAGATCGAAACCTTCAGATATTACTTCATTCAGCCCGACGGCGAGCACGGTGTCGTAGGTAAAGAGACCGGCAAGGTCGCTCCCTCATGGCAGAACCAGTATAACAAGGATCTCGCAGGCATCTACTACTGGTCCACCGGCGATTTCCCCACTCCCTCTGCTTGGGCAGGCTATGGCGCTGAGAAAGAAGAAGGCACCACCAATGTTTACTACGCTGATGTTCCCGCAGATGTAACCACCATTATCTGGAACAACGGTATCGACGGCGGTCAGGACACTTCCAACCCCTACTTCTATTACAGGGCTCAGTCCAAGAACCTCAATGTCGAGCCCCTCGATCCCGGTGATGACGATATGTATCCCGACGGTCTTGACAGCTTCGACAATATGATCTGGATCGTAAACCCCGATGTTGTTGAGATCAACGACTACTCCCAGGCTCAGACCTGCGCCGGCTGGTGGTATCACTACTATGGAAACGAGTGCTATGGCCTCGTCGAGGACGGCGGCGAAGACCTCGAGAAGAATTGCCTGAATCCCGACCATGACCACTCCGCTCCCGCAACCGAGCCCGTGACCGAGCCTGTTACCGAACCCGTTACCGAGCCTGTAACCGAGCCCGTCACCGAGCCCGTCACTGAGCCCGTGACCGAGCCCGTGACCGAGCCCGTGACCGAGCCCGCAACCGACGCTCCGACCGCAGAGCCCACACAGCCTGCCGGCCCCGTTCGCGGCGACGCTGACCGCAGCGGTAAGGTAGAGATCACCGACGCTACCACCATCCAGAGATATCTTGCTAAGCTGATCGCTGAAGACGCTATCGATCTCGATGCCGCGAAGGTCACCGGTCACAGCACCGTTTCGATCATCGACGCTACCCGTATCCAGAAGTTCTTAGCAGGCATCTGCGATTTAGACGGCAACAAGGCTTAATCATCACTTTATCATCAGAAGGCACCTGTTCGCAGGTGCCTTTTTTACTTTACAGGAAACTGCTCGTTTCCGTAAAGTAAAATGATTTGTATGCCCGCCCAGTTTTCTGCTGCGCAGAAACGGGCGATGGCTATACGAAATACGCGCGAAGCGCGATTTCTTGATGAGGAATCAGGAATGAGGGGATAGGAATTGTCGGAGGGCTTTGCCCTCACCCGAATGATAATGATAAATGATAGATGATAAATGGTGGTTACTCGCTTCGTTCGGACATTTTTGAATACTGTAGGGAAGGGCCTCAGAGGTCTGAAAGTTTTCTATAATATCGAAGCATCTGTGGGGCGGAGCCCACTGACCGCTCCCAACGACTGAGAACTGACTTCTATAGGAAACCAAACCCCTCCGACCAAATCGCAGCCGATTTGCCTACATCCCCTTAGGGCAGGGGAGGCTTTTTCGGCAAGTCGTGGGCGCCTTGCCCTACAACTGAGAACTTCGCAACTTACTTCAGCCTCCCCTTGTTAAGGGGAGGTGCCGCAAAAGGGGTCCCCGCAATTCTCCGAATTGTGGGGAATGGAGGAGCTGTCACACGAACGGGGAAACGGTCACACCTGACCGTTTCCGGGAAGTACGACAAACGACGACGCGGCGGAGGGTTAAGATCCTTAACCCTCCCGGCACTTTGTGCCACCCTCCCTTGTCAAGGGAGGGCGTCTCGAACTGACAACTGAAACTGAGAATTGCAAACTGACTTGCGCTGTCCTCATCTTTTGTGATATACTGTAACCGAATAATCATAAAACTGTCACAATCTCATTTTAGAATGGAATAAACGGATTAGAAACGGAGCTGGTTCTATGTCAAAGTTATTGATCGTTGACGACGAATTCAGGATCAGAGAGCTGATCAAGAAGTACGCGGTCTTTGAAGGCCACGAGGTGGACGAGGCGGAGGACGGCGAAGAAGCGGTGCTTAAATGCAAAAACAACACCTATGACCTGATCATCCTCGATATCATGATGCCGAAGATGGACGGCTTTGAAGCGGCGGGAGCGATCCGAAAGTTCTCTTCAACCCCGATCATCATGCTGTCGGCAAAGGGCGAAGAGTATGACCGCCTGACGGGTTTTGAGATTGGCGTCGACGACTATGTCGTCAAGCCGTTCTCCCCGAAGGAGCTGATGATGCGTATCAGCGCGGTGCTCAGACGCACCAAGGGCGCGGAGGATGATGACAAGAAGAACCGCTTCGTCTATCAGGGTGTGACGGTCGACGGAGAACGCGTCAGTATGACCCCCAGAGAGTACGAGCTCCTCTTCTATATGGTACACAACAAGGGACTCGCCCTGACCAGAGAGCAGCTGATCTCCAAGGTATGGGGCTATGACTTCTTCGGCGACGACAGAACCCTCGACACCCATATCAAGCTGCTCAGAAAGTCACTGGGAAACTACGCCGGTCTGATCGTCACCCTCAGGGGCGTCGGATACCGGTTTGAGGTATAACGATGGATAAAGAGAAGAAAAAGTGGCGACCGTCGCTGAGGGTCACGCTGACGGCGGCATTCCTGCTGTTCTCGGCGATGCTGCTGATCGCGCTGTGGATCTTTCAGACAGTGTTCCTCGACTCGTTCTACAAGACCATCAAGACGACTCAGGTGCGCTCCTGCGCTCACTCGATCTCAGAGAATATCGCATCCGGAGAGCTCTCGGATCTGATCACCGATATCGAAGAGCAGAATTCGATGGCTGTCTCGGTCTATCAGGTCGAGAATAGAAGCTGTACCGCTATATACCGAACCGAGAGATTCGGCATGATGAGCTCGATCGCGACCGAGGAGCTTGCCTGCGGGATCTATGACAAGACAGTCGCGGCGGGAGGAGAGTTCTCCGAGATCACCCAGACCGGTCTTCAGCGAAGGTTCGGGATGAACGACGCTGCGCGTTCGGACAGCGGATCGCCCCAGCAGAACAGCTCGCCCGCGACCGGCGATCAATTTGATTACACGGACAAATCCGAGAAGGACAGCTATAAAGAGAAGGAGAGCTATCAGAACAAGGATCCCCACGAGCCCTCTCTTGACCGCTTGTCGGTCTCGAAGCTCGCCTACGCG
>CAJOII010000051.1 GCA_905234535.1 uncultured Ruminococcus sp.
TTCTGTCACTGATCTTGGAAATTCAGCGTTTTTTAATTGCAGAAAGCTAATGAAGGTCACCATTGGGAATTCGTTGTCAGCTATCAAGTATATGACTTTTAGTTATTGTACATCTCTTACTTCTATAGAAATCCCGGATTCTGTGAAAGTGATCGACTGGAAAGCGTTTTATTCCTGCGCCAATCTCAGCAGTGTAAGAATCGGTGATTCGGTCAGAGATATCGGAAACGACGCATTTTATGCATGTACCGCGCTGAAAAGTATTACATTACCGAGAAGTGTGATCGGTATAGGATCTAATGCAATCGGCTATTACAGCAGAAATTCAATCGCATCTCATATTGACGATTTTGTTATCTACGGATATAGAGGAACTGCTGCCGAAGAGTATGCACTCAACGAGGAATTTACTTTTGTTGCGCTTGATGACATGACCGTGGCGGTGACCGGTATTTCACTCAACAAAACCGCCGTTTCTTTGAGTGTGGGCGGAACAGTCGCGCTGACCGCGACGATCACCCCCTCGAACGCAACGAATAAGACCGTCATATGGAGTTCAAGCAATACATCAGTCGCGACCGTGTCGTCATCGGGCGTTGTGACAGCGAAGGCGGCGGGAGCTGCGACGATCACGGCGAGAACGAATAACGGCAAGACCGCGACCTGTACGGTGACGGTATCAAATCCGACGGTCGAAGTTACCGGTATCTCCTTGAACCGTACCTCTGCATCGTTGACTGTCGGCGGAACAGTCACTCTGACCGCGACCGTCACTCCCTCGAACGCAACGAATAAGACCGTCACATGGAGTTCGAGCAATACATCTGTCGCGACCGTGTCGTCATCGGGCGTTGTGACCGCGAAGGCGGCGGGTGCCGCGACGATCACGGCGAAGACCAATAACGGCAAGACCGCGACCTGCGTGGTATCGGTATCGAATCCGACCGTGGCGGTGACCGGTATTTCACTCAACAAAACCGCCGTTTCTTTGAGTGTGGGCGGAACAGTCGCGCTGACCGCTACGATCACCCCCTCGAACGCGACGAACAAGACCGTCACATGGAGTTCAAGCAACACATCTGTCGCGACGGTGTCATCCGCAGGTGTTGTGACTGCGAAGGCAGCGGGCTCGGCGACGATCACCGCGAAGACCTCTAACGGAAAGGGCGCGACCTGCGCGATATCCGTCAATCTTGCGACTCCTGTCATCTCGAAGGTCGAGAATACCTATGACGGCGTTAAGATCACATGGGGCAAGATATCCGGCGCCGCAAAATACCGCGTCTTCCGCAAAACAGGCTCCGGCTCATGGCAGAAGGTCGGCGACACCGCAAATCTGACCTGTCTGAACAAGGCGGTAACCTCCAACACAAAATATACCTACACCATCCGCTGTGTCTCATCAGACGGAAAGACATTTACATCCAACTATGACAAGACCGGCAAGAGTATCACCTATATCGCCGCGCCGAGAATCTCGAAGCTTGAGAATACCGCGAAGGGTATCAAGATCACATGGGGCGCGGTCAAGGGCGCTTCGAAGTATCGCATCTATCGCATGACAGAGTACGGCACATGGAAGAAGGTCACTGACTGTACCACCAGTTACTGCGGTATCGGTGGTCTTTACACCTTCACCGTCAGAGCGCTCAACGCGAAGGGCGAGACGGTCAGCGGATATTATTCGAAAGGCTGGTCGAAGCAGTTTATCGCCACTCCCGCGAAGCCTACCTTGAAGAATACGAAGTCGGGCGTATCGGTATCTTGGAAGAAGGTCACGGGAGCTCAGAAGTACCGCGTCTTCCGCAAGACTTCTTCCTCCGGATGGGCGAAGGTAGCGGATACGACGAGCCTCTCGTATGTCGACAAGTCAGCAAAAACAGGCACCACCTACTACTACACCATCCGATGCATCAGTAAGGATGCCAAGTCCTTCACCTCCGGCTACGATACAACCGGATCGAAGATCACCTGCAAAAAGTAAATTTTGATATAAAAATTCACCGCGTATGGAACATCCGTACGCGGTGCTTTTGTATGGTTATGGCATTTTTATTCTTTGTTCGCTTGGGCTTTCTGATCGATGTGGTTCTTGATGGTGCTGAAGGTGACGCCGTATCTCTCGGCAATGTCTTTTGCATAGCTCATGCCCTGAGGAGGGATGATCGCGACCTTGAAGCTGCGCTTGCCCTCGTTGACACCGGTGACGAGGCTCTCGATGACGCTGCTGCCCTCGGTGCTGTCGTTGAGTTCGTCCTTTCTGCGGGCGAGGTCGTGCATATGGGTATTGAAGATCGATCGAACGCCTAAGTAGCGCATCGCCTTGACGACATCCTTCGCGATGAAGAGACCCTCGGCGACCGAGGTGGTGGCAAGGCTCTCGTTTAGGAGCAGCATACTTTTTTCGGTCGCGACATCGAAGATCTGAGAGAGACGCTGGCTCTCCTCGCCGAGCCTGCCGAGGTCGACGGTGTCGTTCTCATCAGCGGGGAAGTGGGTGTAGATGTTGTCGCAGGGGGAGATCGCCGCGGACTTCGCCGGCACATAGATCCCCCACTGTGAAAGAAGAACCGCGAGCCCGACTGCTTGGGTGAAGATCGTCTTGCCGCCGCGGTTGGGACCTGTCAAGATGAAGATCCGGTAGCGGTCGTCAAAGTCGATATCATTCGTGATGATGTCGATCTCTTCACCCTTGACCTTGTTGATCGCGAGCTTTAGGTTATAAACACCCTCAAAGTGCAGCTCTCTCAAAGATGAGGGGAGGATCTGAGCCTTGCACATCGGCATACCGGTCTTCATGATCTTGCTGACGAGCTCCGCCCAGCGGACATAGAAGATGATCTCGGGCATCAGAGAGGTCAGTGAGTAGCCGCTGATGTTGACATAGCGTTTTAAGGTGAATTTGATGTCGTTTACGGTGCGCTTCATGATATCGGTGACGGGCTTCTTGATGGCGCTCGAGAGCGGGTCGCCTCCGGTCAGCCCCGAGGTCTCAAAGTGAACATCCTGCTTCGAGAGGTTGAGGCGCATCTCGCTGACACCGAGGTTCAGGTTCCCCGAGGTCATCGGATGGAAGCGCGTCTTGCTCTCGGTGTTCATGTCGGAATTGAGCTCATCCTTGTTCTGCGCGAAGGTCATGAACCGCTTCATCAACCCAGAGTCATAGAACTCAAAGTCGTTGAGCGAGATGATGCCCGCGGTCTTGGGGCGCAGGAGAGAGTCGAGGTTGACGCCGATGGTAATGCTTCTCAGCCTCGCTGCCTTCTTCATCGTCTCGTCGATGTCCGCCTTGAGCTCTTCGAAGCCCGACTCTCTGCTGATGTCGGTGACGATGGAGAGCAGCTCCTTCATCCCCTGTGACTGAATATCGAGAGACTCCAAGGTGGTCTTCATCATATTGATACAGGTGACATAGTCGTTGATCTCTCGAAGCCGGTTGATCAGCGACCACAGCACCGGCGCCTCCTGATCCTTCTGAAAGCGCTCGAGATCTTTGAGATCGGCGAGCTTTCGAACGAGCTCCTCCATCGCATCTCTCAATTGAGGAAAACGCAGAAAATCATCGAAGATATCACAGCGATAGCGGATGACCTCCTCATCGTTTGTGATCGAGGTCATCACCTTCTTCATGTGATCGCGCTCATACCTGATATCAGTCAGTGCGTCAAGCAGAAAATCAATCGAAAGATCGTTGATGCTCTCATCGGTGAGCTGCGATTCGATCCTCTCTCGACCGGTGGGATATAAAAGACTGAACTGCATCTGTCATCCGCTCCTTTTGGAAAAAGTATAGCATATACCGCTCAGAAGAGCAATAATCCATTTGAAAAAATGTTCTTTTCGCTTTCATCAAAAAACTGCCGCGATGATACACGGCAGTCTTTTTTCTTGATTTGTGTTCCATAACAGAGAACCGCTACGATCCCGTCACGGTCTCTCCGGTCCAGTCGATGATCCCGCCGAACTCGGTGATGTTTGTGTAGCCGAGGGAAGCGAGCTTTGAAGCGGCCTCTTTGCTTCTTCTGCCGGAGCGGCAGTAGACGAGGATGAGCTGATCCTGATCGGGCAAAAGGGAGGTGATGTTCTCGGTGAGTTCGTCTCCGCTGATCTCTTCGTTCGGCAGGTTCAAAGCGCCCTTGATGTGTCCTGAGACGAACTCATCCGCTCTTCTGACATCGAGGATGATGTAGTCGCTTTCGGTCTCCATCAGCGCCTTCGCTTCATCAGAGGAGATCTGACGGTAGGATAACTCTTCGGCTGAACAAGCGAAGAGCGAAAGTGTCAAAGAGAGGAGCAGGCAGCATAGGGTGATCGTTTTGATGGCTTTCATATCGCGTCGTCCTCCGCTTCTACCGGGATGAACTGCTGTTTTGTGACATCAAAGAGCCCCTTGTCGGTGATCTTGAGCGCGGGGATGA
Source organism: uncultured Ruminococcus sp. (assembly GCA_905234535.1). Classification (GTDB taxonomy): domain Bacteria; phylum Bacillota; class Clostridia; order Oscillospirales; family Acutalibacteraceae; genus Ruminococcoides. The sequence goes on from CAJOII010000051.1 coordinate 4,419, forward strand.
CCGGCAGAGACATGAAGCACAGGGTCACGATCGGATCGAGCGCGGGGTTGACGCCTAAGTCCGATACCGCGATCTGTTCGAGCTTTGTCAGCTGTTCGCCGACCTCTCTGCCGTCCTTGTCGCTCATCAGTCCCGCGACGGGGAGCGCGAGCGAGCCTAAGACCTTCTCGCCTTCGCATAAGACGATGCCGCCCTTCATCTCGATCAGCGCTTCTACCGCGAACGCCATCTCTGCTTCGCTTACGCCGACCGTCAGGATATTGTGCGAATCGTGTCCGACAGAGAGGGCGATCGCGCCCTTCTTGATGCCGTAGCCGCGGATGAAAGCGTTCGCGACCTTGCCGGTGTTGTGGTGTCGCTCGACGACGGAGATCCGCGCGACATCGCGTTCTTCATCAAAGACAAATCTCCCCTGATCATCTCTTGTGATCGAAGCAGCGCCCCGTTTCGTGAGCACGGTATCGGGCATGACATCGATCACATTCACCAGATCGCTCTTGAGCGTCAGGCTCAGCTTCTCGACGGAGAAGCCGCTGACATGCATACTGTGACCTATCTCTCCTAAGGGAGCTCTCTCATATGTGGGCAGGTAGCGGTGATCCTCGGCGCAGAGGACGCCGCCGATCCATACTTTTCTGACATTGAAATCTTTGAGGTCGTCGACCAAGATGACATCCGCTCTGCGGCCGGGAGCGATCGCTCCGCGGTCGTAGAGATGATAGCATTCGCTCGCGTTGAGGGTCGCCATCTGAACGGCGGTGATGGGATCGAGCCCGTTCTGTACACAGACTCTCAGAGAGTCGTCGACATCGCCTCGCTCAATGAGATCCATCGACTGGCGGTCGTCGGAGCAGATCAGACATCGCCGCGCGTTCTCCTCAGTGACCGCCTTGAGCAGATGAGGCAGCTCTCTGCAGGCGGAGCCGTAACGGAGCTGGGCGTACATACCGGCTCTCAGGCGTTCCTGAACCTCTTCTTTGGTGCCGCACTCGTGATCGGTGGCGATGCCCGCCGTCGCGTAGCCCATCAGCTCGTCGCCCATCAAAGAGGGCGCGTGGCCGTCGATCACGGCGTCTTCGATCCGGGCGGTGACGATCTTGTCGATCACCTCGTCGTCGCCGTTTAAGACGCCGACGCTGTTCATCATCTCGCCGATCCCGCCGACGGTGTGGTTCTTGAGGAAGGGGAGCATATCGCGGGAGAGAATCCGAGCGCCTGAGTCCTCCCACTCGGTGCAGGGGACGCAGGAGGGCAGCATATAGAAGACCGACAGCGCGGTCTTATCCGCCGCTTTCAGCATATAGCGCAGGCCGTCCAGACCGCAGACATTCGTGATCTCGTGTGGATCGGCGATCACGGTGGTGGTGCCGTGGGGCACCGCAAGACGGCCGAACTCCTCGGGTGTGACGAAGGAGGATTCGATATGGATATGGCTGTCGATGAGCCCCGGCAGGGCGTACAGCCCGCAGGCGTCGTACTCTTTGATGCCGTCATACTCGCCGAAGCCCGCGATTCTGTCATCGCAGAAGGCGATGTCGCAGTCGATGATCTCGTGTGTAAAGACATTGACCATCCGGCAGTTCTTGATAACAAAATCCGCCTTTTGCTTCTTGCTTGCGACACGGATCCGCTTCTTCAGAGCTTCTGCTGCTGTCAATGCTGTCACCTTCTTTGTGGTATAATTTTAAAGATTATACCACAAAACTTTTCTGACCGCAATCGGGGTAAATGTCAAATTTTGGGCGATCTTTTTGGCAGTTATCACCAACAGAAAAGCCGCCCCGAAGGACGGCTCACAGATTTAGATTTTCTTTTCGCATCTGACAAAGAACTTTGAATTTGGGCTTAAGTGAGTACCGCAGCCCTGACAGATGATGACATTCGGAATGCCCGCGCCTTTTTTAGGCGGGAGGTTGCCGTTTTGGGGATAAATCATTTTGACTAACCTATTTTCACCTAATCATTTGACCGTGTCCGTCAGACACGGCTTTCATCTGATTTTCTGTCAAAGTCCCAGATACGAATGCCGAGGTCTTCGATATATTTTCTGCCGATCGGGATATCCGACGCGGTGAGGACGATCTCTCCCGTCAGTCCGATGACCGCTTCCAAGAGATGCCCCGAGAGGGTCTGAGCGCTGCCATTCTCGTCGTGATAGGCGAAGGATGCGTGCAGGTGAAGATAGGGCTTATCTTCATAAACGGTGACATTTCCGGTGAGCGAGATCAGCTCAAGCATGGCGCGAATCTCTTCTTTGAGATAGGTTTTGTCCTCCATGTCAAAGACGCCGACCGTCGCCTTCTCACAGCCGCCGATGCCCTGAACAGAGGCGGCTTTGATGCCTTCCTTCTCGCAGAGCGAGGAGAGAGCCGAGATGATCTCTTCACCCTTATCGAGGCGGATATAATATTGATTTTCAAAAGCACGATAGTCCATAGTGACCTCCTGAGTGATGTTATGACTGCAGGATCTTTTCTGCCGCTTTGATGCCGTCGACCGCCGCGGAGACGATGCCGCCGGCATATCCCGCGCCCTCGCCGCAGGGGTACAGTCCCTTAAGGCTGATACTCTGCATCCTCTCGTCGCGAATGATCCTGACGGGAGAAGAGCTGCGGCTTTCGACCGCGGTCAGAAGCGCGTCGGGATGAGCGAAGCCCTTGAGCTTTCTGTCGATCAGCGGCAGCGCTTCCTTAAGAGAATCGGCGATGAACGGCTCAAACAGGTCGTTTATTTGCACGAGCCTTGTTCCCGGGCGGTAGGAGGGGAGAACCTCGCCGAATCTGACGGTCTTTTTCCCCTTTAAGAAGTCCTCGACCCTTTGGACGGGCGCGTGGTAGCCGCCCCCGCCAATGCCTTTCTCTCAAGACCTCGCTGAAAGTACATTCCCTTGAGCGTATCGTCTGAGCGGATATCATCGGGGGATACGGAGACAAGCAGTGCGGAATTTGAATTGATCCGATCGCGGGCGAATTCGCTCATGCCGTTGGTGACAAGCGCGCCTTCTTCGGACGCCGCCGCTACCACGAGACCTCCCGGGCACATACAGAAGGTGTAGACCCCTCTGCCTGAGTTCAGATGCACGCTCTGCTTATAGTAGGCGGCGGGGAGAAGGGTGTGCTGATCTCCGTAGAGAGAGCGGTCAATGCGCTCTCTTAAGTGTTCAATCCTCACGCCGACGGAGAAGGGCTTCGGCTCCATAAGGACGCCCTTGTCCCTGAGCATGAGGAAGGTGTCTCTCGCACTGTGACCGATACAAAGGACGATCTCGTTACAGTCGAGGATCGTCTTCCTGCCGTTTGACTCTACCTGTGCGCCGACAACTCTGCTGTCTTTCGAAAGGATATCACAGAGCTTTGTGCGGTAGCGGATATCACAGCCAGCTTTTAGGAGCTCTTCGCGGATATTTCGGATGGTCGGGCGCAGACGGTCGGTGCCGATATGCGGCATCGCGTCGTAGAGGATCTCCTCGGGCGCGCCGTGAGCGAAGAACTCGAGCAGGACCTGGCGCGCTCTCTCGTCCTTGGTGCCGGTGTTGAGCTTGCCGTCCGAGAACGCGCCCGCGCCGCCTTCGCCGAACTGGACATTCGACTCGGTATCGAGCGCGCCGCCGCTGAAGAAGAGGTCAACAGAGTGCTTTCTGTCGTCTACCTTCTCGCCGCGCTCGATGATGATCGGGCGCACGCCCGAGCGGATCAGCGTCAAGGCACAGAACAGCCCCGCGGGGCCCATCCCGACGATCAGAGGGCGCTTCCCTTGGTCTTTCGCCTTGACGGGGATATAGCGATAGGGCTCTTTGATGGCGGCTTTCTTCGACTTTGCTCTTGAGAGCACGGCGGATTCGTTTATATTCAGCGTGACATCCACGCTGGTGACATAGTGGATGTCGTTTTTGCGGCGCGCGTCGATGCTTCGCCTGAAAAGAGAGCACGAAGAAATCGCGCTCTCTTCCACAGAAAGCTCCTTCGAGCATATTCTCTTGATAATGCTGTCAGTGTAGCCGATCGGCAGCCTGACGGAGGATAGGCGTATCATAAGAGTTCTTCCATATTCATTCGCTCCGCGGCGCATAACGCAGAGGCGAACGCGAACTGGAGATTATAGCCGCCGCAGTCGCCGTCTGCATCCAAGGCTTCTCCGATGATGTAGAGACCCTCGTGGGCGATATGCTCAAAGTCTTCGGCGATGATGTCGGAGACCTTGACGCCGCCCGCGGTGACCTGAGCCCCATTCATATCAAATCTGGGGACGGTCTCGAACCGCCAGTTGTTGATGAGTTTTGACAGTCTGATGATATCGTTATCGCTAAGGGAAGAGGCGGCAGCCGAGGGGCTGATCTTCGCGCTCTTTAAGAGGGCAATGCCGATATTCTTGCGAAAGATGCCGACGAAGAGTTTCTGGATCTCCGATGAGGGGTCTTTTTTGATCCGCCCTCTGAGTTCATTCTCGATCTCGTCGCTGCTCATATCGGGGAGCAGTGAGAGCGCGATCTCACAACCGCGGCGGACATTCGGGGTGCGTGAGAGGTTAAAGATACAGATGCCCGAGAGCGCGTCTTCCGCAAACTGGATCTCACCCGATTCTTCCTTGACCTTCTCGCCCTTGACGAAGAGACTCACCTTGCCCTTGACACGAATACCCTTGAGCATCTTTGTCACGGGAGACTTGACCGATACGGGAGAGAGGGAGGGGGTCGGATGGTTCGTCCTGAGCTTGAGCATTTTGAAGATATCCTGAGAGCCCGATTCCTTATAGGCGTAGTCCGCTTTGCCGCCTGTAGCGATGACGAGCTTCTGTGTGAAGACAGCACCGTCCTGTGTGAGCACCTGATAGCCTGTCCTTGTGGGCATGATGTCGAGAACTTTGCAGCCGCAGCGGATCTCCACTTGTCTGCGCTCGAGCTCCGCTCTTAGTACATCCAGCACGGAGGACGCGCTGTAGGACGAGGGATATACCCTGCCGTCCTCTTCTGTCACGGTGAACAGCCCGATCGAGTGGAACCAGTCGAGCACATAGGAGGAATCGTACTTCTGAAACAGCAGGGCGGCAAGCTCCTTGGCGCCCTCGCCGTGGTAGTATTTGTCGGAAGAGTTCGTATTTGTCAGGTTGCATCTGCCGTTGCCGGTGACGAGGAGCTTCTTGCCGATGCGGTCGGCTTTTTCAAGCAGCAGGACCTTCTTGTCGGGGTTCAAAGCGGCAGTCCGGCAGGCACACACGATACCTGAAGCGCCCGCGCCGATGATCACCGCGTAAACATCTGTGTTCATGATATTCACCTTACGCTTTCGGAGCGAAAATATAGCCGATGGCGCCGAAGACGCCCATGCTTGCGAGCCCCATGATCACGCCGGCGATCACAACGCCGAGCATGACGGCGACGGAGCTCTTCTTAAAGCCCATGTTGAGCATCGACGCCGCTAAGGTGCCCGTCCATGCGCCGGTGCCGGGGAGCGGAATACCGACGAAGAGCATCAGCGCGATGAAGAGACCGCTGCCCGCCTTCGCCTGCAGCTTTCTGCCGCCCTTCTCGCCCTTTTGCAGACAGAAGCGGAAGAACCTGCCGATGAATCTCTTATCCTTGCCCCATTCGAGCACCTTTCTCGCGAAGAAATAAATGAACGGTACGGGGAGCATATTGCCTAAGATCGCGACGATATACGCGATCACCATATTGCAGTCGGTGCCCACCGCATAGGGGATCGCGCCTCGAAGCTCGATCAGCGGCACCATGGAAATGAGAAATACAACAAGATAATGTATCATAGTAAGATGAACTCCTTTGACGGTTTCTGTTGATTACCTTTAGCATTATAACTGAAAAGGACGGTTTTTTCAACACTTATTTCATCAATACGGAAAACTTGCTCTGAAGATTTGACAACCGTATTCTGTTTGATTAAAATGATATTTGTAGGAATTTGTCCGGGGAGGGAGTTATCTCTTGAAAAAGACAGTGATCAAGCGGATCGCGCTGACGACTCTGACGGCGCTGATGATCGCGTTCATCTTCACCCAGTCGCTTCTTCCGGCGGATGAGTCCGCCGATGAGAGCTCAGCGGTCATGGATCTGGTGAACGGACTGCTGTCGTCTTTGAACCTCGATTTGGCGGTGACGGACTTCATCATCCGCAAGACGGCGCATTTTACGGAGTTCTTCATCCTCGGAGCTTTGCTGTACTTTACGATCGACTCGTATATCGTAAGCGGGGCGCTCACGGTCGTGATCCCGTCAGTCGGCGGTCTTCTGATCGCCGCCGCAGACGAATGTATCCAGTCCTTCTCTGAGGGGCGATCGACAGAGATAAGAGATATGCTGATCGACCTTTCAGGGGTCCTCTGCGCGGTCGCTCTGATGTACCTTTTGAGGAGACTTTTGAATAAACGAAAAGAAAAGAGAGAGAAAATTGAGTGAAATAAGAGAGAATAAAATGGGAACGAAGTCGATGTTCCCGCTGATCATGGGGATGTCGCTGCCGGCGATGTTCTCGATGCTGATCCAGGCGCTGTATAATGTCGTGGACAGCATCTTTGTCGCCCGCTACAGCGCGAAGGCACTGTCTGCGGTGTCGCTTGCGTATCCGCTGCAGATGATCATGATCTCGTTCTGTGTCGGAACCGCGGTGGGCGTCAACTCTCTGATCGCGAGACGCTTGGGCGCGAAGAACTATGAGGACGCGAATCTTGCCGCGAATACGGGATTCTTCCTCGCCGTATGCAACTGGGCGGTGTTTCTGCTGATCGGGATCTTCTTCTCGGGAACCTTCATCTCGTGGTTTACAAATGACGAACGAATCCTCATTTTCGGTCAGCAGTATCTGACGGTGGTGCTGTGCGTCTCGTTCGGCATGATGATTTCGAATATGGGAGAGAAGATCCTGCAGAGTACGGGAAACATGATGATCCCGATGCTCACTCAGCTGCTCGGCGCGGTTATCAACATTATCCTTGATCCGGTGCTGATCTTCGGGCTGTGGATCTTCCCGAAGATGGGCGTCTTGGGCGCGGCGATCGCAACCGTGTTCGGTCAGATCTGCTCTATGGTATTTATACTCATCATCCTGCTGACAAAGAAGCACGAGGTGAAAATTTCTTTTCGTCATTTCAGGCCGAAAGGGAGGATCATCAAGGATATCTACGCGGTTGGCGTCCCCGCGATCATTATGCAGAGCATCGGCTCGGTGATGGTCTCGGGCATCAACGCGATCATCTCGATGTCGGGCGCCGCCGTGGCGCTCGCGGAAGCGAACATCAACGCGTTCGGCATCTACTTCAAGCTGCAGAGCTTCATCTTCATGCCGGTGTTCGGGCTCAACCAAGGCGTCTCGCCGATCATCGGCTACAACTTCGGCGCGAATAACAGGAAGCGGATGTTCTCGGCGTTTCGCTGGGGACTTTTGATCGCGCTGGTGATCATGGCGGCGGGACTCTTGCTGTTTCAGCTCAAGCCCGAGTGGCTGCTCTCGATGTTCGACGCGGATCCTCTGATGATCGAGGTCGGTGTGCCGACCTTGAGGATCATCAGTCTGTCGTTTCTTTTCGCCGCGGCGGGCATTATGTTCTCGTCGCTGTTTCAGGCGATCGGCTACGGGCTGTACTCGATGATTATGTCGTTCTCGCGACAGCTTGTGGTGCTGCTGCCGGTGGCGTTTCTGCTCTCGAAGATCGAGCTCTCCGTGATGTGGTACGCGTTCCCGATCGCGGAGGTCGCGAGCCTTTTGGTCGCATCCGCGTTCTTTATGATCTTGTACAAGAAGCGCTTTAAGAATATGAACTGATATTTTCGGGACATCCCGCATAAGTATATACGGGGTGATACCGTGAAGAATAACGAGATCGTCTATGACGAGGGATTCTTAAAGGAGAAGAAGGAACTCTCAGAGCGCGCTCATGAGGTCGAGCCGATCCCTGTTGACGAGCAGCCGACAGAAGAGGGACGCTCAGGGACTAAGCCGCTCTTGATCACGATCCAGCTGGCGCTGTGTCTGCTGATCGCGCTCTTTCTCTTCATCATGAAGACGACAGGGACCGCGTTCTATGACGCATTTGAGAAGTGGTACGATGATGAGATGAAGAAGACGCTGATCTCTCGGAGCGCCTTTGAGAAGGTCGACCTGAGCGCGTTTTTCGCGCGGTCAACTGCGGATGAGATTCACACTCTCAAAGATTGAGATCGCCGTCGGATACGAAGCGGTCGCGGCTCTTGCTATGGTACTTCTGCTCGATCACAGCGGCAGAACGGTATCATGCTTGATCGCGGCGGCGCTGCATGAGAGCGGACATCTCTTGATGATGCTGCTCAGAAGCTGCCATATCAGGCGGATCACGGTCAGGCTCTTTGATGTCCAGATCCTCTCTGATGAGCCGAAAAGCAGAAGGGACGATCTTCTGATCACCGCGATGGGGGTGATTACAAATTTTCTATCTGCGGGGATATTCTCGCTGTTTTGGAGGCGGCTCGCGCTCTCGAACCTCGTGATTGGAGTGTTTAATCTTTTGCCGATCGGCAGCCTCGACGGCGGACATCTGATGCGGCTGCTGCTGTCCGGGAGGATGTCTTATCGGGCGGTCGACAGGATAGAGAAGATTCTTTCGTTCGTATTTTTGATTCCCTTTTTCTTTCTGGGGATCTTCGTGCTGCTCAGGACAAAATATAATTATTCGCTGCTGGCGGTATCGCTGTATCTGCTGGCGGTGTTACTCTTGAAACGGGAGTTTGTGTCATGCTGAAAAAGGAAGTTGAAAAATTCTTATTAAAGGTGCAGAAGCCCGGCCGCTATGTCGGCGGCGAGCTCGGCGCCGTTATCAAGAATAAAGAAGATGTAGATGTGCGGTTCGCGTTCTGCTTTCCCGATACCTATGAGATCGGAATGTCGCATCTCGGGATGAAGATCCTCTACTCTCTGTTCAACGAGATGCCGTACATCTGGTGCGAGCGGGTGTTCGCGCCGTGGATCGATATGGAAGAAGAAATGAAAAATCACGGGGAGCCTCTCTACGCGCTCGAGTCAGGAGATCCTTTATATGAGTTCGACTTCATCGGCTTTACACTGCAGTATGAGCTGTCCTACTCCAATATCCTGTATATGCTTGATATGGGCGGGATCCCTGTCCTCTCCAAGGACAGAAAAGGGCTCAAGAACATCGTTGTCGCGGGAGGACCGAACTGCTGCAACCCCGAGCCGATCACCGACTTTGTCGATTTGTTCTTCTTGGGTGACGGCGAAGAGGTGGATCTCGAGGTCATCGAGCTCTACAGAGAGTGCAGGAAAGAAGATACCACGAGGGAAGAGTTCTTGAGAAGAGCGTCAAAGATCAAGGGCGTGTATGTTCCCTCTCTCTATGAGGTGTCCTATCACGACGACGGCACGGTCTCTTCGATCACCGCGAAGGAAGGCGCGCCGAAGAGGATCGAGAAGCGCGTGATGACGGATATGGACAAGTGCTTCTATCCGAAGGACTTCGTCGTGCCGAATATCGAGATCGTTCACGACCGCGCGGTGGAGGAGATCTTCAGGGGATGTATCCGCGGATGCAGATTCTGTCAGGCGGGTTTTCTCTATCGTCCCGTCAGGGAGAAGAGCGTCGGCTGTATCAACGAACAGTGCCGCGCGCTGTGTCATAACACGGGCTACGATGAGATCTCGCTCTCGTCTTTGAGCTCATCGGACTACTCGCAGATCGTGCCGCTTCTGACGAAGCTCTCCGAGTGGTCGAATGAAGAGAATGTCAGCTTATCGCTGCCGTCTCTGAGAGTAGACGGCTTCTCGGATGAGATCTTGAGTAAGATCAAGTCGGTACGAAAGTCGGGCCTGACCTTCGCGCCAGAGGCGGGATCTCAGCGCTTGAGGGATGCGATCAACAAGAATGTATTTGAAGAAGAACTGATCGAGACCTGCTCGACCGCCTTTGAGGGCGGCTATACCACCGTCAAGCTCTACTTTATGATCGGTCTGCCGACCGAGACTTATGACGATGTCGCCGCGATCGCCGATCTTGCACAGAAGGTTGTCAACGCCTACTACGCCTGTGAGCACCGGCAGAAGGGCAAGAGCGTTAGGGTGACGGTCTCCGCTTCTTCCTTCGTTCCGAAGCCGTTCACACCGTTCCAGTGGGAGCCGCAGGACACGATGGACGAGCTTAGAAACAAACAACAGCACCTTAAGGCTTCTATCAAGACCAAGAAGATCACCTATAACTATCACGACTCCGATACTTCTTTTTTGGAGGCGGTGTTCGCGAGAGGCGACCGAAAGCTCAACCGGGTGATGCTGGAGGCGTTTAAGAGAGGGATCCACTTCGATTCATGGGGCGACTGCTTCTCGCTTAAGAGTTGGCTCGAGGTGTTTGAATCCTGCGGGATCGACCCCGCATTTTACGCGAACCGCAAGAGAGACTTCTCAGAGGTCCTGCCGTGGGATCATCTGGACTACGGGATCAAGAAGTCGTTTTTGATCGAAGAGTGCGAGAAGGCGTATCAGAGCAAGTCATCGCCGAACTGCCGCGAAGAATGTATGCACTGCGGTGCGAACCGCTACGGCACAGGGGTATGCTATGAGAAACATTAGAGTTTTTTTTGAGAAGAAGGACGAGTGCAAATACATCTCTCATCTTGACTTGAACCGCGTGATGCTCCGCGCGGTGGGAAAGAGCCGCTTGCCTATCTGGAGGACGGAGGGCTTCAATCAGCACGCGTATATCACCTTCGCGCTGCCGCTGTCGCTGGGGTTTTCCTCCGACTGCGAGAGTATGGACTTTCGCCTTTTGGACGATGAGATGGCGCTCGGTCAGATCCCTTCCCTGCTCAACGCCTGTCTGCCGAAGGGTATTCGCGTGACCGGCTGCAAAGAAGCGAAGCATAAGCCCGCAGAGATCGACTCCGCCTTGTACGAGATGACGCTGACATCGGATAATATTTCTACAGAAGAATTATATTCCGCCTTTGACGAGATGCTCGGCTGTGATGAGATCGCGGTCGAGAAGAAGACCAAAAAGGGCTTCAAGACCATCAACCTCAAGGAGTATATCATACGCTGTGACTATTCTGTATTAAACGACGGCGTGAGGGTATCGATCACGCTTCCCGCGGGATCGGTCACGAACATCAATCCCACGCTCTATGTCTCGGCGCTCGAGAAGAGAGCGGGCGCTGAGATCGACGCCGATATCTATCGCAGAGGGATCTATGTAAAGGACGGTGCGGATTTTGAATAAGCGTTACGATATCGTTCTGATGGACGCGGATGAGACCATCTTTGATTTCAAGAAAGCCGAGAAGCGTTCCTTTCAGAAGAGCTTAGAGGATTTCGGCTATGTTTATACGGACGAGAAGCTCAGGCTGTACAGCGAGATCAATCTTTCCTGCTGGAAGGCGCTCGAGCGCGGAGAGCTCAGCCGCGAGCGGCTCACCTCGCTTCGTTTTGAGCGGTTCTTCGAGGCAGCGGGGGAGAAAGTCCCCGACTGTGAGCGGTTTCACGACAGCTATATCCACCATCTGGCGGAGTCTTCGTATCTGCTCGACGGCGCGTATGAGTTTTTAGAGAAGCTCCACCGGTATGTGAAGATCTATATCGCGACCAACGGCCTGACCATCGCGCAGACCGGCCGCTTCAGCCGCTCGACGATCAAGCCCTTCATCGACGGGCTCTTCATCTCCGAGGAGATCGGGTATCAGAAGCCGACGAGGGAGTACTTCGACTATATCTTCCGCGCGCTGCAGGTCGAGGATAGGAGCCGCGTGATCATGCTCGGGGATTCTCTGACCTCGGATATGCAGGGCGGCAGAAACGCGAAGATCACCACCTGCCGCTACCTCGGGGATCATCCTCATGAGGACTCTGACCTCGTGGACTACGAGATCAGGGACTACGATGATTTTTTTAATATTCTTTTTGAGAACTAAAATTTTGACAAGACAGCCTCGGTATCACGGCATAAAGCGGGTGATCCGGGGCTTTTTTGCTGAACCTATCCGAAAACTAACCCTGTTCTGCGGGGCTTTTAGCTTGCGGGAGGGGCAGGGTTGATGGTAAAATAATACTGCAAAAACGAAGGGAGTGTTTATATGAAAAAAATCATATCCTTGTTCCTGTTGATCTGTATCCTGACGGCGGTGCTCGTACCCGCGGCTGCTTCGGCCGCGTCAACCGAGTCGTATCTTGACACGACCGGAACCTTCTGGTACCGGATCAACGATGACGATACCGCGGAGATCGTCGGCTATCAGGGAGACAGCAGGATCCTGTCGATCCCGATAGCCGTCGACGGTCATACAGTGACCGTTCTCGGGATGAACGCATTTTATAAGCAGTGGGATCCTGTCACCTGCGACAGTATGAGTGTTCATAACGGATTTAAGTTATGAACACTTTTTTTTGCGCAAATAACGCAAAGAAAACTTTGCAGTGATATACTTTGGTTATGGCAAGTTTACTTGTCAATTCTACTTTTAAGGAGAACCACTATGAATAAGGAGGAGGTTTTATCAAAGGCACAAAAAGAGGGCAAGGGAAAGGATTTTGCTGACTTAGAATCTATCAAAACGGCATCGCGCATCGCTTATATCGTTCTCTCTGCTGCCATGGGAATTGTAGCGTTATATTTCCAATTTCGTTATGCGATTGAGATTGTGTATTTTTGGTTCGCTGCATGGTGGCTTAGCCAGTCGGCGCTATTCATTACTAAGTTTGTTTTGCTGAGGAAGAAGCATGAACTTGCTATTACGATAATATATTTTATGTTTTTCATATGCTTTTTGGTGCTTGGTATTATTCATGGACAATAATTTAGTATTAAAGAACAATCTTAAAAAAGCCAGACAGCAGGCAGGACTCTCGCAGCAGGCTCTCGCAAAGCTTGTCGGTGTGTCAAGAAATACAATAAGCTCTATAGAAACAGGGCAGTTTAATCCGACTGCAAAGCTTGCACTGGTGCTTTGCATAGCACTGGATAAAAAATTCGAGGATTTATTCTACTTTGATTGAATCATATTTGGAATTTGCCGTACAAATTCCCTGCTTGGGGGGCTATAATATAAAACAAGATGATTGTATTTTGCTTTGTAATGTGCTACAATATGCTCAGCGGAGGTGTTTTATATGATGTACCCCTATCTTACCCTTGATGATGAAACCGAGATTGTTCACTCGGAAATGCTCAGTGATAATACGGTTAAGGTATATATTGAAAAAACCGATGAAAAAGACGGTTTTCATTACGCAAGCTGTTTTTTACCGAATTATGAGTGGCAGGACATATTCGGATTTACCGAAGATGAAATCAAAAGGTATCAATCAATCATAGAAAATAACGCCCATTTGATTATTGAGCTGTCACAAAACGGAGGATTTGACAATGCCTCAGGTTTTTAAAATTGGCTCCTATTGGGTTTATTTTTGGGCGAATGAAAACAAGCCGCTTGAGCCTGTTCATGTTCACGTTTCAAAAGGAAAGCCTAATGCTAATGCTACAAAGTTTTGGATAACCAAATCAGGCAAATGCTTACTCGCCAACAACAACTCTGAATATGACAGAAAAACGCTGAATTATCTTAGCAAAGCAATCGAAGCGAATAAAGACATTGTTATCGAAAAGTGGCTGTCTTTCTTCGGAGAGATTACCTATTATTGCTGATATTAAATCCGTTATGAACACTCGTACCACGGTCATCATCCCCGATACGGTGACGAAGATCAAGGGCGACGCTTTCAGAGGCTGTATCATCAAGCATATCTTTATCCCCGACTCGGTGACCTTTATCGGCGCGGCGTTCTGCGGCGTGCCGCTCGAGGAGATCACGATCCCCGGCGCGGTGGAGTTTATCGGATTCTCCGCTTTTGACGGCTGCAGCGCGCTTGAGGAGGTAGAGATCAAGACCTCCTCCAAAGAGCTCAAAATCAAGAGCTTTGCATTTTTGAATTGCTCACAGCTCAGAAGCATCAACTTTCCCGATCGACTGACTTCTGTCGACAGAGAAGCATTTAAGGGATGTACATCGCTCAAGGAGGTCGATCTTCCCGATTCCTTAACAGAGATCCGTTTGCGCGTGTTTGAGGGTTGTACCTCGCTTGAGGATGTCAGGCTGCCCTCCGGACTTGAAGAGATCAGCAGCGGTCTGTTCAGAAATTGTACCGCTCTCTCGTCGATTGAGATTCCCGCGAAGATGGATAATATCGACTCAGAAGCGTTCAAAGACTGTACCTCACTCGAATCGGTGACCTTCCTCGGATCTCTGAGGATGATATCCGACAGGGCGTTTCAGGGCTGTGGTGCGCTCTCTTCGATCACGCTGCCCGATTCTGTCGAGTTTATCGCGGACGCGTTTCTTGACTGTCCGGCGCTTCGGTCGATCACGGTCCCCGCTTCGGCGCGGGAGATTTTAGACCACGCATTCGGCTATCGCTACAACAGCGAAAAGGACGAATATATCAAGGACGAGGGCTTTGTTATCTACGGATACAGAGATACCGACGCACAGCGTTACGCGGATGAATTCGGCTTCACCTTTGTCGCGCTTGATGAAGAGGAGCCTATCCTCGGCGACGCCGACGGCGACGGTAAGGTTACGGTGGTCGATGTGACGAATATTCAGCGCCATCTTGCGAATCTTCCTGTGTCGAAAGACTTCAACGAGCGCGCCGCGATCATCACGGGCGATGTCTTGGATATCACCGACGCGACTTATATCCAGCGGTATCTCGCGCATCTTCCGGTGCCGGACGGTATCGGCGAAGCAATCAAGGGCAGAGTCGGCTTCGACGCGTAAAGCGCCGTTTCTTTATCGATAATACATATAGCGCTCTCTGTGCTGGTGTTCTGCGCAGAGGGCGTCTTTTTGAAAAAAATTAAATTTTCACTTGATTTTTTCTGTAGAATTGTATATAATAGGTAGGCAATTGAAAATTGCTTTCATATTTGACCGTGTAGAGTTGTCCGAGCGGCCGAAGGAGCAGCACTGGAAATGCTGTGTACCTTTCTGGTACCGAGGGTTCAAATCCCTCACTCTACGCCA